>JAKLLR010000009.1 GCA_022014175.1 Gammaproteobacteria bacterium | reverse complement strand
ACCATCTGCGTAGATGGCGGACTGTTCCGGCTCTAACCCGGATCGTGCTGCGGTTCAGGGCCTGCCGGCCTCAAAGCCAGCAGGCCCTGAAGCCACTCACGGTATACTGAATGCTCTGCTTTTCCCGGCGCCGCGCCGGGGCCAATTGAGTTCAGAAACATCGTGAAATACCAGATTATCCCGGTCACCCCGTTGCAGCAGAACTGCAGCCTTATCATCTGCGAAGAGAGCAACCGGGCGGCACTGGTTGACCCGGGCGGCGAGATCGACCGGCTGCTCACTATCATTGCAGACGCCGGGGTCACGCTGGAGAAGATCCTGATCACTCACGCCCATGTGGACCACGCCGGGGCAGCTGCAGCGATTGCTGAAAAGCTGGAGATTCCCATCGAAGGCCCGGAACCGAGCGATCAGTACTGGATTGACGCCCTGCCGGAACAGGCAGAGCGTTTCGGCCTTGCCAATGTACAGAGCTTCACCCCCCAGCGCTGGCTACATCAGGGAGACCAGGTGCAGGTCGGCAATACCACTCTGGATGTGCTGCACTGCCCGGGACACACCCCGGGGCACGTAGTTTTCTATGTACCGGAGGATCAGGTCGCACTGGTTGGAGACGTCATTTTTCAGGGTTCGATCGGTCGCAGTGATCTACCCGGCGGTGACCATGCCACTCTGGTCAATGCCATCCGCGAGCGGCTCTGGCCTCTGGGCAACGATGTGCGTTTTATTCCCGGCCACGGCCCCACCTCGACCTTTGGTGAGGAGCGCCAGAATAACCCCTTTGTCGGCGATGGCCGCTAGACCCCGGGCAATGATCCGGGGCACTTGACTACCGTGACCATCCCCCCGACTATGCAGGCCCTTCATCTTGAATATCGCCAGGCCACAACTCCGCTGGCAAGGTCCTGATCAGACTCCTGGAGAGCCCCATGGAAGCGCTGCAACTACTCTACTGGCACTGGGTGCTGATTGGTCTGGTGCTGATCATCGCAGAGATCTTCCTGCCCAGCTTCACCGCACTCTGGTTCGGCCTGGGCGCGCTGCTGGTCGGCGGCATTGTCTGGCTGGCCCCCGGCTTGAATCTACAGCTGCAGATGCTGATCTGGGCCATCGGCTCCAGCCTGTTCACTTTTCTCTGGTTCCGCTACCTGCGCCCGCGCATGGCCGACCACACTAAAGCGGGCATCTCCCGGGAAGCCATACTTGGCCAAAGTGGCCAGGTTTTGCGGGTTCCAGAAGGAGAACAGCGTGGACTGGTGCGATTCTCCACACCTCTTCTGGGGGACGACGAATGGGCCTTTATCTGCAATGATCCTGTCGCCAGCGGTGACCGAGTCTATGTCACCGATGTATCCGGCAATACCCTGATCGTCGAAACCCGCCAGCCCGCAGCACCACTATAGGAGCAATCCATGGCTACTCTCTCTATCGTCTTCACGCTGGTACTGCTGGTGATTGTCACCATCGGGCTCGGTGTCCGTCTGGTCCCTCAGGGCAACAAATGGGTAGTGCAGCGGCTGGGCAAATACCACCAAACCCTGGGACCGGGGCTCAATATACTGATCCCCTACATCGACTCGGTCGCCTACAAAGTCACCACCAAAGACATCGTGCTCGATATTCCAAGCCAGGAGGTGATCACCCGGGATAATGCAGTGATTATCGCCAACGCCGTGGCCTACATTAATATTATGTCACCGGAAAAAGCGGTCTATGGCGTGGTGGATTACATCATCGCCATCCAGACCCTGGTGCAAACATCGCTGCGGGCCATCATCGGTGAGATGTCCCTTGATGACGCCCTCTCCTCCAGGGACCAGATCAAAGCCAAGCTCAAAACCGCCATCTCTGATGACATCGCTGACTGGGGCATCACTCTCAAGACCGTGGAGATCCAGGACATCAACCCCTCCCAGACCATGCAGACTGCCATGGAGGAGCAGGCGGCTGCAGAACGTGGGCGACGGGCCACGGTGACCCGGGCGGAGGGTGACAAGGAAGCCGCCATTCTCCAGGCCGAGGGCCGACTCGAAGCCTCACGACGGGACGCCAAAGCCCAGGTGGTACTGGCAGAGGCCAGCCAGATCGCCATTCAGAAAGTGACGGAAGCTGTGCAGCAGAACGAGCTGCCTGTGGTCTATCTGCTGGGTGAAAAATACATGGAGGCGATCAAACAACTCGCCACCAGCGACAATGGCAAAATCGTCCTGCTGCCGGCGGATATTCCCGCGGCTGTACGGGGCATCATGGGGTCGCTGACCAGATAACCTCGGTCGGCAGTCTAGGGTTTTGCCAATCGCCCAGGACGCTGTAGCAGATCTCGGCACCCGTTTGATGCCGCTGTGGCCCTGATCGACCAGCTGTCTCCTGGCGCCAGGGGCAGGCGTCTTGGGTCGGGATCAGATGCGGGGCGTTCCCGCAAAAGTGACACTAACCCAGGGAGACCCAGGTAGCAATATTTTTGCGACACTCAAGGCGGTTTTTAACCCATAGCCGCCAACCACAACAATTGGTAATCAGACAACCCGCCAGCGCCGGGCGATCCAGTAGTCCGCACTCAGGTAGCGGCCTCCCCCGTAAAAAAACAGCGCCAGCAGCATAATGAAGTAGGTGGCCGCAAACTCGATACCGTTGTTCAACATCACGAAATTGCCATGCTCGGTGAGCCAGCTGTAGTTGCCGTGCTCCCGCAGAATCGATTTGGCCCGGTCGAGCCGCTCGATCGCCTCCATGCTGCGTTCTGTGGCAAACAGCCCCTTACCGGTCGCAATGGCCAACCAGCCATTCTGGAGATGAACCATCACCATTGCGACAATCATCGTCACCATCAGGGGAAGCGAGATCCAACGGGTGGCCAGTCCCACAGCCAGCAGCACCGCGCCCCCGAGCTCAGACGACATGGCCAGAAAGGCCATCAGTTCCGGGAACGGCAGACCCAGACCCCAGTCCGGATTACCGAACCACTCAATGGTGGACTCCATATTGTGGAATTTCTCACTGCCCGCCATCCAGAACACGGGTACCAGATAGACGCGCAGCAGCAAGGGCGCAAGAAAATCCGCTGCTCTAAACTTGTCCAGCAGATCCTGCAAACGGTTGACTATCGTGATAGCTGACATAACTCTCCCCCCTGCCGATTAGTCTTCTTTGTCGAACAACCCAACGCGACCGAGACCTAGCCCGAAACCCGGCCACCCAATACGATTTCAAGATCCAGTAACCGCTGTAGCGCAGCCGCCCCGGCGATCACGAACTGACCCACCTCGGGGTGATTGAGCTCTGCCGCGATCTGCTCCAGCAACTGCTGACCATTAAGGCTCGGCTGCTCTCCGACCAGCACCAGCAAGCGGTCGACCACCGGGCTGGTCTCCAGAAAACCGACCTTGTCTTGACGATTACGGTAGGCCGCCAGAGTCGTAACCTGAATCGGCTCGCTATCAAGCAGCTGATCGGCCCGAATCTGGTGTACCGGATAGCGATAGGCCAGCCGCCAGGCCAGGGGTGATAAAACCGGGGGGTGCTGGAGCAGATCCGCATTCGGGTCTAACAGCGGATCCGATTCCGGGTCGTCCGCAATCAACAGGGCCAGTTCAACCCACTCGTAGTGGGCCAGCTCCCGCATAAACGGGGGGTCTCCTGGTAGCTCAGCCCGTTCATTTTCAAGGTAATTGAGAAACTCTTCCGCAATACGGGGAAAGTAGGGGGTTTCACAACGGTGTCCGCGATAAAACGCCCGCACCAGGGCATGCCAGCGTTCATCCGGCGTAACCGCCCGTAGCACCGGAAAATTGCTGGCCAGCAACCCCTCCACATTGTTGTAGAAGAGCGTCCGGTAGATCGCCATACGCCGAGGCTCCACGTCCGCCGGGGCAGGGTGGCTCTCCGGGTCTCGCACATGGGCGGCAAAATCTCTCTGCAGCTGTTGGAATCGGGGTAGATCAGCCGTGACCGACATATTTTCGCTCCCCTGAGGCTACGACGGCCTGTAGCTGGCGGATCCGGGCCACCTCCCCGAACAGTTCCTGCAGGGGCGGAATATTGAAGTCCCGTTCCAGCAGGGTCGACACCGGACCAAACCATTCATAAGTCTGTTGTAACAGCCCCCAGACCGGGTCAATCACTGGAGCACCATGGGTATCCACCAGCAAATCCTCCGCCTCCTGGTAATGTCCGGCCACATGCAGATAAACCACCCGCTCCGCCGGCATGGTTCGCAGGTAATCCAGTGGGTCGTAACGGTGATTAACGCTGTTCACGTAGACATTGTTGACGTCCAGCAGCAGGTCGCAGTCCGCCTCCTGCAGTACTGCGGTGACAAACGCCGACTCGCTCATTTCGGAGCCGGGGGCGGCATAGTAGGAGACATTCTCCATCGCTATACGCCGCTCCAGAATCTCCTGAACCCGGCGAATACGGTCGGCCACGTAACTCACCGCCTCAGCGGTAAAAGGCATCGGCATCAGGTCATAGAGATGACCCTCGTCGCTGCAGTAACTCAAATGCTCGGTGTAGTGGATGATGTTGTGATCATCCAGAAAACTCTTGATGGAACGAACCAGCTTCTCATCCAGCGGCGCGGGGCTGCCAATTGAGAGGGAGAGACCATGGGCCACCATCGGATAGCGCTCGCTGAAATAGCGAATCTCCCGACCCAGACGTCCGCCAAGGCCGAGCCAGTTCTCAGGCACAACTTCGAGAAAATCGAGCTCTGTCGGAGCATCAGATGAGTCCGCAAGCGGACCCGTGAGGGCCCGCCGCAGTCCCAGCCCGGCACCGCCAGGCATCTCTCCGTGAGTTGCACTCACCAGCCGCTGCTCAATCAGCTTTTGCCGCCACAGCTACCCTCCTTGGCTTTGCCTTCACCGCAGCTACCTTCCTTGGCTTTACCTTCGCCACAGCTGCCCTCTTTGGCTTTACCTTCGCCGCAGCTACCTTCCTTGGCTTTGCCTTCGCCGCAGCTGCCCTCTTTGGCTTTGTTCGCACCACACTTGCCTTCACCGCAGCTACCCTCTGCCAGCTGCATATAGCCGCTGGAGAGTTCATCCATGCCAAACAGGCTGTCCGCGGACGCCGTGCTCATGCCCGCAACGCCGGTCACCAGAGCCGCGCCCAGAGCCGCCGAGAGAGGTTTCATTTTCATGTTATTCGCCATTACACTGTCCTTTTGATCACGTTAAATAATTCGGCACGCAGTATTCAGCCACCATGCTGCCAATCCAAGGGAAGCTACCCTAATAGCTGGCATCTTCCACGGGGAGTTAGGACTGAGGCTCATTTCGATAGTTCCACAATCCCGTTATTTTTCGCCATGCAGGGCAATTTAAGAAAGATGGCGGTGGCGACAGGGCAATTCCTGAGCTACCAAATGCGCTTCGATGACCAGCTGCTGGAGATGAATCCGCTGCTGGGCCGGGAGCTGCAGCTGACCTTCAAGGGTCGGATCAACTGCATCGCCTGTGACCGCAAAATTAGCAAGAGTTTTAACCAGGGTTATTGCTGGCCCTGCTCCCAGCGACTTGCGGTGTGCGACATCTGTATCGTGCGACCGGAAAAGCGCCATTACGACCAGGGCACCTGCCGCCAGCCGGAGTGGGGGCTAAGCCACTGCATGCAACCCCACGTGATCTACCTCGCCAATACCTCCGGGCTGAAAATCGGCATCACCCGGGAGAGCCAGATTCCAACCCGCTGGATCGACCAGGGGGCAACCCAGGCCTTGCCGATTTTACGGGTGCCCAGCCGCTACCACTCCGGCCTGGTGGAGATCACCCTGGCCCTGGAGATCTCCGACAAAACCAACTGGCAACGGATGCTGAAAGGGCCGCCACCGTTGATTGATCTGGTCTCGGAACGGAACCGGCTTCGCGCAACAATGGCAACGGAGATCAATCACGCTGTGGCCGAACTCAATGGTGACGTGGAGTGGCTGGAGTGCACTGAAACCCGCCTGAATTATCCGGTGACCGACTACCCGCAAAAAGTAAACGCCCTGAACTTCGACAAACAGCCGGAGATTGGAGGACAATTGCTGGGCATCAAAGGCCAGTACCTGATCATGGATGCCGGGGTTGTGAATATTCGCAAATTTGCGGGCTACCACATCAGTATGGATACCAAATAGCGACGACACCATGCCCCGATCAGCCCCACTGAACACCCTCCTGGCTGGTCTAATGCTAGTGTCATACATCCACACCGCCCTGGCCGCACCGGATACCGGCACCACCCTGGAAAACCAGCGAACCCGGTTTACTCAGGCGGAACAGGCCCTCGCCACCAATAACCTCCCTCGTTTCAATGCTCTGGCAGAAACCCTGCGGGACTATCCACTCTACCCCTACCTGCGCTTCGCCGAACTTCACAGAAATCTCTCCCAACTAAAGCCCCGGGAGGTGGAGGATTTTCTAACCGACTACGCTGACACACCGCTACCGGCTCAGCTGCACGCAACCTGGCTCGAGACCCTGGCGCAAAACCAGCAGTGGGAGGCATTCCAGGCCAGTTATCGTCCATCCAGCAGCATAGCCCTGGAGTGTCACCACCGGCGCGCAACCCTTCGGGCCGGGCAGCCCCGGCAGGCGCTGCATGAAATCGAAAAACTCTGGCTGGTCGGTCGCTCTCAACCGGCCGTCTGCGACCCCCTGTTTGCAGCCTGGCGACAGTCCGGGGGCCTGACCGCCGCCCTCGCCTGGCAACGGGTGGAGCTGGCAATCGCCGCCAGGCAGCCCGATCTGGCCCGCTTCCTGAGCCGCTATCTCAGCGCATCAGACCGGGCCTGGCTTGATGTCTGGCTCGCACTCTACGAACAACCCGACACCATTGAACGCTACCCGCAGTTGCAGCGAGACCACCCCCGGGCGGGGGAGATCACCGCCTACGCCATGACCCGGCTTGGCCTGCGTGACGAGATCAAAACCGCAGCGTTGTGGCGACGGGTGAGCGATTACCCGGGTCTGAATCCATCGCAAAAAGGCCGCATTCTTCGCGCCATCGCCCTGGGCATGGCCACCTCCCACCGCTACGAAGCCCAAGCCTGGCTTGGTCGGGTGCCGACCGCACAGCAGAATGCCAGCGTCAGGGCCTGGCGGGTTCGAGTCGCCCTCAAGGCCGGTGACTGGCCAGCGGTACTCGCCTACATCAACGCGATGCCTGAGAAAGAGCGCACCGATCTGCGCTGGCGCTACTGGCGCGCCCGAGCCCTGGCTGCACTGGATCAGACCGAAGAGGCCAAAGGGATTTACAGCACCCTCGCGGGCATTCGCCACTACTACGGTTTTCTGGCCGCAGATCGGCTGGGGCTGGATTACAGCATGCAGCACACCCCCGTCTCCCCAGACCCGGTGGGGCTCACCGCGCTGGCCCACCTGCCAGCCATGCAACGGGCCCGAGAGCTCCACCGACTACAGCGGCTGACTCAGGCCCGGCGGGAGTGGCGGCTGGCAACCCGGGCGCTCAATACCACTGATCTCCAGCAGGCTGCCCAGCTGGCCCGGGAGTGGGGCTGGTTTGATCAGGCCATCCGCACCATCAGTGCCAGCGGCCACCGGGATGACCTCAACCTCCGTTTTCCCCTGGCCTACCAGGATCTCATCGTCGCTTACGCCGGTAAAAACCGGATCGAACCCGCCTGGGCCTTTGCGATCGCCCGCAAGGAGAGCCTGTTTGCACCGGACGCCCGCTCCCCGGTTGGTGCCCTGGGGCTGATGCAGTTGATGCCCGCCACCGGACAGCAGGTTGCGCGCCGCCTGAACACCAGGCTCAGCTCATCCCGCCAGCTGCTTGATCCGGAAACCAATGTCCGCTTCGGCACCGCCTACCTGTCACAGCTGATGGGGGAGTACGGCCACCCGGTACTGGCCACCGCCGCCTACAACGCGGGCCCCCACAATGTGGATCGCTGGCTATCAGACCAGAGTCTGCCCGCGGACATCTGGATTGAGACCATCTCCTTCGGCGAAACCCGGGACTATCTGGCCGGGGTGTTGGCCTTCACAGCGGTCTACCAGCACCAGGTCGATGGCAGCACCACCCGGCTCAGCGACCTGATGGTGAATGTCGTGAAAAATGACGGGCCGGCGACCGCCAAATAGACCAGCCCGGCATCGGCCTTACTCTTCGAGAAAACTGAACGCGGGCAGTTCGTCGCTCTCTTCGCCCCACTCCGCGCGACGGTCCGGGGTATACCAGCTAAGCAACAGGCACTCGTCGGTCACGCACTCACCGTCATGTTTCATGTAAGGGGGGATACAGAACGCCTCCCCTTGGCCAAAACTGTACGCCTCGCCCTCCACCCGCATATTGAGCCGACCACTGAAAGCGATACAGAGCTCCTCCGGATGGCAATTCACCGACAGGGGCACCATGCCGGTTTCACTGCGGACCATCCGAGTGATTGCAATCGTGCTCTCGGCACCATGCCAGAACTGCATATAGAGCTGATCAGGCACCACCTCTTTCAGCGAGAGTTCGTTGAGATTACACAAAATCCGCACGTCACCCGGTTTTGATTCGGTGGGGGGCGGGGCATTGCCCGGGGTGGGGAAATAGCCGGCCTCATCCTCCGGTCCGAACTCCGGTCGAGCCGGGGTCACCAGTGAGAGCACTTCAACTTCGTCGCCGTCAAAGCCGCTGGCGCCGCCACCATGCTCCAGCCCTGGTGGGATCAGATAGACATCTCCCTGCTGTAGGCTATAGATCTTGTCACCCGCCTGCAGGGTGGCGCCCCCTTTGAGCTGAATCGCCAGCTCCTCACCATGCGTGTGGGGGGCCGCGCTGAGGGGCGCGTCTGCGGTCTGCTGCATTCGATAGAAGGCAACACTCATGTCGCTGCCGAAATAGTGCCGCATATAGACCGAGCCGGGCACCACCGGCTTCAGGCCCGCACCACTGAGATCAAACACCCGGGGTTTCGCCTGCTTCATTATTCTTCCTCCTCCTGTAGTTAGCCCGAACTGAGGGGGCCTGATTTGTTCGGCAACAGCTTAACGCCGACCATATTGATCATCCAGCCGTTCGATATCATCCTCACCCAGATAATCCCCGGACTGCACTTCAATCAGGTGCAGCGGTTCTGAACCGGGATTCTCCAGCCGATGGACCGCACCCAGGGGGATGTAGGTAGATTGATTCTTGTGCAGATCAAACCGCTCCTTGTCCCGGGTGATTCGGGCCGTACCCTGCACTACCACCCAGTGTTCAGCCCGCTGCTGATGGCGCTGCAGCGACAGGCGCGCGCCGGGGTTCACTATGATACGTTTTACCTGAAAACCGGGAGCGCCATCCACCGACTGATAACTGCCCCAGGGGCGATAAACCCGGCGATGGACCCTGGCCTCATCCCGCCCGTCGGCGACCAGCCGATTGACAATCTGCTTCACCTCCTGCACCCGGTCCCGGGGGGCGACCAGCACCGCATCGGCAGTCTCCACCACGATGTGCTCCTCCAGACCCACCACCGCCAGCAGACGGCCATCCGCCCTCAGATAGTTGTTATGGCTGTCATGGATGAGCACATCACCCTCTGTCATATTGCCCTCGGCGTCCGTCTCGCCAGCCTCCAACAGGGCGCTCCAGGAACCCAGATCGCTCCAGCCCGCATCCATCGGCACCACCACCGCGTCGTCGGTATGCTCCATCACCGCGTAATCGATGGAGTCTGAAGGCGATTCTGCAAAGGTGGCCTCGGGCACCCGGATAAAATCCAGATCAGCGGTGGACTCGGCGTGGGCGGCGCGGCAGGCGGCCGCAATCTCCGGGGCGTAACGGTTGAGTTCATCCAGATAACGCCGGGCACTGAACAGAAACATGCCGCTGTTCCAGAGATACCCCCCCTGTACGATGTATGCGGTGGCCATCTCGCTATCGGGCTTCTCGACGAAGGCATCCACCTTAAAACCATTTGACCCCAGCGAAGCTCCCTGGCGGATGTAACCGTAACCCGTCGCCGGTTCACTGGGGGTAATGCCGAAGGTCACCAGGTGCCCCTGTCGCGCCAGAGAGAGCCCCGCCAACACGGCGGCCCGAAATTTCGCAGGGTGCTGGATCAGATGGTCCGCCGGCAACACCAGCAACAGTGGGTCGCTATCACCACTCTCCACCAAGGCCTGCAACGCCCCGAGGGCCACAGCGGGCGCCGTGTTGCGTGCAGCGGGTTCCAGCAAAATCTGCCCAGTGATCTGTAACTCTCGCAGCTGCTCCGCCACCAGAAAGCGGTGGGCCTCGTTACAGACCAGCAGCGGCGGGTCCACTGGCAGGCCGTCGAGCCGTTTCAAGGTCTCCTGCAACATGCTCTGCTGCCCCAAAAGAGGCAGCAGCTGTTTGGGGTAGGCCTCCCGGGAGAGGGGCCAGAGCCGGGTGCCGGAGCCGCCGGAGAGAATCAGGGGAACAATTGGGCCACTTTGGATTTGAGTCTGCATCGATTCCGCACGCTGTTGTTTTGCCCCCATTTTGCCTGAGGGCAGGAGTCAGAGCGGCGACAGCCTAGCCGATCCCCGCTCAGGCTTTGTTACCCCGCCCCATGGCATCGAGAATGCGGGCGGTCATGGCGACAAAATCGGTCTCTGTGATGATGCCCTTGAGGGCGCCATTGTCCAGCACCGGCAGGCAACCGTGGGGACTCTTGAGCAGATAGCCCGCCGCCTCGGTCAGACTGGTAGCGAGATCCGCGTAGACCAACTCGGTACTCATCACGGCCTTGACCGGGATGCCGGCTTCCACTTCATCCCGCTCCTGCAGGGAGAGATCCGCCAGCACCGAGACGCTCGCCGCTAGCAGATCACGCTCGGTGATCAACCCCACCAACACCCCGGAGTCATCAATCACCGGCAGATGACGAATCTGGTTTGCCGTCATCAACTCATGAGCGGCATGGGCGCTCTCATCGGGACCCACGGTTAAAATCTCCGTTGCCATCAGCTCTTCAACTGTAATCATTTCTATCACCCCCTGTCCTGCTCTGATCGGATATTGCTAAAGTTGTCGGTACCAGTCTATTCCTCGTTCGCCAACAAACTCTTGATCGACCGCAATCTCCGTTATCAGCGTGGCCACAGAACAGCTGGGGTGGTTGCCCTGGTTGCGCTGCTGATTCTGCTCCCAGGCTGTGGATCAGCAAAACTTGCGGCCCGACCGTTTCAAGTGCAGGACGTGGCCAAGTCCGATCTGGCGATGGTGATGGAGGCGCATCAGCAGCAGGTCCTGACACAGCTACAGCTGCTGACCAAAAAGCTCTACCAGCGGAACCCCAGAGAGCTACGAAAACAGCCCGCCCAGATTCTGCCTGATCGGCTTGCGGCCATTTTTTATAACCCGTTAGAGATCGACTGGACCCCTACAGGCGGCCAGAGAAACATTGCAGCGATGCGACTGGCGTTTGACCCGGAGTTCCACGGTGACCGGGTCTACGCCTTTTGCGCCGGCATGACCGACATGATCATGTCGGCCTATGGCCATCGCCAGACGTTCTACACCCTGAATGACATCGATGCCCAGAAGCTGTATGACTCCGCCCGCAATGTGGAGATCGCCGCCTGGAAAATAAACCATGACCGGAGCCCCACCGGCGAGCTCTTTCTGCTCAGCAACTCCCGCCCCGGAGAGGTGCAAAACTACAGCTTCGAACGGCTGCTGGGAAAAATTATCGCCCAGCAGGACAGCATCGCCAGAATTGCCGCTAACCGCAGCAATCACAACATCAAGAACCTGATGCAGACCATCGCCGGGGTTGTGTTCATCCCTATTTAGCGCCTTCCCGTGGGCGTCCGGGTGGCTTTGTGCCACCATAAGCGGCTCAAAAACCGAGGAGAATCAAGTATGACAAAACAACTGGATAACAGAGTTGCCATCGTCACCGGCGGTGGCCGGGGCATCGGCCAGGCTTACTGCCTGGGGCTTGCGGCCGAGGGGGCCAGAGTGGTGGTGGCGGATATCATTGATACTGCAGAGACCGTGACGCAGATCAACGCCAACAGTCCGGACTCGGCTATCGGGGTCCACGTCGACATCGCAGACTCCGCCAGCACCCAAGCCATGGCCGCGGCAGCCGTAGATGCATTCGGGCGGATCGATATTCTGGTCAACAATGCCGCCCTCTTCGGTGCCACATCCAGTGATGCGGGCGTGGGGTTGAATATGCCCTTCGACGAAATCACCGAAGAGCAGTGGGACCGCATGATGGAAGTCAACGTTAAGGGCACCTGGCAGTGCGTGAAAGCCGTCGCACCGCAAATGACCAGTCAGAATTACGGCAAGATCATTAATATCTCATCCGCCACCATCGGCATGGGCATGCCAGGCATCCTGCACTACGTTACCTCCAAAGGGGCGGTGGCCACTATGGCTCGCTGTCTCGCCCGGGAGCTGGGGCCACGGGGTATCCGGGTCAACTGCATCACCCCGGGATTTACCCTGTCGCAAGCCTCCATCGACATCATGCAGGCATCTGGTAGCGACGGCCTTCAGGATCAGATCGCCGCCATGTGCCCCCTTGGGCGCCCCCAGCAGCCGGACGATCTGGTGGGCAGCGTGATCTACCTCGCATCGCCCCTGAGCGACTTTGTCACCGGCCAGCTGCTGAATGTGGATGGCGGCGTGGTGCACTCGGGTATCTGAGTCAGAACGGATGGAACCCCGCATCGCTGAGCGCATGGCGCAGATCGCGCCTTTCCATGTGATGGAGGTGATGGGACAGGCCGCCAGGCTGGAGGCTGAAGGCCGGGATATTGTCCACATGGAGGTCGGCGAGCCGGATTTCCCCAGCCCGGAGGCCGTGATCCAGGCCGGCACTGCCGCACTACAGGCTGGGGAGACCCATTACACTCTCGCTCTGGGCATACCGCCCCTGCGGGAGGCGATTGCCGAGTTTTACCAGAGTCGCCACGGGGTGGAAATCGCCCCGGAGCGGATCATCATCACCCCAGGGGCCTCCGGCGCATTCCAGCTACTGATGGGGGCACTCATTGATCCCGGCTCGGAGGTAATCACCACCGACCCGGGCTACCCCTGCAACCGCAATTTTATCCGTCTTGCAGGGGGCACACCGGTCAGCGTGCCGGTGGACAGGGAGTCGAACTGGCAGCTCAATGGCGATCTGATTGAACAGTGCCACTCCTCCCGCACCAGCGCGGTGATGCTGGCCTCGCCATCCAATCCCACCGGCACCACAGTGCCTAACGCCACTCTGCGGGAGATTGTGACCACCAGCGCCCGACTGAAACTGCACCTGATCGTGGACGAGATCTATCAGGGCCTGACCTACGACGGCGATAGCGGCACAGCCCTGCGTTACAGCGACGACCTCTTCGTTATCAACAGCTTTTCGAAGTTCTTCGGTATGACCGGCTGGCGGCTCGGCTGGCTGATCGCGCCCCCGGCCTATCTGCGGCCACTGGAGAAACTGGCCCAGAATCTTTTCATCTCACCACCCACCATTGCCCAGCACGCGGCGCTGCGGGCGTTTGAACCGGATGTAATGGCCCTGCTCGAAGAGCGACGGCTTATCTTCAAGGCTCGCAGGGACTATCTGGCCAAAGCCCTGCGGGAGCTGGGTTTCGACCTGCCGAAAACCCCGGAGGGGGCCTTCTATCTCTATCCGGGTTGCCAGAAGTTTAGTCACAACAGCAGTGACTTCTGCCTTGAGCTGCTCAATGAGGCCGGCGTTGCCATGACCCCAGGTATCGATTTCGGTTCCCACCGGGCGCTGGAACATCTGCGGGTCAGCTACACCACCTCAATGGAGCGGCTGGAGGAGGGCGTCGCCCGGCTCTCCGGCTACCTGGCGACGCGCTAAGCCAGACTTTCGCGAGACGCCTGCAGCAACCCCTCGATCTGCGCCGTCGTGATCCGGGTGATCAGGGGTTCAAACCTCTCAACGGTATGATCCAGCAGGGGTTGGTGGCGGCCATCCCAGGTCAGGGGGGTATTGAGAAACCGTTCTACCTTCTCTGCCATCTCCGGCAGTACCGGCTGCAGATAGACCATCAACAGCCGAAACAGATTGAGTCCGGTGGCACAGACTGCCTGTAATTCAGCCTCGCGACCCTCTTCCTTGGCGATCACCCAGGGTTTGCGCCCATCCACATACTGGTTGGCCCGGTCCGCCAAGGCCATGATTTCGCGCATCGCCCGACCAAACTCCCGGGCCTCGAACAGCTCGCCGATGGCGTCACCCGCCGCCGCCAGTTCTGCAACCAGAGCCGGTTCATCCAGTTTTTGTCCAAGCTGGCCATCGAAACCTTTGGTGATGAAACCGGCGCAGCGGGAGGCGATGTTGACCACCTTGCCCACCAGATCGCTATTCACCCGCTGCTGGAAGTCGTCCAGACTCAGATCCAGATCATCAATACCGCTACCGAGACGCGCGGCAAAGTAGTAACGCAGGTACTCCGGCTGCAGGTGCTCCAGATAAGTCCGAGCCATGATGAAAGTGCCCCGGGACTTGGACATCTTCTGGCCGTTCACGGTAAGAAAACCGTGGGCGTTAACTGCTGTCGGGGGGGCAAACCCGCTGCCCTCAAGCATCGCCGGCCAGAACAGAGTATGGAAATAGAGAATATCCTTACCGATAAAATGTACAATCTCCCGCTCATTCCAGTTGGCCTGAACCTGCGCCAGAGTGGTCTCCGGGGTGTCCCGCTTCAGCCAGTCCCAGAGGCTCGCCAGATAGCCAATGGGGGCGTCCAGCCAGACATAAAAATACTTGCCCGGCGCATCCGGTATTTCAAAACCGAAGTAGGGGGCGTCCCGGGAGATATCCCAATCCCGCAGGCCGACGTCAAACCACTCCTGAATCTTGTTGCGGGTCTCCTCCTGCAACCGGCCGGAACCGCTCCATCCAATGAGGAAATCCGAAAAGTCCCCGAGCTTGAAGAAATAGTGCTCGGATGTACGCTGTTCAGGCGTCGCACCACTCAGGGCTGACCGCGGATTCTTCAGCTCCGTCGGCTCGTAGGTGGCACCACAGACCTCACAGTTATCGCCGTACTGATCATCCGCACCGCACCGCGGACAGGTACCGCGGATAAAACGATCCGCCAGAAACATACCTTTCTCGGGATCAAACATCTGCTCCACCGAGCGACGGGCGATGTGATCCCCATCCCGCAGACGCAGATAGATCGCCTCGGCAAGCGCCCGGTTCTCGGCTGAGTGGGTACTGTGGTAGTTAGTGAATCCGATCAGAAAATCGGCGAAATCCGCCCTATGGTCGCCATGCACCCGGGCCACCAGTTGCTCCGGAGTCACCGCCTCTGCTTCCGCCCGTAACATAATCGGCGCGCCATGGGCATCATCGGCACAGAAATAGAGCACATCGTGACCCCGCTGACGCATACTTCGCACCCAGATATCCGTCTGTAGATACTCCACCAGATGACCGATATGGATCGGCCCGTTGGCGTACGGCAGGGCACTGGTAACCAGTATTTTTCTTGTTTGGGACATGGGCTCGATGGGTCGCTTAGAGATGATTCAACGGGGCTGAAAATCGGCTGCCAACACCCCCGGCAGAGGCTGCAAGAATATCACGACGGAGGACGCCATCTCTTGTATGATAACGGGTCCGCCAGATCTCAACTCTGTTCTCGTCTCGTAACGAAACAACGCATTGGAGTGATGCATGAGCAGCATCAACGAAGCAGCCGTCAGTGCTGCCCTGTCTGAAGTCATCGATCCCCTGAATCAGGTGGACCTGATCACCGCCAAAACAGTCAAGAAAATCAGTATCGAAGGCGGTCGGGTCGCGGTGACCCTGGAGCTCGGCTATCCAGCTGAACGGGGCTGCGAACCCCTGCGGAAAGCCGCCGTTGACAAGCTGCTAAGCCTGGGCAGCATCGACCGGGCTGAAGTGGATCTGACCTGGAAAGTCAAAAGCCATAGCATCCAGCAGGGGGTGCCAGCAATTACAGAAGTCCGCAACGTGCTGGTGGTCTCCTCCGCCAAGGGGGGGGTCGGCAAATCCACCACTGCGGTTAACCTGGCCATTGCACTGCACCAGGCCGGTGCCCGGGTCGGCATTCTTGATGCGGATATCTATGGTCCGAGCCAGCCCCAGATGCTGGGCGCCCAAAGCCAACGCCCCCGCCTGGCAGAGGAGTCCGGTGGCTCCATGATCCAGCCGATCATTGCCCATGGGGTACAGTCCATGTCCATCGGCTATCTGACCGACGTCGAAGCGCCGATGATCTGGCGCGGCCCCATGGCCACCCAGGCGCTGGATCAGATCAGCCGGGACACCAAGTGGGAGGACCTGGACTATCTGATCGTGGATATGCCCCCGGGGACCGGTGACATTCAGCTGACCCTCTCCCAGAAAATTCCGGTGAGCGGCGCGATTATCGTCACTACCCCCCAGGACATTGCCCTGCTGGACGCGGTCAAGGGCTACCGGATGTTTGAGAAGGTCAAAATCCCGGTACTTGGGGTGATCGAAAACATGAGTTATCACATCTGCAGCCACTGCGGCGAGCGAGAGGCCCTGTTCGGCACCGGTGGAGGCAGAGCCATGGCGGAGAAAAACAACCTGAACCTGCTCGGGGAACTGCCCCTGGATATCCATATCCGGGAGCAGGCAGACTGCGGCACCCCCACAGTAGTTGCCGACCCTGATGGCCCGGTTGCTGCCGCCTACCGGGAGATCGCCCTGCGGGCCGTCGCCCGGCTGGCCCTGCGCGGCAAAGACTACTCCTCAGCCTTCCCCGACATTACCGTCGGCAGCACATAAACCCGACCTGCATCGCGACCACTGGAGAATTAGCCCGGGATGTCTATCAAATCTGATCGCTGGATCCGCCGCATGGCGGAGGAACAGGGCATGATCGAGCCGTTTGCGCCGCAACAGGTCCGTCTCAACGAAGCCGGGGAGAAGCTGATCTCCTACGGCACCTCCAGTTATGGCTACGATATCCGCTGCTCCCGGGAGTTCAAGATATTCACCAATATCAACTCCGCCATCGTTGACCCCAAGGCATTTGACCAGAAGAGCTTTGTGGATCTGGAGAGCGATGTCTGCATCATTCCGCCAAACTCCTTTGCCCTCGCCCGCACCGTGGAGTATCTGCGCATCCCCACCAATGTACTCACGGTCTGCGTCGGCAAATCCACCTACGCCCGCTGCGGCATTATCGTCAATGTCACCCCCTTTGAGCCGGGCTGGGAGGGCCACGCCACTCTGGAGTTCTCCAACACCACAACGCTGCCAGCGAAGATCTACGCCAACGAAGGCATCGCCCAGGTGCTCTTCTTCGAGGGCGATGAACAGTGCGATACCACCTATGCGGATCGGAGCGGCAAGTATCAGGGGCAGATCGGGGTCACGCTACCGCGGCCCTGAGCGGGACGGGAGACACCCGCCTTTTCTCCACGCAGGCCGTCAACTATAATCCGGCGCAATCGCTTAATAGCGGCGTTTGCGCCGAACAATAATCAACAAGGTTTTCGCTATGCCAACATCGCCGTTTGCCAATCTGCTCCGCCTCGCGCTACTGCCGTCCCTGCTGTTCATCGGTCTGCCTCTACTGGCTGAACCGGAAACGGAGTGGGATGAGTGGGAGGACGGCGAACTGGAGCAGGTGGTCCATGACCCCCTGGAGGGGGTAAACCGGGCCATCTACCGCTTTAACGATACCCTTGATACCTACGTAATGAAACCGGTAGCAAAAGGCTATGACTGGCTGCTACCGGACCCGGTGCAGGGCCGCATCTCCAATTTTCTGGACAACTTCTCCTATCCCCTGGTGATCGTGAATGATCTGGCACAGGGGAAGATTGAGCAGGCGGGAGCCGACTTTGGCCGCCTGTTTATCAACAGTACTGTGGGTATTCTGGGGTTTTTTGACCCGGCCACGGGACTGGGCCTAACCGAACACAAGGAGGATTTTGGCCAGACCGCAGCCGTCTGGGGGCTGGGTGAAGGGCCCTATCTGGTGCTGCCATTCCTCGGCCCGCGGACCCTGCGGGGCACCGCCACGCTGCCGCTGAATGTTGCGGTAGATCCACTCTACAACATCAACGAACCCGGCGTGCGGGACAAGATGATCGCCCTCGATATTGTTGATACCCGCGCCCGTCTGCTGGACGCCGGAGAGATGGTGGACGAATCCGCGCTGGATCCCTACGCCTTCGTCCGCAGCGCCTACCTGCAGAACCGGCGTAAAGCGGTCAGCGAATAAGTTAAGCTCAGTCGGCTTTCCAGCCGATCAACTCCAGCTCTGAGCGGGTCTTTTTCTCCCGGTGAATCCGAACCTGCCGGATCGGCAGATAGCCCAGCTCCGGGGCGCACCAGAGGGTCATATCGTATTTCCCCCGACTGGTCTCCCGGGAGATTAGCCGAGCCTGCCACTGCCGGCCCGCTAATGTCAGAGGCTCCACCGGGCCAGCGACGAAACGGTAGTCGTAGATCTGCGCCTTGCTGCCGTGCAACACCTGAAAGCTCGAGGTCTCGGCACCGGCCTGCAGAGCCTGACTGAGCTTGACAAGATGGCTGGGCTCGTCCTGCACCCCGAGTTCAAGGGGCAGCGGCGCCCGATCAGACACCCGCACCTGACCCGCTTCGTAATCAAATTGATAATGCCGCTCCAACGACTTTAGGCCTGTGCGCTGGTAAGAATAGGTCAGGGGCCGTGGCTCACCATCGAGCCAGCAGCCGCGACTCACCTCATTCATCTCGACACTGAACAGCAGCGCCGCCCTGCCTTTCGGCACCACGTGGGATTTGATCTCGTAACGATCCCCATCCACCCGGTAGTCGATAGTGGCCTCACCCAGGGCGGTCCCCCGCTCACTCACCCGGTAGCGCAGCTGCAGGATCGAGCCACCCTGATCCAGGGGCCAGGCGGCCAGTGGCCTGACCCTGGCCAATACCAGCCCTGACAAACCCAGCTTAAGAAACTGTCGACGTTTCATTCAATCATCTCACTTTATCCTCCGGTCTGGCCGGTCTGCCATCGAGCCAAACCTCACCACTCTGCAAACAGACTCGCCCCGCCGCAATCAGCTCCAGGGCCCGGGGATAGGCCAGGTGTTCAGCCACCAGCACCCGCTCGGCCAAACTCTCCACCGAGTCTGTCGGCAACACCGGCACCACGGATTGCAGTATGACCGGCCCCGCATCCAGCTCCGGGATCACATAATGCACGCTGCAGCCGTGGGTGGCCTCCGCCGCCTCCAACGCCCGCCGGTGGGTATTCAGGCCCGGATAGTCAGGCAGCAGAGAGGGGTGAATGTTCACCAATCGACCCAAAAAATGTGTGACAAAGGCCGCACCCAGGATCCGCATAAACCCGGCCAGCACCACAACATCCGGATTAACCCCGTCGATTACAGACTGTAGCGCCAGATCAAATTCCGCCCGGCTGGAGAAGTCCCGATGGTCCACCACCGCAGTGGCCAGACCCCGGGCAGCCGCTAGCTCCAGCCCTGCGGCATCCGGCCGGTTACTGAGCACCAGAGCGATCTTTGCCTGCAGCTGCCCGGCCTCAATGGCATCGGCGATGGCCAGCAGATTACTACCCCGACCGGAGATCAGCACAACCGCCTTGAGGGAGGCTGTCACCCCAGGCCCTCGAAGGTCACCTCCGGCGCCGTACTCTTTTGCTTGGCCGCCTCGATAACACCGATGCGCCAGACCTGTTCACCCGCTGCGGTTAACACCGAACAGGCCTGCTCAGCCACCGCCTCCGGCAGACAGACCACCATGCCGATGCCGCAGTTGAAGGTGCGATACATCTCCAGAGACGCGATGCCGCCTGCCTGTTGCAGCCAACCGAAAACCGGGGGCTGGGGCCAGCTCTCCGGGTCAATCCGGGCCCGGGTCCCGGTCGGCAGCACCCGGGGCAGATTCTCCAGCAGACCACCACCGGTGATATGGGCCAGGGCGTGGACCGGACACTGTTCTATCAGCGCCAGCAGACTGCGAACGTAGATATGGGTGGGGGCCAGCAACAGCTCCCCTAACGGGGTACCGTCAAGCGCCTGGCCGAGATCCACATCAGCCACCTCCAGCACCCGCCGAATCAGGGAGTAACCATTGGCGTGGGGCCCGGAGGAGGCCAGTCCGAGCAGACAGTCGCCGGGGGCCACCCGACTGCCGTCGATCAGCTCAGACTTCTCCACCGCGCCGACACAGAACCCCGCGAGATCGTAGTCTCCGGACTGATACATGCCGGGCATCTCAGCGGTCTCACCACCGATCAGGGCGGCCCCGGCCAACTCGCAACCCCGGGCGATGCCCTCGACCACAGCGGTTGCCACATCAAGATCCAGCGACCCGGTGGCGAAGTAGTCGAGGAAAAACAGGGGTTCGGCCCCCTGAACCACCACATCGTTGACGCACATGGCGACCAGATCGATACCGATTGTGTCGTGGATGCCGAGATCAATCGCCAGCCGGAGCTTGGTGCCCACGCCGTCGGTACCCGCGACCAGCACCGGCTCCCGGTAGCGGCCTGCGGCCAGCTCAAACAGGCCGCCAAAACCACCCAGGCCACCGAGCACACCAGGGCGCCGGGTCCGTTTGATAAGGGGTTTGATCCGCTCGACCAGGCGGTTACCCGTATCGATATCCACCCCTGCGTCGCGGTAGGTTAAATTATTGGTTTTCCCGGACTCGGGCATCACAATTCCTTGTAGCTCTCAGGCACACTGGCGCTATGTTAGCCCCTGACCCCAAACCTGCCTATATTGACATCTGCCGTCGGCTTCCGATGCTGCTGCTCTGTTGGCTTTTTTGTGTCGGCACGCCGCAGGCCGAGACCCTCTACAGTAGCCGGGTCCCGGTGGTTAATCAGGATGAGATTGCACGGGCTGGAGCCGTGAAAGCGGGGCTGGCGGAGATTCTCGTCAGACTCTCCGGGGATAGCACCATCACCCGCCATTACGCGATCGGCCTGATCCTGAAAGAGCCGGAGCAGTATCTGGCGAGTTACGAATACAAAACCCTGCCGGAGAGCGAAAGCGGTACGGATCTGCAACTGCAGCTCAATTTCGATCCAAACCGGATCAGAGCGGTGATGCGGGACTACCAGATACCACTATGGCCGGAATCCCGCCCCGCCACCCTGCTCTGGCTTGCCCTGCAACAGCAGGGCCAACGTCAGCTGGTCGGACCAGACAGTGACGCCTTTTCACTACTGGAGCAGGCGGCGAAACGACGCGGACTGCCCCTGATTCTGCCTCTGCTTGATCTGGAAGACCGGGTCGGGGTGGCCCTTTCGGACGTCTGGCTCGACGATCCGAGCCCGATAAAGCTGGCGTCCCAGCGCTATCAGCCAGACGCTCTGGTGATTGCCCGGGCCGAGCAGACCGCCAGCGGCTGGCAAGCCCGCTGGACCCTCCATCTGGGTGGCGAAACCAGCCGCTGGGAGAGCCATGCCGCCAGTCTGAACCGGCTGCTGACAGAGGGCATCGACGGGCTGACAGACCGGATCGCCCGGCAGTACGTCTCAAACCCGGCGGATCACGGTTCGGAATACAGCCTGAAACTCAGCGGCATCAAAAGCTTCGTGGATTACGCCAGAGCCACCAAGTACATCGGACAGCTTGAGCCGGTGTTATCCATGCAGCCAGACCGCCTAACCGGCGAAGCCGCGGTTTTCCGACTCAAACTGCAGGGTAACGCGGCCAGTCTGGCCCGCCGGGTGGAGCTGGATGCCGTGCTGTTGCCGGTGGGCAACCCCGCCACCTGGCCACCATCAACCCTGGAATTCCACCTGCTACCCAAAATTGAACCCAGGGTCCAACCATGAACAGAAACTGGATCATCGGCGGCATCGCCGCCACTGTCGGTGTGCTGCTGCTCTATCGTCTCTCCGGCATCCTCTCGCCGTTTATCGCCGCGCTGCTGATCGCCTATATTTTTGCTCCGGCCATGGCTCGGGCGGAGCGCAACGGGATACCCCGAGGGCTGGCCGTTGCCCTGCTGTTTTTGATCATCGGAATCGTCGTTGTGGTCGCACTACTGGTACTGGTTCCAGCCCTGATACAACAGGTTACGTCGTTTGCCAACCGCCTGCCCGGGCTGACTCAGGCTCTGCAGCAGTGGCTGCCCATGGAACTGCCCTCCCTGGACAAACTGCAAGCGGTTCTGGGGGAGAACTGGCGGGAGATCGGCAGCGTTCTAATGCCCGCCGCCAAAACCATGCTGCAACACAGCCTTTCAGTGGTGGATGCCCTGTTGACCCTGACCATAACCCCGGTGGTAGCCTTTTATCTGCTCCGGGACTGGGAGCGAATCATAACCGGCCTGCGCAATGCGCTGCCTCGGGCCATAGAACCCAAAGCCAGCACCCTGACCAGAGAGAGCGACCAGGCCCTGGGCGCATTTCTGCATGGTCAGCTACTGGTGATGGCTGCCCTAGCGGTGCTCTATACCGCCGGCCTCCGGCTGGTTGGGCTGGATCAGGCCCTGCTGATCGGGGTGCTCAGCGGCACCGTCAGCTTCGTCCCATATCTTGGCCTGATTGTGGGCCTGCTGCTAGCGGTGGTCAGTGCCCTGCTGCAATTTCCGGACTGGATCCATCTGCTCAGCGTGGTCGCGGTATTCGGCATCGTACAGACACTCGAGAGCACCCTGCTCACACCCTGGCTGGTGGGTGACCGCATCGGTCTGCACCCGGTCACGGTAATCTTTGCCGTGCTCGCTGGCGGTCAGCTATTCGGCTTTATGGGCATTTTGCTGGCCCTGCCGGTGGCTGCTGTGCTCGGCGTGCTCACACGGCACGCCTGGCGGGCCTACCTGTCGAGCAGGATCTACCAGGGTGATCATCCGGCTTGAACACCCAACTGCCCCTGGGGCTCAAACTGGAGGTTGGTTTCACCTTTGACAATTTCCACATCAGCCCTGAGAACAGCAAAACCCGCCTGGCCCGGGACAGTCTGGTGCAGCTTGCGGCGGAGGAGATCCGGCACCCCCAGATGCCGGTCTTTCTATGGGGTCAGAGCGGTAGCGGCAAAACCCACCTGCTGCAGGCCTGTTGCCAGCAGGCCGCAGACCACGAGCTCACGCTGGCCTATCTGCCACTGGACCAACTGCTGGCCACCGGCTCCGGGGTACTGGAGAGCTTCGAGCAGCAGACCCTGATCTGCATCGACCAGCTGGATGCCGTGCAAGGTAAGCCAGAATGGGAAGGGGCTCTGTTTACCCTCTTCAACCGGACAGTTGAAAGCGGTGGCCGCCTGGTCGTAGCCGGACACAATCCACCCTCTGCCATGGCCCGGAGAGACCTGGCCACACGACTCGCCTGGGGTATCACGGTGGAGCTCCTGCCCCCCGCTGATGACCAAAAAGCCGGCATCCTGCAACAGCGGGCTACCACCCTGGGGCTACAACTCAGCGACGAGGCTGCGGCCTATCTGCTTCAGCGCGCGCCCAGGGATATGCACAACCTGATGCAACTGCTGGATCACCTCGACCACGCCTCTCTGGCGACCCAGCGGCGACTCAGCGTGCCCCTGATTCGAGAAGTTTTAGCGGCAGCCCCGGAGATCTCAGGCGGCTGAGAGCCGCCGCGCAGTCTCTGCAAGCCGCCGTCCCAGAGCCATGGCCAGCTGCCGCTCGGTCTCATCCACCGGCCGATCTCCGCCAGCACCAGAGACGTGACTGGCACCATAAGGGGTGCCTCCGGTGGTCGTCGTGCCGAGCCCGGTTTCGCTGTAGGGCAGGCCAACAATGACCATACCGTGGTGCAACAGGGGCACCATCATCGACAACAGGGTGCTCTCCTGCCCCCCATGCAGGCTGCCACTGGCGGTGAACACGCTCGCCGGTTTGCCGCAGAGCGCGCCACTCAGCCACTGGGGTGTGGTGCGTTCCAGAAACAGCTTCAACGACGCACTGATATTGCCAAAATAACTCGGGCTGCCCAGTGCCAGAGCGGAGCAGAGGTGGAAATCCTCAGGCCGGGCATAAGGGGGCCCGGCATCGGGAATCTCATCCTCAACCGCCTCACAGACTGCCGACGCCCTGGGCACGGTGCGCAGCATCGCCTCAGCACCGCTGGATTCCACCCCCCGAGCGACAGCGTTCGCCAGTTCTGCCACGCCGCCATCACGACTGGAGTAGAGCACCAGAACCGGACCCATCAGTCAGCCAGAATCGACAGGACCCGCTCCGGCGGACGACCCACCGCAGCGCGTAGACCATCAACCACCACAATGGGCCGCTCCATTAGTTTCGGGCAGGCAATCATCGCCTCAACCAGCGCATCGGTCCCAAGGGCTGGATCATCCAGACTGTTCTCTCTGTATTCAGCCTCTTTGGTGCGCATCAGCCCCCGGGGGCTCAGTTCAAGCAGAGCCAGCAACGACTCCAGCTCAGTTTTGCTCGGCGGGGTTTTCAGGTATTCGATGATCTCCGGCTCAATGCCCCGCGCCTGCAACAGCTGCAGGGTTTGGCGGGACTTGGAACAGCGCGGATTATGGTAGATGATGACGGCCACGTGACTCTCCTTTAACTGACCCGAATTCTAACAGAGCAGGCCCTCTGCTTTGCGCCGCCACACCCGTCAATTTTTCATGACATACACCCCCCATATCGCCACCGCCTGCGTTGATGAACCCGCCAGCCGCCATCCAGCAAAAACCGCGCTGATTTTTGATCGCGGCCCGAACGCCCCCGCCACCACTCTGAGCTACGCAGAACTGGCCCGCGCCAGCGGAATCTTTGCCGCACGGCTGCTGCACGCCGGTTTTAGTCCGGGAGAACGGGTACTGCTCAACCTGCCCAACTGTCGCGGCTTTCCCATCGCTTTCTTCGGCTGTCTTAAGGCGGGCGTCATCGCGGTTCCCACATCAATCCAGCTGGTGGATGAGGAGCTGAGGTTCATCCTGCGGGATTGCGGCGCCCGAGGGCTCATCAGCGGCAGCGAGCGAAAGGCACTGGCAAAGGAACTCGATCTGGAGTTGTGGCTGAGCGGCCAGGAAGTGTCCGAACAGTGCCTCACCAGCGAGGTTAAGATTGAGCCGACACCTCCAGGCCTCACCCACGAAAACGACCCCGCCTATCTGGTCTACAGCTCCGGCACCACAGGTCGCCCCAAGGGGGTGCTGCACGGCCACCGTTCGCTACGGGGACGCGCACCCGCTGCCACCGCTTGGTTCGATTTCTCTATCGACCAGCGGCTGCTGCACAGCGGACAGTTGAACTGGACCTACGTGCTCGGCAGCGGTTTGATGGACCCCCTGCTGCATGGCCGGACCGTCATTCTGCGGGAGGCCCCCGCAACCCCGGAGTGCTGGCCCGAGATGCTGGCCCGACACCGGGCCACCACCCTGATCGGGGTGCCCGCCCTCTATCGCCAGATTCTGGGGCATACCGAAGCAGGCCACCAGGATCTGCCGCAGCTGCGTCACTGCATGAGCGCCGGCGAGGCCCTCCCGGAGAGCGTTCGAGGGCAGTGGCTGGCCCGCTTCAAGTTGCCGATTTTTGAGGCGGTGGGCATGTCAGAGTGCTCCTACTACCTCTCCCAACCGCTGGATGCGCCGCTAACAATCGGCAGCTGCGGATCGATTCAACCCGGCCATCAGGTCGCATTGATGGACGACGCCATGCAACCCGTCCCAACCGGGGAGAGCGGCATGCTCTGCATCAACGAAAATGATCCGGGGCTGTTCCTGGGCTATTGGAACGAGGTCGTCCCACGGCCAACCAGCCATCAGCAGGGCTGGTTCCTCACCGGCGATTACGCCCGCATGGAGGCAGATGGAACTGTCCGCTTCGAGGGTCGCAAGGACGACCTGATCAACACCCTCGGTTACCGGGTCTCCCCCTATGAGGTAGAGCGGGTCTTCCGCTCCCACCCTGAAGTGGGGGAATGCATCTGTCTCGGCCAGACCCTGGCGGCGGGCAAAACCCTGCTGACCCTTGCGGTGATCCCTGTTCCGGGGATCGAACCCTCACCAGAGCGCCTGCTGGCCTACGGCAGAGAACATCTGGCCCGCTACAAGCAGCCGAAAACCATTCACTTTATGGCGCAGTTTCCACGCACCCCTAACGGCAAGGTGCTGCGCCGCCAGCTCTCGGATCAGTTGGCCAACCCAACTGCCAGGTGCAGCTAACTAAAAAATGCGGTCCGGGCCTCTTCCGGCAACTCCACACCCGTAACCGAAGCCTTTTGCAGCAGCTCCCAGAAATAGCGATAGGTCGCCCGGTCATGCAGCTCACCCGCATGCTGAATGGGTCCCCAGTCCGCCGCCTGGGCCTTGAGCAGAATGGCTGCCGCGTCAGCCACTTCCGTGTAATCCGGCTTCATGGCATCAACGATGGGCTGAATCTGGGTTGGATAGATGCTCCACATCCGCAGAAAACCGAACTGCCGCCGGGCCCGGCTGGCATCCTGGTAGGTGGTGTAGGGGTTTTTCAGATCAAGCGTAACGTTATGGGCCGGCACTACGCCGTTGGCCAGGGCCGCCGCCACCGTGCTGGCTTTCGCCCGGCTCAACAGTTCGTGTTCAAACTGGCCCGGACTACGCATGCAACTCGCGGGGATCGCGCCGTGGTGACCACTGACGAAGTCCATCAGGCCAAAATCCAGCACCTGCACCCAGGGCAAGGCGGCGATCTTCTCGATCTCGGCCAGGGCACCGTGGGTCTCCATCAGCACATGGATCGGGATCTCCCGCTGAATCCCGGCCCTGGCAACGGCAGCCTGGATATAGTCAATCATCTCCGCCACCTGGGCCGCCCGGGTCGGCTTGGGAATAGTGAAGTAGGCCACCACCTGGCCGATCCCCGGCACCAGAGTGTCAACGTCATCTTTCCAGTGGGCGCTCTGGGGGTCATGAATCCGCACTCCCGCCATCTTCAGGCGGTTGGCATCGGAGTTCAGGGTTCGAACGATCATCTCGGCGTGGGCACGCTCCTGCCCGGTTGGAGCACCATCCTCGCAGTCGCAGGTAATGTCGAAAACAGGACCCAGCTTCTCCTGCAGTTCCAGGGCCTTCAGAATTAGCTTCTCACTGCCAGCAAAATGCTCACACGCGGGAATAACGGGAAACGGCTTTTCGCCTTCGAAAAGCGCATCGGCAGGATGCACAGCTGTCGACATTCTTCTTCCACTCCGGGGTTAACTCAGGCCTAAACAGGTCGGCGGCCGATGTTACCCCATGGCTAGGTGGGCGTTAAGCGTGTTAGCCTGCGGAAATGACTGAAACCCACCCCGTCAACAGCGCAGCGGAGCCGCTCTCCGCGCTCTGGAGAGCCATCAAAAACACCGCACGGTTTCTGGCTTTCGTCGCCCGCCGATTTGACAACCATGGCGACCAGAGTACTGCGGCGGCACTGGCCTATACCACTCTGCTGGCCCTGGTACCCCTGTTCACCCTCGGGTTTGCCACGCTAACCGCCTTCCCGGTATTCGAGGCCCTGAGCACAGAACTACAGGGTTTTATTTTTCATAATTTTGTGCCCGCATCCGGCGCACAGGTGCAGGCTTACCTTGAGCGGTTTGTCACCCGGGCCTCCGGGCTTACCCTGGTTGGCCTGGTCTTTCTGGTGGTCACATCGGTAGCCCTGATGTCCACCATTGAGCAGGCCCTGAACGGCATCTGGCAAGTCAACAAACGCCGTCACCCGGTCTCCGCGTTCCTGGTCTACTGGGCGGTATTGACCCTTGGACCGGCCCTGTTGGCCACCAGCATCGCCATGAGCTCCTATTTGCTGGCGGCTGCCGGCACCCTGGAAGCCGCTGCGGGCCTGAGGCTGCTGCTACTCAAACTTACCCCGACACTGGCAACCTGGGCCGCGTTCTGTCTGCTCTACACCCTGGTGCCAAACAGCCGGGTCAATCTCCGTCATGCCCTGGCGGGTGCCGCCCTGGCCGCACTTCTGTTTGAAGGGGCGAAAAAAAGTTTCGCCCTCTATGTCGCCCACTTCCCTGGCTACGAAACAATCTACGGGGCACTGGCAACCCTGCTGCTGTTTCAGGTCTGGATCTACCTCTGCTGGTTGATTATTCTACTTGGCGCTGAGTTTGCCGCCTCACTCTCCCACTATCAGCAGCAGGGTGAAGCGAGGACAGCGGACGCGACCCTCTATCACGCCCTGCTGGTGCTGAACCTGTTGTGGAATCGACAAAAAGAGGGGGGCAGCACCAGCCGTGATCAGCTGCTGAAACAGATCGACTCGGTCAGCGACGGAGAACTGGCAACCCTGCTCGATTGCCTTAACAGCAGCCATATGGTGGAACAAACCGGGGATAACCGCTGGCTGCTCGCCCGCAATCTGGATCACCTGAGTCTTGCCGAGGTGGAATCGGCCCTGCCATCCCGTACCCTGCATCTCCCCCCGGATCGTAACGTCCAGGCAGGAGGGGTCGAGGCCGGAATAAGCGCCGAAATAGAGCGTCTCTCACAACAGCGAAAAGAAGATGGCGATCTCAGTGTCGCTGCCTTGCTGCAAGCTCAGCCAGCGGAAGCACCACCAGTACTCATCAAGTCGAACTCCAGCAACTCGTAGCTGCCAGAAGCCTCGACCAGATGACTCACCTTAACGCGGTTTGTTTCATCGCCGATGGTCAGCAGCAATTCAGTCCCTTCATCGCAAATTCCGGCATGGGTCAACAGCCTCACCGGCTGACCGCTCTGGCTGTTTTTCGGCAGCAGCAGGGCGGGTGAAAAACCATCCGAATCACGATCCAGACGCCGCACAGAAACCGGACGCGACTGAAACGCCACGATCTGGATGCCAATCAGCAGCTGCCCCCCTTTTTTCATATTGGCCCGCCGGATGATGCCGATCGACCAGGTACCCTCATCCTGGCGCAAACCGAGCACGTCACCGACGCTGATTCGCAACTGACTACTGGAGTCTCGCAACAGCGCCAGCCCGTCAGCGCTCAAATTAACCCGGTTCCATTGATCCACCTCGAAACCGTCGCTACTGGTATCTACCGTTTTAGGGATATTCGCCTTCAGCTCCACAAATTCCGCGGAACGAGCGAAATCCATATCCGGCGGTACAAACGAATTACCGCCATTGACAAAGTAGTGGGCCGCATTGATCCCGCGGCACATCTGCACCCGGCCCTGCTTGTAGAGCCGTTCGGAACGCCGCATCGCCCGGCCGCCGAGACCACGGGCAAGCCCACGCAGCATCGGCAGTGAATCTGTGGAGAGGAAACTGGTGTAGGGCTCACCGACATTTGCCCCATGGCCGTCTTCAATCGCGGCCTGCTGAGCCTCCGCCCGACGCGCCAGAGTGAGGGTATCAAGCAGCCAGTAGCGCTCCGAGGTTCCCCCCTTCATCTCGCTGCTGTAGGGACTGCCGCAGTGATCTGAATCCAGGTCCACCACATATTTTCCAGCACTGTCCCCCACCTCGGAGAGGGGGCGCAAATGGGCCAGATCCGCCGCATGTTCGAGATAGAAAAAGAGCTTGGAGACCTCATGGTTCATCAACGCCTGGGGATCAGCCAGGCCAAGCAGCACACAGGCTTTGTAGAGCCGCCCCACCGTAACGCCCATGCGGACCCCGCTGAAACGGTCTTCCACCAGCCAGCCGACGACCTGATGACTCTGGGCAATCTGGTAGAGGGCATGGATTTCCCGCCAGACCCCCTCAGGAACCTGGGCATAGGCCTGATACGCCATAGTCAGCGCCCGGGACTGGTAGCGCAAGGCGCGGTAAATCGCGATGGAGTAGATGGTCTCGCTATCCCAGGCGGTGCGTCGCCGCTCACCCTCAACCACCAGAATCTTGTAACCGGTGGACAGCTCAAGGCAGAGGTCCCGCAACAGATCGACAATGTTCTGGCTGCGTTCGGGCAACGGGATCGGCTGGCCGAGGAAGTGGGGCATCAGCATTTCGATCAGTAGATTAACCGGCTGCTGGTACTGCTCATTCAGCTGAAACCTGATCTCCGGGTTCACCCGCTCCCGATTGAGCCCCCGCAGGGCATCCAGCAGCAACCGCGCGGTACTTGAGATATCCGTTAGAGGCAGGGCGTTCAGCCAGCGCTCAAGCCGCCTTGGACTCAACTCCACGGTGGGGTCGGCAAGATCACTCTGTTCCGGTATTGTTAATTTTTCTACGCTCATTAGTCCCCAACCGATCTGATGGGGCCGTATGTCCGTACACGGCCTGTTCTGCTTGCGTCCGAGCCATTAGCCTATAATAAAGCGCACTCGCTGTGTATCTTCCGGTTGCGCTTTTGTTCAACAACGTCAAACCAGTCTGCCGCCACTATCTGGTAACCGGGCGCGTCCAGGGGGTCTATTTCCGGGCCAACACCCGGGATCAGGCCATCGCACTTGGGTTGCATGGATGGGTTCAAAACCGGGCTGATGGCTCCGTGGAACTGGTGGCCTGCGGCTCCCCAACCAGCCTGGCACGACTCGCCACATTTTTGGAAACTGGACCACCCGGCGCCCGGGTCGATGAGGTCATCTGCTCGGAAAACACCACCGAACACTACCCCGATGAGTTTACGATCCGCCGCTGAGCAGGGCCCGCTAAAGTGTCCGTGCCCCTGTCAAGCGGGCGACCACATCATCCAGAGACCAGCTCTCGGTATCCGCTGCTGAACGCGCCTTGTACTCAATCTCACCCTGATCCAGTCCCCGCTCACTCAACACCAGGCGATGGGGGATACCGATCAGATCCATGTCGGCGAACATCACCCCGGGGCGCTCCTTGCGATCATCGAAGAGCACCTCCAGACCGGCATCCATCAAACGCTGATAGAGCTGATCTGCGGCTTCAGCAAGCCGGACAGAACGGTGATACTGAATCGGTACCAGCGCTACATCGAAAGGCGCCAACGCCTCGGGCCATCGAATACCCCGGTCATCGTGGTTCTGCTCAATTGCCGCGGCGACGACCCGGGAGACGCCGATACCGTAGCAACCCATGGTCATAGTGACGTTTTTGCCATCCTCGTTGAGACAGGTGGCGTTCATCGCTTCGCTGTAGGTACGCCCCAGTTTGAAGATGTGCCCGACCTCGATCCCGCGGGCAATAGTGAGTTCGCCGTTACCGTCAGGGCTCGGGTCGCCGTCGACCACCTCCCGCAGATCCGCCAGCTCGGGCAGCGACAGATCCCGCTGCCAGTTGGTCCCGGTGTAGTGCCGGTCCGGCTGGTTGGTGCCGCAGACAAAATCAGACAACCCCGCCACCGCCTGATCGGCGATCATCGGCAGGGGCAGCCCCAACGGGCCGATAGAGCCGGGAGGACAACCCACCGCCGCCTCAATCTCAGCGGCAGTGGCCATCTGCAACGGCTCAGCAATGGCCGATAGCCGCTCGGCCTTGACCGTATTCAGCAGGTGATCACCTCGCAGTAGCAGCGCCACCAAAGGGCTCTCTTGGCCTTTCACAACGATGGTTTTAACGATCTGCGACGGCGCCACGCCCAGCCCGGCGGAGAGCCCCTCAATTGTCCGCTGACCCGGGGTGGCCACCGACTCCAGTGGCCGTGTCGGTTCCGGTGGGCTTACCGCCGGCGGGCCTGGCGCCAACTCCACATTGGCGGCGTAGGCGCCGGATTGGCTGAAGGCAATCGCATCCTCGCCGGAGTCTGCCAGTACGTGAAATTCGTGAGATTCCGCCCCGCCAATGTTGCCGGTGTCTGCCTCAACCGCCCGGAAATCCAGGCCCAGCCGGTTAAAAATGGTGCTGTAAGCCCGGTACATCGCCTTATAGGTCTGATCCAGGGTCTCCTCTTCAAGGTGGAAGGAGTAGGCATCTTTCATCAGGAACTCCCGGGCCCGCATCACCCCGAAGCGGGGACGGGTTTCATCCCGAAACTTGGTCTGAATCTGGTAAAAATTGACCGGCAGCTGACGATAACTTCTGACCTCTCGCCGGGCCAGATCGGTTATCACTTCCTCATGGGTGGGGCCAAAACAGAATTCCCGCTGATGGCGATCCTGTAACCGCAGCAGTTCACCACCGTATTTGCCCCAACGACCCGACTCCTGCCACAACTCGGCGGGCTGGATCGCCGGCATCAGCAGCTCCAGCGCACCGGCCCGGTCCATCTCCTCCCGTACTACCTGCTCCACCCGGCGCAGGACCCGCAGGCCAAGGGGCAGCCAGCTGTAGAGCCCGGACGCCAGCCGCCGGATCAAACCCGCCCGTAACATCAGCTGATGGCTGACCACCTCCGCATCCGCCGGGTTCTCCTTCAATGTCGACAAAAAATAGCCTGAAACCCGCATGATTATTCAGCTCTCTGGATCGCTAATGGTGCTATCTCCGGGCAGCGTTCGACCCGGCTCAGGTCCCCATTGTACGGTAGCCACGGCGCCGACCGCAGGTTCACAAGCCCCCCAACTTCAAGAGGACAATTGAAGCAAAATAGGCGCCCTACCCTGGCGGCCCCAAACCCGCCGGGGGACCAGATCGCCGGCGTCAATCCGACGACCCCGATCGAGACCCTCAACCAGCAGCTTAAACGACAGCGCGAACCTCTGAACCACATCTCCAATGCCCCGACCAGGGCAAGCGCCGCTGCTATAATCCCGCCTCCCCAAAAGCCCCAGAGGCAGGAGATCGATCATGGCCGGCACCCCCGCCTTTCAATTGCTGCGCAAAATCCCGGTATCGGCACTGAACCTGGAAGTGCAGGAGTACCGCCACACTCGCACCGGGGCGCGGCATCTCCACCTCGCCGCGGACGATGACAACAACGCTTTCCTGGTGGCTTTTCTGACCGTACCATCCGACTCCACCGGGGTCGCCCATATTCTTGAACACACGGCACTTTGTGGCAGTCGCCGCTACCCGGTTCGGGACCCCTTTTTCATGATGACCCGGCGCTCACTCAACACCTTCATGAACGCCTTTACCGCCAGTGACTGGACCGCCTACCCCTTCGCCAGCCGCAATCGCAAAGACTACTTCAACCTGCTGGATGTCTATCTGGATGCGGCCTTCTTCCCCACTCTGGACGAGCTCGACTTCAGCCAGGAGGGACACCGGGTGGAGTTTGCCGAGGCCGGGAACCCTGAGAGTGAACTGGTTTACAAGGGGGTGGTCTTCAACGAAATGAAAGGGGCCATGAGCTCCCCGGTTTCGACCCTTTGGCAGCAGTTCACCGAGAACCTCTATCCGAGCATCACCTATCACCACAATAGCGGCGGTGACCCCCGGGTAATTCCGGATCTCAGCTGGCAACAGCTGAAACAGTTCCACGCCCGGCACTACCACCCCAGTAACGCCCTGTTTATGACCTATGGCGACATCCCCGCAGCGGAAGTACAAGAGAGATTCTCCCAACAGGTTCTGGGAGATTTCAAAGCGATCGACCTGGATTTCGCAGTACCGGACGAGCAGCGCTTTACCACGCCCAAAACCGTAGAGAGCGTCTACGCCCTGGGCCACGACGAAGACCCGAAACAGAAAACCCACATCGTGGTGGGTTGGCTGCTGGGCCGCAATACCGACCAGCACAGCGTGTTTGAGGCCGCCCTGCTGAGCGGCGCACTGCTGGACAACAGCGCCTCGCCACTGCGGCTGGCCCTGGAAACTTCAGACCTGGGCACAGCACCCTCTCCCCTTTGCGGGTTAGAGGACTCCCTGCGAGAGATGGCGTTTGCCTGCGGCCTAGAAGGCTCGGAGCCCGATCGGGGCGAAGCGGTAGAAGCCCTGATTCTTGAGACCCTGCAACAGGTCGCCGAGAACGGCATCGCCCAGGACGACCTCGAATCAGTTCTACATCAATTCGAACTCAGCCGCCGGGAAGTGGGCGGAGACCGCCTGCCCTACGGCCTGCAGCTGATGCTCTCTGCCCTGACTCCGGCGGTCCACGGCGGCGACCCGGTTGCCCCCCTCGACATCGACGGCGAACTGGTCCGACTGCGGCAGTCGATTCAGGACCCGGACTACATCAAAAACCTGGTGCGCACCGCCCTGCTCGACAATCCGCACAGGATTCGCCTGGTGATGCGGCCTGATCCGGCGCTTGCTGACACCGAGGTCAAAGCAGAGCAGGCCCGACTAAGGCAGCAACTCGCCGCCATGAGTGAGGCTGATAAAACAGTGGTTATCGAGCACACCGCGGCTCTCGCGGAGCGACAGGCGCAGACGGATGACCCGGAGCTGCTACCGAAGGTCGAACTGGCAGATGTCCCCCGTAAGCTGGTTATTCCCAGCGGGTTCAACGAGCCGGTGGGCGGCATGCCTGCCAGCTGGTTCGATCAGGCCACCAACGGTCTGGTCTACCAGCAACTGGTGGTGGAGCTGCCGAAGCTGGCACCGGACCTGGTGGAACAGCTACCTCTCTACGCCGCCTGCCTGACTGAGGTCGGCTGCGGCGAACACGACTATCTGGCGATGCAGCAGCGTCAAGCCGCAGTCACCGGCGGTATTCACGCCAGCATCCGTGTCCGCAGCCAGGCTGACGATCTGACCCAGAGCCGGGCCAGTCTGGTCCTTTCGGGCAAAGCGTTAGTCCGCAAACATGGCCAACTCTCAGAGCTGCTGCACCGGACCTTCAGCGAAGCCCGCTTCGATGAACTGGAGCGTCTGCGTGAACTGACCGCCCAGATCCGGGGTGCCGCAGAGATGGGCATCACCGACCATGGCCACGTCCTCGCCATGTCCGCTGCCTGTGCCGGCCTGAGTCCCGCTGCCGCCCTCAGTGAACGCTGGGACGGACTCACTGCGGTACGACAGATCAAACAGCTGGATGACGCTCTCAACAGCCCCACAGCGCTTAAGGCGCTAGGCGAGCAGCTGGCGGAGATCCACGGCCATATCATGACCGCCCCCCGACAGTTCCTGGTGGTCTCGGAATCCCAGTATCAGGACGACATCATCATGCCCCTGGCCCAGTGCTGGCTCGGCACACCCGCTGGCAATCCGGGCAACCTCCTCACAGCTGAGTTTGCGAACCGGCAATCCGCCATCGCCTGGCAGACCAACACCCAGGTCAACTTCTGCGCCAAAGCCTATCCTGCCGTACCCTATAGCCACCAGGATGCACCGCCACTGGGGGTGCTCGGCGGGCTGCTGCGCAATGGCTACCTGCACACCGCAATCCGGGAAAAAGGCGGGGCCTATGGCGGCGGGGCCGGCTATGACAGCGACGCCGGCGCCTTCCGTTTTTACAGCTATCGGGATCCCCGTTTAAGCGAGACCCTGGAGGATTTCGACCGAGCTCTGGAGTGGCTGCAGCAGACAAACCACCCGAATCGACTGGTTGATGAGGCGATTCTTGGCGTTATCAGCGGCATCGATAAACCCTCCTCTCCCGCCGGCGAAGCCCAGCAGGCGTTCCACCTGGCCCGGCATGGGCGCACTCCGGAGGTCCGCCGGGCGTTCCGCAACCGGGTACTGGACACCAGTATGGCTGACCTACAGCGGGTCGCGAATACGTATCTCGATCCAGTCCGCGCCAGTATCGGCGTCGTCAGCAATGAGCAGCAGCTCGATAGGTTGCAGTTGAAGCTGGACCGACAACAGGTTTAGATCTACGGTTCAATGAATACGGGAATTCCGTTATATTACGGGGTCCCCAGCACAACAAAACTTAGTTCAACGCAGGAGGATTTGATATGGCCGTAACCGGAGTGATGCGACCGGGGCACGTTGCCCTGCGCGTGATGGAGATTGAGCCCGCCGTAAAACACTACGTCGAAGTCGTCGGACTCTACGAAACCGGACGTGACGATCAGGGACGGGTCTATCTCAAAGCCTGGGATGAACATGACGCCTACAGTCTTGTACTGATTGAGGCTGACGCGCCGGGGATGGATCACTATGCGTTCAAGGTGCTTGATACCGCCACCATGAACGACTATGCGGAAAAAATTACCGCTTGGGGTCTGACCGTTGAGCGGATGCCCGCAGGCGAGCTGCACCGTACCGGCGAGCGAATCCGCTTCGTTGTACCTACCGGCCACCATATCGAGCTTTATGCGGAAAAAGAACAGGTCGGCAATGGCCTGCCCCAGGTCAACCCGGATGTCTCTCCGGACGACCTCCACGGTATGCATCCGACCCGGATGGACCACTGCCTGGTCTGGGGTCGTGACGTCGATGGCTCACGCCGCTTTTTCGAAGAGGTTCTTGGATTTCAGACCACCGAGCAGATCATGACCGAAGAGGGTGAAAACGGCGAATTGATCGGCTGTTTCCTCACCTGTTCCAACAAGCCCCACGATATTGCTTTCATCAAGGCCGAGGGCGACAACTGGTTTCACCACATCAGCTTCAACCTGGAGTCGTGGGAAGAGATCCGAAATGCGGCGGACATCATTTCCAAACGTTCTCTGCCGATTGAATATGGTCCGGGCCGTCACGGCCTGACCCGGGGCATGACCATCTACTTCTTTGACCCCTCGGGCAATCGTAACGAGGTCTTCCACGGCGGTTACATCGCCTATCCGGACATGCCCATTCTGACCTGGACCGCAGAGAGAGCAGACAAGGGCATTTTCTATTACGGCCAGAAGATGATTGAGAGCTTCATGACCGCCCACACCTGAGGCGGGGCCGATAACCGGAATTTCGGGAGAGGGGGCGATGAAAAAAACACTGCAGCAACAGACCGTGCACTGGCAGGCGGCTCAGGCCGCCGTGTCCGCCGCACAGGAGAAAGCCGCGGAACTGGGTCTTCGGGTCTCCGCGTCGGTCTCTGACCGGGGCGGTAACGCCATCGCCTTTCTGCGCCACCCCGCAGCACCCCTGCACACCAGCGATATCGCGGCGGACAAGGCCATCACGGCCGCCAGCTTTGGTTTCCCAACCCGGGACTGGATGGCGTTTATCGAATCCCAGGACTCCGCGGGTTTGAGGGCGGGGATCGTCAACCGCGACCGCCTGGTGGTCTTCGGTGGCGGCCTGCCCCTCTATCTGGAGGGTGAACTGGTTGGCGGCGTCGGGGTCTCCGGCGGCTCAGAAGAGCAGGACGAAATTTGTGCCCGGGCCGGCGTCGCCGCCGCGGGTTTTAGTGTCAAAGCATGATCCAGCGAGCCCGGAGCTAGAGCACCACAATGCGGGAAATCCAGCACTTCATTAACGGCCAGTTTGTGCCGTCGGCAAGCAGCAAGCGGTTCGACAATATCAATCCGGCCACCGGCCAGATCATCGCCACAGTACACGAAGGCGGTGTGGCAGAAATTGACCTGGCCGTGAAAGCCGCCAAAGCCGCCCTCACCGGCCCCTGGGCCAGTATCTCTCTGGACGAACGGATGGCGCTGCTGCGCAGAGTCGCGGAGGGCATCCAGGCCCGGGCCGCAGATTTCGTCGAAGCCGAAGTCACCGATAACGGGATGGCCGTGCACCTGGCCAGCCATGTCAATGTGCCTCGGGGTTCAGCCAACTTTATTCAGTTCGCCGAGCACTTCAAATATGTCTCCACCGAATGCTGGGAGATGGAGGGCGCCATTAACTACGCCCTGCGCCGCCCCCTCGGCGTGGTCGGCATCATTTCGCCCTGGAACTTCCCGCTGCTGCTGATGACCTGGAAAGTCGCCCCGGCACTGGCTGCTGGCAACACCGTAGTGGTCAAACCCTCAGAAGAGACCCCCACCAGCGCTGCCCTGCTGGGCGAAGTGGTCAAGGATATTCTGCCCCCCGGGGTCTACAACGCGGTACAGGGCCTGGGCCCCGACTCCGCCGGTTCAGCCCTGACCGAGCACCCCGATGTAGATGGCATCACCTTCACCGGCGAAACCACCACCGGCAAGGCCATCATGCGGACCGCGGCGGACGGCCTGAAGAAGCTCTCGTTTGAGCTTGGCGGCAAGAATCCCAACATCATTTTCGCGGATGCGGATCTCGATGAGTGCGTGACCACAACCCTCCGCTCCTCCTTTGCCAACCAGGGCGAGGTCTGCCTCTGTGGCTCGCGAATCTACGTCGAACGACCGATATTTGATACCTTCGTTGAGAAGCTGGTGCATGCCGCCAGGACCCAGGTCAAAGTAGGTGACCCGATGGACCCCGAAACCACCATGGGCGCCCTGATCTCCCGGGCGCACTTCGACCGGGTGCAGGGTTTTCTGGACTCCGCCAAAGCTGATGGCGCAACCTTCCACTGCGGCGGTAAACGCCCGGCGGACCTGCCAGCCCATCTGGATGGCGGCGCCTTCCTCGAACCCACGGTGATGACCGGACTCGGCAAGGCGTGCACAGCCCAACAGCAGGAGATTTTCGGCCCCGTGGTCTCGGTCACACCCTTTGATAGCGAAGAGGAGGTGATCGGCCTGGCCAACGATACCCGCTACGGCCTCTCCGCCACAGTCTGGAGCTCTGACCTCTCCAGAGCCCACCGGGTTGCAGCTCGGCTCGAAGCCGGCGTGATCTGGGTCAACACCTGGTTCCTGCGGGACCTGCGCTCACCCTTTGGTGGCCTGAAGAATTCGGGCATCGGTCGGGAAGGGGGCATCCATTCGCTGGAGTTCTACACCGAACTCAAGAACATCTGCGTCAAACTGTAGGACTCGAAATACCATGGACCAGCAACAGATTCAGCATTACGGTCAGGAGCTCTACCAGGCCCTCCGTTCGGTCACGCCGATCGAACCGATCACCAGCCGCTCACCGGAAATCACTCTCGATGATGCCTACAACATTCAGCTTGAGATCGTGCGGCAACGCATGGAGCTGGATGGTGAAACCATCATCGGCAAGAAAATCGGCTGCACCAGTAAACCGGTACAGGCGATGCTGAAAGTCAACCAGCCGGACTTCGGCCACCTGCTCTCGGGCATGGCCTACAACGACGGCGACACCCTGCCCATCAGCACCCACTTGATGCAGGTGAAAGCTGAGGGGGAGATCGCCTTTATTCTCAAGCGAGACCTCAGCGGCCCCGGCATAACCAATGCCGACGTGCTTGCCGCCACCGAGTGCGTCATGCCCTGTTTTGAGATCTGCGACTCCCGCATCCGGGACTGGCAGATCAACATACAGGACACTGTGGCCGACAACGCCTCGTCCGGGCTCTTTGTACTGGGCGACCACGCGGTCTCCCCAGAAAAAGTTGATCTCACCGTGTGCGGCATGCTGCTTGAAAAAAATGGCGAGGTGGTCGCCACAGGGGCTGGCGCCGCCAGCCTCGGCTCACCGGTAAACGCGGTGGCCTGGCTGGCCAATACCCTGGGTGAGCGTGGCATCACTCTCAAGGCTGGCGAGGTCATTCTCTCCGGCGCACTGGCGGCCATGGTGCCCGCCGCCGCCGGGGACCATATGCGGGTCACCATCGGTGGCATCGGCTCAGCCTCAGTCCTCTTTTCCTGACCATTCCCGGGCTCCCGGGCGGAAGACTCCTATGACCAAAAAAATCAATTGCGTTCTTATCGGCTCCGGCAATATCGGTACCGACCTGCTCTACAAAATGAAACGTTCAGAAATCCTTAATCCTACCTGGATGGTCGGCATTGAAGCCGATTCTGATGGCCTCAAGCGGGCAGCAGAGATGGGCCTCAAAACTACCCATCAAGGGGTGGACGGCATGCTGGACTCGATCAGCGCCGACGAAGTTCGCATCGCTTTCGATGCCACCTCTGCCTACGTTCATGCCGAGAACAACCGCAAGATGAACGAACGGGGGGTGGTCATGGTTGATCTGACGCCGGCTGCCGTGGGCCCGTTCTGCATTCCGCCGGTCAATCTGCTTGAGCACATCGGCAAGCAGGAGATGAACGTCAACATGGTCACCTGTGGCGGCCAGGCCACCATTCCGATGGTCGCGGCGGTGAGTCGGGTACAACCGGTGGATTACGCGGAAATTATCGCCACCGTCTCATCCAAGTCCGCCGGCCCGGGCACCCGCAAAAATATTGATGAATTCACCCGTACAACCACCCGGGGCATCGAAGTCGTAGGCGGCGCCAAACGGGGCAAGGCGATCATCATTCTCAACCCCGCGGAGCCGCCCCTGATCATGCGGGACACGGTACACTGCCTCACCGCGACGCCGCCG
>JAKLLR010000154.1 GCA_022014175.1 Gammaproteobacteria bacterium | reverse complement strand
TGGCTTGCGATCAAAGGCCGTGGAATTCAATGATCAGGGTGCATCGATTTATCAAAAGGTTTGAAGCTGAACCGGAGAAAACGCCGCGCTCAGGATATGGCAATGGCAGCGACCATCTGTTTCCAACAAAAAAACCGGGGGACTAATAGCCGCTGCAATTAATAATTCCAGTTATTAATTGATAAGGCATTTCCTAGTTTGCTAGAATCATCGACCCGATTCAGACCGTTCCGGCTTTTGGTATATCTTACGGAAAAGATAAATCCCGAGGGCCAGGTCTGATCCAGTCGGGAATATATGACAGCACAATACCCATACAAGGAGAATGGTAAATGGTGAAATCAGATAATTTGAAAGAACTCTCTATCGACGAGCTCAATTCAGTCATACAGGGTGCGGAAGCAGCGATAAAGGATAAACAGCGTCAGCAGCGCTCATCCGTAGTCAAGCAGATCCGGGATCTGGCCGCTTCGATAGGCATGAGCGTAGAACTGAGAACGGAAAAAAAAGTCCGCCAGAGTTTGCCGCCGAAGTACCGGAATCCGGAAAACCCGGCCGAAACCTGGAAGGGACGTGGTCCCAAGCCAAAGTGGCTAAAAGCTGCGGTGGCCAAAGGCAAGAGCATGGACGACCTGCTCATCAAATAAGAAAAGGCCCGGAAGCGGGCCTTTTTTTTAGCCTCCCATTCATATTGTTATGGAACAGCAAGTCCGGCTCGACAAATGGCTCTGGGCAGCACGGTTTTTCAAAACCCGGCAGTTGGCTCAACAGGCGGTCAACGGCGGCAAAATTCGGCTGAACAGCCATCCAGTCAAACAGGGTCGAAAAGTCAAAACCGGGGACATCCTCATCATCCGGCGCGGCGCCCTCACCCAGACAGTGGAAGTATTGATCTGCAGCGACCGCCGCGGAGCTGCGGATATTGCCGCTACGCTTTACCTGGAAACCCCCGAAAGTCTGGCACAGCGGGCGCGAGAGAGACGATTATCCCAGACGGTATCAAACCCGGAACGGGCGCGCCGGGGGCGGCCGACCCGCAAAGATCGACAACAGCTGGAACGACTGCTGCAATAGCGACCCCGCCTCGCTCTGTTCGAGACCCGGCTGTCGCCCATGCATGGGCCCACCACGCTAAACTGAGGGGTCTGGACCAGCACATCCCAACGCCCTGCTTATAAATATATGCGTCAAAAATTCCTTATCCGCCGGAACGCGCCACTGTTACTTCTGGCCTCCGCTCTGCTGGTTACGATCGGCCTCTATCTACTCCGCCCGCAACCGGTTCCGGTAGCAAGCTCAGAGAAACGTTGGCACGTAGCGGTTAGGGTGGTGGAGCCCACCACAGCCTCCCCGACACTACCGCTCTACGGATTTATCGAATCACCCGCCACCACGAGAATTTCATCAGCAGTGATCGCGGATGTGGTTGCGGTGCACGCACTCGAAGGCACCGCAGTTGCCGCCGACGAACTGGTGATTGAGCTTGATCGAACAGAGCTCGAGCTGGTTGTTGCGCAGCGACAGGCTAACCTTGACGAAACCATCGCCTCCATCAATCAGGAAAAAGAGCTGCACCTGCGGGATAAAACCGCCCTGCTGCAGGAGACAAAGCTCCTGAATCTGGCTCAGCGCGGGGCCAGCCGCGCCATCCAGCTGGCTGAACAGAAACTGGGGCCCGCCGCCGGCGTCGATGAGGCCGAGCGGGTTCTGGCACAACAGCAGCTCGCCGTAAATAACCGCCAGCTTTCAATCAATAACCACCCCGCCCGGCTTTCGCGCCTGCAGGCTGAGGCGAATCGCAACCGGGCACTGCTGGCACAGGCGCGGCTAGATTTGGAACGCACTCATATCCGGGCCACATTTGCCGGGCGAATCGCCACGGTAGATGTGGCCATCGGCGATCGTGTGCAGGTGGGATCACCCCTGCTAACCCTGTATGACACCGCCAGGCTGGAGCTACGTACGCAAGTGCCTAACCAATATATCGGCCAGCTCAAAACCGCGTTGCAGAACGGCATGGCACTATCTGCCTGGAGCACCATCGACGGCCAGAAGAAGAGGTTCGTGCTTGATCGACTGGCCGGAGAAGTCGCCAGGGAGAGCGGCGGGGCCAGCGCCTTTTTTCGTTTAGTTGAAACCCGGGATGACCTACCCCTGGGGCAGTTTCTGGATATCACCCTTATTCTCCCTGAGGTGGAAAATGTGGTCGCCATACCCTTTGCGGCGCTCTATGGAAACAACCTGATCTACCGGGTCGTCGAAGAGCGGATGGAGGCTTTACAAGTCAGACGAATTGGCACTCTCCGCGATGACCAGGGCAGTGACAGAGCACTGGTCGACAGTCCTGAGCTCAGCCCGACTGATCTCATCGTGGTCACCCAGTTGCCTAATGCGGTGGATGGACTGCTGGTTCAGACGATCACCAAACCGTGAATCTGATCCGGCGTTTCTCTGAGCATCGGGTCGCGGGAAATCTCCTGATGATGCTGATGTTGCTGGCTGGCGCCTGGGGGCTCAGCAAGCTGAACACCCAGTTTTTTCCCACGTTCGAACTCGACGTGGTACAGGTACGGGTGGTCTGGACCGGGGCGACCGCGGAGGATGTGGAAACCTCTATCACGGTACCCATCGAACAGCAGTTACGCGCCGTTGATGATGTAAAAAAGATGACCTCAACATCATCGAACGGAATCGGGGTGATCTCCCTCGAA
>JAKLLR010000079.1 GCA_022014175.1 Gammaproteobacteria bacterium | reverse complement strand
CTGTTGTCATCCGTGAAGTTGAAGCCGATCTCGCCGTCGCTGCCGTCAACCCGGTTCATCTCAACCAACTGCTTGATCTGGGCAGCCACCGCCTTCTGCTCCGCCGCAAGCTTCTGCTGCCGGTTTAGCGCCCGGTCCTTCTCCGCCTTGTGCGCCCTGGCCTGCTCGATAGCCACCGCGTTTTCATCCGGCGGAGGGGCCTTCTTACCCCGCTGATGCCGCGCCTGCCTGGCCTCCTTCTGCTGCTCGTGTCTGGCCCTCTTCGCCTTCTTCTCATCCACCAGCCCGGACTTCTGCAACTGCTCAAACAGTGAACCACCCATCAAAACCTCCTGAATATTTCGCCCTGCGGTTGATCCGACCGCCAACACCAGCGTAATTGGAGCTCACTCGCGAGCGTCCTGACCTACGCAACGGGTACAAGAATCACTGGCACACGCGGTCTCGACCTTGTTGCTTGGCTCTGTACATCGCATCATCAGCGCGGGCGAGCAAGCTCTCTACCGACTCCCCATTCTCAAGCATAGCAACCCCCGCACTGACGCTCAGGCTGATGGATTCTCCACCGTTCAAGTCGACTGGCGTAGCAGCTAAAAGGTGCCTTAGCTTGTCTCCAAGCGCCTGGGCAGTACCTGAATCTGCGCCTGAGAGAACGAAAACAAACTCCTCGCCGCCTATGCGCCCACAAAAATCTGTTTTGCGTCCCAGTCCTGAAACCACTTGACCAAACTCGACCAGTGCCCGATCACCTGCGGCGTGACCCCACTTATCATTAATTTTCTTGAAATGATCAATATCTATCGACAGTACGCTCAGATCTTTAGTGAATCGATTTGACTGATCTATCAGTTGGTTCAGGCGCTCCAATGTTGCACGTCGGTTTGGCAAGCCGGTTAATTCATCGACCCTGGCCAATGCCTCCAGCTCCTCATCAGCCATCTTCTTGTATAGCAAATAGCTAATGGCGTCGGAGACCAGCTCCACAAGAATATGGTCATCCTTGTTGAATGGTTCGACCGGCGAAGGGCTGGAGAAATTAATGGTGCCATATATATCCCCATTCAGCTTTACCGGGGCCCCTATATATGATTCCAGTTGGAAATTCTTATAGCATGGATGATTCCTAATTTCACTTTTACCAACATAATGAAAACCGACAGTTTTGTCTGCATTAAGCGTGTGAGAACAGTAGGTACCGGACACCTCGAATTTTGTTAACGGTTTCAGGTCCCCAATAAGATCAACGCAATCTTCAACTATGTAATCATTTTCTATGATACGTGACAGAATCGCAATTTCCAGGCCAAAGTGGTTAAGAACGACCCTCATCAGTGACGAAATTTTCTGATTATGGGTCATGTTGATATCGGACGTTATAGTGTGCACCCTTTGCAGCGCATCAAGAGACCGGTCTGCAGAATGAGCTGGGCGAACCACGCCAATAAATCCGGTTACCGCTCCGTCAGCGGAACGCATAGCCGAACCCGTCGTCATACCAAGAAACTGCTCCCCATCCGAGCGGCGATACACCACCCGGAAGTTTTCCGTGGCTATATTGCTAGCGGCGTTAAAGCGCTTCCGCCCCTGCTCCGAAAAATCACCCTCATCGGCATAAAGCACCTTTGTCTCTTTTCCATAGAGCTCGTCCTTTCGGTAGCCAAACAGACGCTCTGCTGCCAGGTTTACATAAACCAGGCGCCGATTTCTGTCGGCAACGAGAACCGCCTCTTCAAGACTTTCAAATAATTCTGCAAGTAGTCCTGGTGAAATCTCACTCACTCCGCTGCTCTTAGCTAAAGCAGTCTCAGAGTCGCCAATGCTAGTTTCCTTCATAATTCACCCGACCAAAAAATCAATTATACCCAAACCATCAACTCACTTAGAGCCGTAGACATTGCAAGATACGGCACATTAGACTTTTTTACATTTTCCTGTGTAAGTGTTAAAAGCTTCTTTAATGGCCATGAGTCAATATCGCCATCACTGTTGTTATTCTGCACATCTGAAACATAACCCCACATATGCTGCAAAGCATTTCTTAAGCCGCCCTCACTGGGTGGAATTCGCAATGTTTTAACCAGCTCCATAGACAGGTACTCAAAACCAATCTTCTTGCTGGCGAGCCCCCGCCCAATGTTCTTATATATTTTTTTATCGCGAGCTAGAACCGAATACTTGTGGTGAGCCCAAACCTCCTGTGCAGTATTAGGCAGTGGTATTCTACCCGGCTCCTTGCCCCTGTATTTTTCTTTCAGTATTTGGTATTGAATATACGGCTCATCAACATAAACAGAAGGCCACGCCCCCTTGTTTGATCTCGTCCTAACAGGCGATTGGTCTCTATACCCTCTTAAATTCATTTCGCACACAAGTGCCCGGTGCCGCTGCCTTAATGCCCAGCCACACCCAACCCACCGCACAGTCTCCGGGTGGTGAGAATAACCCCGCTTCCCATTCACTAATATCGACACCAGGCCGTGCAGTTCTCGATGCTCGCCGAGCAGACTCTGGCGATTCAAATAACCTGGATGGACGTCCCAAATTCTCATATTTCGCTAGTCTTAGAGGTCATGCCATCGGTGACGCCTAACACCAAATATAGGAATGTTAGATCTGACCCCTTAGAAATTCGACGCAGGAGGTCGGGTGGAGCAATTTGTTGGTACTATTGAATTAAGGAGTTGCCTCATGTGGTGGTGTCCAGTTCTGAAGACGCATATTAAGAGATAAGCCATTTTTAGCAAGTTCCTCCTTTATTTCTGTATAAGATTTTCTTCCCATATTGGGCATTCTTAGCAAATCGATATCTCCGAGTTGAACAAGCTGTCCGATGTAATAAACTTCATTAAATTTTAGACAATTTGTTGCTCTGACAGTAAGATCCAGATCGTCCACAGGTTGATCTAGGACAGGATCATCATTAGAAATAATCAGTTGTACATTAGCTGATAATGATTTTCCTCTCTCAGCACGAAGGGCCCTAGAGTGTTCTAAAATTTCATCCAATATTTCGCGGTCACTTCTCAGTTTCCCTAGCTTGTCATTCTCGTCATCAGAATTTAAAATGAAACTAACTTGTTGATCTAGTTCAGGCCACCATTTTTTGAAAGCAGAATCGAGAACTTTAGAATCCAAGGCGTTTTCACCTAAATTTGAATTAATCATTTTCAAGAATAGTTGAATATCCTCTTCTTCAAATTTAGATGCTTGAAACTGCGCAAGAGGTCCTTTAATGTCAGTTGGTTCGATACCAAATAATAATGGAACTACGCGAGATTCATTTAAACTCTTAGCTAACGCACCAGCTTCGAACATCAACCAAGGCGCGTCAAGATTATTTCTAGTTAAACATATAATTCCCACCTCAGAATTTTCTAACTCTTTCGCGATTTCAGATGCCCACCTTGATCCTTTATCAACGTCATCTGGTGAAAAATATGGTTTAACAGATTGAATTACGGAAGGGAGCCAATTGCGTAAAGCATTAGCTAGATTTTTACTTTTAGATCCAGACCAACTAATAAATATTTTCATGTTTACCTTTAATTGGTATTATTTTGAATTTGTGCCTAACGCCCCGTATCAGCGGCTGAGGCAAGCCCAGCTTGCCGAAATCCGACTGCATGCGTTTGTTATGTGTAACTCACTCATAATTTAGGCTCAACTCTCTCTGAATTTGAATCACGAATTCGATTTTTTGTGTATCCTCCAAAATTGATTCTCGAGTTGTGGAACTGCACGGTAAAAAGGCTCACCATTATGCAAATTGGCCAAAAAGATAATGTTTCTATTCTATGAGTATATAAACCAACTGCAATCACTATTGTCAAAAGTGTGAAACCTGCTAGAAAGCTTGAATAGAATAAACCAAGAGGTCCGAAGAATAGGGTGAACAGAAATCCAACAACCTGAGATTTCGTAGACGGTTCGGCGCTCCTCTTTATGGGAGCCAGCAGCATGTAGAAAATCCATGCAAACCACGAAACAAAAAATACGATAAGCACCCAAGCTAATTTTTCACTTCCCGTAGTTTTATTTGACCCGATAATTATAAGTATTGGCAGGAGCCAGCCAAACACTAGAGCGGATAAGACTATCAGAATTTCAAAATCAGAGGCTTCCGCGCCCATAATTAATACTCGATTCCTCTATTACACATAACAGTTAACTATACAAAACGGGATATTAAGGAGTTGGGCAGAATCTGCCTGGCTCCTTAATACCAGGCGGATGGACAGACATTCTTTGTATTTATAAAACCAATCGTTCACAGCTAAGACAGCATCTTCTTGCGATTTGGAATTTGACCTGGAAGCGATGCCAGACAGAAAACATCGGAAGCTACTCGTCTCTGGCTTGCTTCGTGGGGCCACCCAGGTACAACATACGCTAACGGTTTAGTGGGTCAATCCTGATGACAGACGTGTAGAGATGATCAACCCGGATTACTGCCGCCTGATGGCCCGCTATCACCAGTGGCAGAACGACAGCCTGGGCCGGGCGATGGCCCAGTTGAGCGATATTCAGCTCATGGCGGACCGGAGGGCTTTTTTTGGCTCGATTCTGGGCACCCTGAACCACCTACTGATTGTGGATGGGCTCTGGCTCAGTCGCTTTCTCGATCAACCCGAACCCGAGGTCCCGCTGGATGCGATTCTGCACGACAACCGGCAGGACTTCGCGACCGCACGGGCAGCGCTCGACCAGGCGCTGCTGGGCTGGGCCGGAGGGGTCACTCAGAGGTGGCTGGATGACGCCCTGAATTTCACAGCCCTTGCAGATGGCAAGCCGCGTACCATTCCGACCGCCGGGGCGGTGCTGCATCTGTTCAACCACGGTACCCACCACCGGGGGCAGGCGACAACGCTATTGTCGGAACTCGGGATTGACCCGGGGATAACTGATCTGGCGCGGATGGAGGGGTTGGGGGCGTTTATCCACCCCGCTGGAAACTGAGCTTTAACCAGGGGGTTTAATTCAGGCTACCGACCAGTCCGGGATGGTGGATCAGCTGTACCAGATTGCCATCCGGGTCGTAGCAGTAGAAGCTGCGAGTGCCATCCCGATGGCTTTTCGGCCCCTGCCTGATGGTGACGCCATTGGCCAGCATAAAGTCGTGCCACTCAGTCACGTCTTCAGCCCGATTCAGAATGTAGCCGATATGGTCGAGCCGTTGATCGCCATCGCCGCGGTGGCCCTCGGCCATGCGGTGCAGGGCGAGGTTGTCGTTACCGCCAGAGAGATAGACGTTGTCGGGGTCTGGTCGCCACTCCACGGCCATACCCAGCAGGTCGCAATAGAAGTGCTCGGCGGCCGCCAGATCGGTCACAAACAGTGCGACATGGCGCAGGCCTGCGGTGGGGGCTGGACGGCGGTCACTCATTCGGCTGCCCTGATCTCGAAATCGTGGGTGATATCGACACTTTTACTCAGCATGATCGAGGCGGAACAATATTTCTCGGCGGAGAGGCTGACCGCCCGCTGGACCTGGGCCTCTTTCAGGTCATGACCGGTGATGATGAAGTGCACATGTATTTTGGTGAAGACCATCGGCTCGATCTCGGCTCGCTCGGCCTCAAGCTCAGCGACACAGTCGGTGACGTTCTGGCGACCCTTGCGCAGGATGTGCAGCACATCAAACGCGGTACAGCCACCGAGCCCCATGAGCAGGGTCTCCATCGGCCGGGGGCCGAGATTGCGGCCACCATGCTCGGCGGGGCCGTCCATCACGATGGCGTGACCGCTGCCGCTCTCGCCCATGAAGGCGACATCTTCAATATTTTTGATCCGAACTTTCAAATTTCTACTCCAGCAGACCCGGTTTTGAATAACTCATTTAGACGCGAACCCGGCTCCTCCGCGCGCATGAAGGCCTCTCCCACCAGAAAGCAGCGTACGCCATCGCCCCTGAGCCGGGCCACATCCTGCGGGGTGTGGATGCCACTCTCGCTCACCACCAGCACCCCCTCTGGAATATCCTGCAACAGTCGGGCGGTGGTCTCCAGGTGGGTCTCGAAACTGTGCAAATCCCGGTTGTTGATGCCCACCAGGGGCGGCGCCAGATCCAGCGCCCGCTCCAGCTCTGGTTCTGAGTGGACCTCAATCACCACATCCAGCTCCTGCTCTACCGCACAGTGGTTCAACTCAGCTAACTGGTCACGACTCAGGGCGGCAACGATCAGCAGAATACAATCCGCCCCCAGAGCCCGGGCCTCGACCACCTGATAGGGATCGATGGTGAAATCCTTGCGCAACACCGGCAGGTCACAGGCGGCGCGGGCGGCCTGCAGGTCGACATCGCTACCCTGGAAAAAATCCACATCGGTCAGCACCGACAGACAGGTCGCCCCGCCCCGCTGATAAGACTCCGCAATCGCCGCAGGGTCAAAGGGCTCTCGTAACAGCCCCTTGCTGGGGGAGGCGCGTTTGACCTCGGCGATGACCGCATTGCGATCCATACCACTGACCTGTTGGAGCGCGGCCATAAATCCACGGGCCGGGCTCTGGTCAGACGCCCGGGATTGCAGTTCACTCAGCGTGACCTGGCTGCGGCGGGCTTTCACCTCTTCACCCTTGCGTCTCAGAATGCGGCGCAGGATGTCCGGCAGGTTTTGCCCGCTCACCCCTTCTCTCCCGCCAGGGTTTGGCTCAATGCCACCAGCCGGGCCAGCTTGTCTGCCGGGCCGCCACCGGCGATGGTCTCTACCGCCCGGTGGATACCGCTCTCCAGAGTATCCGCCAGTCCGGCCGCGTAGATCGCGGCGCCCGCATTCATGGCAACAATATCCCGGGCCGGGCCGGGCTCATTGGCAAACACCGAGCGAATCAACTCCAGGCTCTGGGCCGCACTTTTCGCGGTAATGGTGGCCAGCTCCGCCCGGGACATACCAAACTGCTCCGGGGCCACCCGATATTCAGTTACCTTGCCGTTGCGCAGTTCTGCCACCTGGGTATTGGCGCTGATGCTGATCTCATCCAGCCCGTCTTCTGCATGGACCACCAGTACATGGCGGCTACCCAGCGCACCCAACACCTTGGCCACGGGCACCAGCCACTGATGATCGTAGACTCCGATGACCTGATTGAGGGCCCCGGCCGGGTTGGTCAACGGCCCCAGCAGATTAAAAATCGTCCGCACACCCAGCTCTCGGCGGGGGCCGATGGCGTGTTTCATGGCGCCGTGGTGTTTCGGCGCAAACATGAAACCCACACCCACCTCTACCGCGCAACGGGCCACCTGATCCGGGGTCAGGTCCAGGTTCACCCCGGCAGCCTCCAGCACATCTGCACTGCCACTGGCCGACGAGACCGAACGATTGCCATGCTTGGCTACATGGCCGCCGGCAGCCGCCACCACAAAAGCGGCGGCGGTGGAGATATTGAAGGTCGCCGCGCCATCACCGCCGGTGCCACAGGTGTCCACCAGATAGGCCGCGTCGATCTGGACCGGGGTCGCCAGAGCGCGCATCACCCTGGCGGCGGCCGCGATCTCGGCCACGGTCTCGCCCTTCATTCTCAGGGCCACCAGGGCACCGCCGATCTGGGCCTGGGTCGCCTCGCCAGCCATGATGCACTCCATCAGACCGGTCATTTCGGCGTCGCAGAGACTCTGCCGCTCCAGCAGTTTGTTCAGCCAGAACTGCATGCTCATGCGGGGGTCGCCTCCATCCGCAAAAAATTAGCCAGCAACTCGTGACCCTGCTCGGTCAGGATCGATTCAGGGTGGAACTGCACCCCTTCTACCGCCAGAGTTTTGTGCCGAATACCCATAATCTCTTCGAACTCGCCATCCGGGGTCTGGCTCCAGGCGCTCACCTCAAGGCAGTCCGGCAGACTCGCCCGCTCCAGCACCAGGGAGTGGTAACGGGTGGCAGTGTAGGGGGAGGGCAGGCCAGTGAAAACACCGCGACCGTCGTGGTGAATTTCGGAGGTTTTACCATGCATGATCGCCCCCGCATGGACCACCCGGCCACCGAACGCCTGGCCAATACTCTGGTGGCCGAGACAGACACCCAGCATGGGCATCCGACCCGCCAGCCGCCGGATCAGCTCCAGGGAGATACCCGCTTCATCGGGGGTACAGGGGCCGGGGGAGATGACAATCCGCTCCGGCGCCAGCGCAGCAACCTCATCAACGGTCATCTCGTCGTTGCGACGAACCTCCACCTCAGCCCCCAGCTCCGCCAGGTACTGGACCAGGTTAAAGGTGAAGGAGTCATAGTTGTCAATCATCAAAACCATGACCCTACTCCTCCGCCCGCAGGCCGTTGCTGGCCAGCTCCGCCGCCCGGAAAATCGCCCGGCCCTTGTTCAGGGTCTCCTCCCACTCACTGGCGGGCACTGAGTCGGCGACAATCCCGGCACCGACCTGAATGTAAAGAGTCTTGTCTTTTACCACTGCGGTACGAATGGCGATGGCAGTGTCCATATTACCGTTCCAGCCGAGATAACCCACCGCCCCGGCATAGATGCCCCGCTTGACCGGCTCCAGCTCATCAATGATCTGCATCGCCCGGATTTTCGGCGCACCGCTGACCGTCCCCGCCGGCAGCGCGGCCCGCAGGACATCCAGCGCATTGAGGCCGTCGGTCAGTCGGCCCTCAACATTGGAGACAATGTGCATGACATGGGAGTAGCGCTCCACCACCATCTGCTCGGTCAGCTCGACACTGCCGACCTGGGCCACCCGCCCCACATCGTTGCGGCCCAGATCAATCAGCATCAGATGCTCCGCCAGCTCCTTGGGGTCCGCCAGCAGGTCCGCTTCGAGCGCCCGGTCATCGACTTCGGTCGCCCCCCGGGGACGGGTGCCGGCGATGGGCCGCACCGTCACTTCATCATCTTCCAGACGCACCAGAATCTCCGGTGAGGAGCCGACGATCTGGTAGTCACCCATATCGAAATAGAACATGTAGGGCGAGGGGTTGAGAGAGCGCAGCGCCCGATAGAGATTGAGGGGCGGGGCGGAAAACGGCAGGGCCATCCGCTGGGAGAGCACCACCTGCATGGCGTCGCCGTCACGGATGTACGCCTTGATTCGCTTCACACCCTGCTCAAAACCGTCGCGACCAAAGCCGGAGATGAAATCGCTCTCCCGCACCTGGGTGGGCGCGCTCTGGGGCAGCTCGGGAAGCTGACACTGCAACCCCTCCACCAGCGCGTCGAGCCGGATACGGGCTAACTCCCAGGCCTGCCGAGGAGTCGCGGTGGCCGTGGGGTCTGCGTAGATCAGCAGATAGAGCTTGCCCGCCAGATTATCGAAGACCACCACCTCATCGGAGAGCAACAGGCAGATGTCCGGCGTCTCGATGGTCTCGGGGTTGGGGCAGTGGGCCAGCTTGGGCTCCACATAACGCACCGTATCGTAACCGAAATAACCGACCAGGCCGCCATTAAAGCGGGGCAGGTCAGGCCGCTCGGCAACCTTAAACCGGGCCCGGTAGGCCACCACCTCGGCCAGAGGATCACTCACCCGCTCCGACCGCACGGTGGTGCCGTCCACGATCTCCCGGCACTCGCTGCCGCTGATCTCCAGCCGGCAGCGGGCGGGCAGACCGATGATGGAGTAACGGCCCCACTTCTCACCGCCCTGGACCGACTCCAGCAGATAGCTGAAGGGCTGATTCGCCAGTTTGAGATAGGCGCTGAGCGGCGTATCCATATCCGCCAGAACCACCCGCATGAGCGGGATACGGTTATAACCTGAGGCGTGCAGAGCCTCGAATTGTTCAAATGTCATGATGCCTTTCCGTTACGCTTCGATAGCGCCACCGCGGGGGTGGCCCGGCCGGCCTCAACCGGCGCCTGAGACTCACTCAGGGCTTCGCCATCGGCATCCCGCAACACTCGCCACTGTTCGCGGTCTGCTCATCAGGGTAACTCTGCCAGCGCATGGCGCATGGCGGCAATGGTGGCGGCGTAATCATCACTGCCGAAGATGGCGGAGCCGGCCACAAAGGTATCCGCACCGGCAGCGGCGATCTCGGCGATATTATCCAGCTTCACGCCACCGTCGATCTCCAGGCGGATATCCCGGCCACTGACGTCGATCAGGGCCCGCACCTGCCGCAGTTTATCCAGGGTGGCGGGGATGAAGGATTGACCACCGAACCCCGGATTCACCGACATCAGCAGAACCATGTCGAGCTTGCTCAGTACATGGTCTAGATAGTTGAGAGAGGTGGCCGGGTTCAGCACCAGCCCGGGACGGCAACCGGCGGCGCGAATCAGCTCAATCGTACGATCAACGTGGCGGCTGGCCTCGGGATGAAAGGTGATGTAATCGGCCCCGGCCTCGGCGAATGGCCCCACCAGACTATCCACCGGCTCCACCATCAGATGCACATCCAGCGGCGCGGTGATGCCGTAGGCCCGCAGCGCCTTGCAGACCATCGGGCCGACGGTAAGATTGGGCACGTAGTGGTTGTCCATCACGTCAACGTGGACCAGATCAGCACCCGCATCCAGCACCGCCCGCACGTCGTCGCCCAGGCGGGCGAAATCCGCAGACAAGATGGAGGGAGAAATCAGGTAGTCCGACATACTCGGCTTTCCCGCTGTGCAGCGCCAAAGAGGCGCGGA
>JAKLLR010000078.1 GCA_022014175.1 Gammaproteobacteria bacterium | reverse complement strand
ATTTTCTCAGCTTTGTCATCCAGCTCTCTCCAGCGGTCTCCTGTTCGACCCGATCCGGAATCTTGACATACCACCCCCGTGCCTCCATGCAGGTGACAAAGGCGCGGTTGTCGTTGCTGCTGCTGGCGTGGCAGGTTTCCTCGTCGTTGGCCATCTGGCCCGGTCCCGCCCCGCGCTTGAAAGTGACGCTGGAGCAGCCGCTTGCACTCACGATCATTGCGGCTAGAGCGACCGGTATGCAGCGCTGGAGGTGTTGGCGGATTGCAGATCGTGACATGGGCTCATTCCAGAGTTATTAATTGGCGGTGGCTTGACTTGAGGCTGGGTCAGGCCAGCAGGCCCTCATGTACGACGAACTCAGCGATCATCTCAATGCCTGTGCCATTTTTGAGGTTGGTGAAGACGAAGGGGCGCTCGCCCCGCATGCGTCTGGAGTCCTGCTCCATCACTTCGAGAGAGGCCCCAACATAGGGGGCGAGGTCGATTTTGTTGATGACCAGCAGGTCCGAACGGGTGATGCCAGGCCCCCCTTTACGGGGAATTTTTTCCCCCTCGGCGACGTCGATGACGTAGATGGTCAGGTCAGCCAGTTCGGGGCTGAAGGTGGCCGCCAGGTTGTCCCCGCCGCTCTCCACCAGAATGAGATCCAGCTCTGGCAACCGGGTCATTAATTCATCAATGGCGGCCAGATTCATTGAGGCATCTTCCCGTATGGCGGTGTGGGGACAGCCGCCGGTCTCCACGCCGATGATCCGGTCTGCGGCCAGAGATCCGCTGCGGGTCAGAAACTCCGCGTCTTCACGGGTGTAGATGTCATTGGTGACCGCTGCGATCTCATAGTCGTTCCGAAGCCGTTTACAGAGGGCGTCCATCAAAGCGGTTTTTCCGGAACCCACGGGCCCCCCTATGCCGACCCGTAGAACCGGGTGCTGGCTGGGTGTGGTTGTCGACATATTTAATATCCTCAAATCGTGCCATGCTTCATGAGCGAAACAGGCGGCTGTATTGGGTTTCATGCAGGCTGCTGGCAATGGCCAGCAGGGGCAGGGTGCCGCCGATATCCTGGTCCGGGCGGCCCAGCCCGTCAGCGCAGACCCCGGGAATCTGCTCCGCCAGGTCGAGCAACAGACGTTGCCCGACGACCTGACCCAGGGGTATCAATTTGACACCGGCCAGCACCTGGTTTTCCAGCCACCCCCAGCAGTAGGCAAGGGCGGTTGTCGCCAGGGGCATCTCCCATGCGGCTGCGGCGAGAGCCATGGGAGTTGCAAAAGGGCAGTCCGGTTGTTTGACCCATGGTCCAGCTGCGTTTAAGTCGAGTTCCGCCAGTAAACGGGCTAGGGCCCGTCCCCGGTTGCAGTCATCCGCGACCAGTTCGCTGGTTTCCCGGGAGGCCACCAGGATGCGGCTCCAGTGATGCAGGGCTGGGTTATCGTCGGCGCTGGCGGCCTGATGCAGACGGCCCAGTACTGGCAGGTCCAGATTCGGCAGGTTGTGGTTCAGCTGGGCGCGTAGCCACTGTGCCAATGTGGCAGCGTCGTGTACCCAACCCGCCTCTACAGCCCACTCAAGCCCCTGGGAGTAGGCATAAGCACCTACGGGTAGAGACGGGCTTGTTAGCTGTAGAACCCGCAGCAGCCTCAGGTCCGGTGTCTCGCTCAATAAGATCACGGGGCAGCTTTCTGATGGCTGTGGTTGTCGGCGACGGCCAGATCAGGCTCTGGGTTGTGGTGATGATGGCCATCCCTGCTACCGCTGTATGCGCCGGATTCCGGCTCAAACGGCAGAAGCTCCCGGCTAACGGTTAGGTCAAGCCCTCTGACCATTTCGTCCAGCACGTGATCTGGCCCGTAACGGATCCAGCCGGGGCCGACCTGAACAGACACATGGCGATTGCCCAGGTGATAACAGGCTCGGGCCAGACGTAAGAGATCCGCGGATCGGGCGCAGCTGACTGGCTCCGGGGCAGCTACAATTTGGACGCAGAATCCGTGACTGTCCTGCAGTAGATCGCCATCCCGGAGCTGGCTGCCTCGGGGTAGCAAAATGGCGATCTCTGTTCCACTATCGAGTCGGGCTCGCTGGCGGGATTTCTGTCGCCGCTCGAAGGTCAGGGTCAGGCTTCCGCCGATCTCAGGGGCGTTTTCAGGCGCTGTTTTTTTAATCAGCTCGATCATTTTTGTAGTCTATTCTACGGGTGTGGATAAGTCGGCTTTTTCAAGGTTCCAGAGGCCCTGTGGGTCCAAATCTAGAACAGGAAATAGCGCTGACCCATCGGTAATACACTGGCGGGTTCGCAGGTCAGCAGCTCGCCGTCTGCCCGCACCTCATAGGTGCGGGAATCCACTTCAATTTGCGGCTGATAGTCGTTCAGAACCATAGCGGGTTTACCGATATTGCGGGTGTGTTGTACTGCGCCGATCAGGTTTGCCAGGCGGAATTTCTCCGGGACCCCGGCAGCGATCGCTGTCTGCGAGAGAAAACTCATGCAGGTGGCGTTGCGAGCGTTGCCGAGGGCGCCAAACATGCTGCGGTAATGCACCGGCTGTGGAGTGGGGATAGATGCGTTGGGATCGCCCATGGGTGCGGCTGCCAGCATGCCGCCTTTGAGAATCAGGCTCGGTTTTACCCCGAAAAACTCCGGCTTCCACAGTACCAGATCCGCCAGCCGTCCCGGCTCGATAGAGCCAACCTCGTGGCTGATGCCATGGGTGATGGCGGGATTGATAGTGTATTTGGCAATGTATCGGCGGACCCTCAGGTTGTCGTTGTCGACCGGGTCTCCCGCCAGGCTACCCCGCTGCTGTTTCATCTTGTGGGCGGTCTGCCAGGTGCGGATGATCACCTCGCCGACTCGCCCCATGGCCTGAGAGTCCGAGGCGATCATGGAGAATGCCCCCAGGTCGTGCAGAATATCCTCCGCAGCGATGGTTTCACGGCGGATGCGGGATTCGGCAAAGGCCACATCTTCCGGAATGCCCGGGGAGAGATGGTGGCAGACCATCAGCATGTCGAGGTGTTCATCCACCGTGTTGAGGGTATAGGGTCGGGTTGGATTGGTGCTGGAGGGCAGCACGTTGCTCTCACCGCAGGCCTTGATAATGTCCGGCGCATGTCCCCCCCCGGCCCCCTCGGTGTGGTAGGTGTGAATCGTGCGACCGGCGAAGGCAGCAATGGTGTCTTCGACGAAACCGGATTCGTTCAGGGTATCGGTGTGGATCGCCACCTGGACATCGTGGAGATCCGCTACGCTCAGACAGTTGTCAATGGCCGCCGGGGTGGTGCCCCAGTCCTCGTGCAGTTTGAGACCCATGGCACCGGCAGCGAGCTGTTCGACCAGTGGCTCCGGCAGGCTGGCGTTACCTTTGCCGAGAAAGCCCAGGTTGACCGGCAGGGTATCCGCAGCCTCCAGCATGCGCTGGAGATGCCAGGCCCCCGGGGTGCAGGTGGTGGCGTTGGTGCCGGTCGCGGGCCCGGTACCGCCCCCAAGCATGGTGGTGATGCCAGACATCAGGGCCTCCTCCACCTGTTGTGGGCAGATGAAATGGATATGAGCGTCAACACCGCCGGCAGTGATGATTTTGCCTTCGCCGGCGATGATCTCTGTGCCGGGACCGATGATGATGGTGACATTCGGTTGCACATCCGGGTTGCCGGCTTTGCCGACGGCGGCGATGCGGCCGTCCTTGATCCCGATATCAGCTTTGACAATGCCCCAGTGATCTACAATCAGCGCGTTGGTTATAACCAGATCTACCGCTTCATCACGGCCCCGTTGGCTCTGCCCCATGCCATCCCGAACCACTTTGCCGCCGCCGAAGCTCACCTCCTCACCGTAGGTGGTGTAGTCCTCCTCGACCTCAATGATCAGATCGGTGTCAGCGAGACGCAGTCGATCGCCGGTAGTGGGGCCGTAGAGCTCCGCATAGGCGCGACGGGAGAGGCGGGTCATGAGTTCTTCTCAAGAGGCCCCATCACCTGCCCTCGAAAGCCGTAGACCTCTCGTGTGCCAGCATAGGCGACCAGCTCTACCGAGCGGGTCTGTCCCGGTTCAAAGCGAATGGCAGTGCCAGCGGGGATATTCAGTCGATAGCCCCGGGTTATGCTGCGCTCGAATTGCAGCGCCGGATTGGTTTCAAAAAAGTGGTAGTGAGAACCGATCTGGATCGGACGATCCCCGCTGTTGGCTACATCGACGGTTACTGTTGCGCGTCCGTGGTTTAGCTCTATCTCGCCATCAGCAGTGATTAGTTCGCCAGGAATCATGGGGTACTCCCTGTTGGTAGGTGACCCCGTTTTCACAGGATCGGATCGTGCACGGTGACCAGCTTGGTGCCATCTGGAAAGGTGGCTTCGACCTGGACGTCATGAATCATCTCCGCCACCCCATCCATCACCTCATCAGCGCTGACAATGGTTCGGCCATAATTCATCAGCTCTGCCACCGAACGACCATCCCGGGCTCCCTCAACGATGGCAGCACTGATCAGCGCCACCGCTTCCGGGTAGTTCAGTTTCAGCCCGCGATCCCGCCGCCGTTCGGCTACAAGAGCAGCGGTAAACAGCAGTAGCTTGTCCTTTTCCCGGGGGCTCAACTCCATATCTGATTGCTCTCCAGGTGTGGATTCATGTCCGCCAGATCCGCGGAGGGCAGGCCACCCGTCCGAGCAGAGCGGGTCTGAGAGCCGACCAGAGCTGGTGAAAGAGTGCGGTCAGCGGCGCACAGTGCGGCCCCAGAGCACGGCAGACCAGGAGGTCGTCGTCGATCACGGTTGCGGCGGCTAAAATATGCTCTGCATCGGTGCAGAGCTCCCGGGCGATTTGCAGCGCGCTGCTGTCAGCGCCGCTCGCGACCAGGGTGGCCAGTGCCTGATGGTGGCCCAGGCCGGGTACGAGGCCCTCGGTGACTCGCAGGCGTTCCAGTAGACGAGGGCGGCCGTCGCGATAGACTTCGAACCGGAAGTCGACCTCGCCGTGGCTGAATGTCTCGCCGCTGGCGGGGCGGCCAAAGCCGAGTATTTCCCAGGCCCAGCAGCGGGCACCGCCGGTGAGGTCTATTCGGGTGCTGAGGGCTCCGTGGGTGCCATCAAACAGCAGGCTCTCCTGGGGTAGCCACTCCAGAGTCGCTTGATCATCAAGCCGTGCGTGTTGAGTGGCCCGAGCCGGGCGGTTTTCGTTGAAGTACCAGCGGGTGGCTGCCGGGGTGGTCAGTAGTGCATGGGACTCAGGCTCCAGTTGCAGGGTGGTATCGAGTTGGTCTCCGCCGACGATCCCGGCTGGCGGATGCAGCAGATAGGTGTGGCAGATGCCATCCGGTTCAGGGTAGAAGGGTCGTTGCACCAGCAGTGGTCCGCTCTGGTGCCGCTCCGCCAGCAGCGTACGTTGCCGGCGTCGGCAAAAGCGCAAATCCAGTGCCGCCTGCCAGCCCCCGGCCTGTGGCAGGAACCGCGGTTCTACCGGCTGGTTCACGTGGCGAAAAGCGCCCAGCCCGAGGCCAGCGCGAGCGCTGCCCCGCAACCCCGAATCAGAGTCCGCATTCTGCCTTCACGGGTGACAACACCGACGCCAAAGCTCAGGGTGAGTGCGGCGACAGTGCCGAGCAAAACAGCGCCAAGTCCAGACAAAGAGAGGCTCTGGTACATCTGATGACTACCGTGAATTTGCCCCTGTAGCAGAGCCGGAGGGATGACCAGTAGAGTAGCCGGCAAACCAAGCCTGGTGGGTCTTACCAGCATTACCCCGAGCAGTACAAGGCTGAGAGTCAGCCCGGTTTCAATTGCTGCGCTCGGAGATGTGATGGCCCCCAGTACGGTGCCCATTGCCGTGGCCCCGACAAACAGGGCGAGACTCCAATGGCCGGCTCTCTGGCCCTGCCAGGCGGCCCAGATCCCGATGGCCAGGACGAGAATCAGATGTTCCGACCCGGTAAACGGGTGTATCAGCAAATCGGACCAGCCGACAGAACGGCCAGCCACTTCGGTGTGGGCCTGGGCGCCGGAGATGGTGATGGCGGTGAAGGCGATACCGGGTTTCCAGGGGGTTGTGATAGTGCGCACTTGGGTCTCCTGTCGCTGCATTTGATTGGCCAGATTTTCTCTGGCCGTCAAATTATAGTGTTGGCTCAGACGGTCAGATGCTGTTTGACCAGCTCATCGGTGAGTTCCGAGATCTCGCCGCCGGCGACGGCCTGACCTCGATCCAGTATGCAGAAGTGATCAGCAACCCGGCGTGCGAACGGCAGTTTTTGTTCGACCAGCAACACGGTCAAGCCAATCTCGGCGTTTAGCTGGCTGATAATATCGCCGATATGGTGAACAATGTTGGGCTGAATACCTTCGGTCGGCTCGTCAAGGATTAGCAGTTTCGGCTCGATCACCAGTGCGCGGCCGATGGCCAGTTGCTGCTGTTGGCCCCCGGAGAGGTCGCCTCCCCGGCGGGTAAGCATCTCTTTGAGTACTGGAAACAGCTCGTAAATAAATTCTGGTACCTGGCGCAGACGATCCTTGCGTGCGGGCAAACCGATCTGCAGGTTCTCCTCAACCGTCAACAGGGGAAAAATCTGCCGCCCCTGGGGGACATAGCCAATGCCCATCCCCGCCCGACGTTCAGCAGCCATCGAGGTCATCTCTTCGCCCTGATAGCGGAGGCTACCGGAGACCACCGGCAGCAAGCCCATAATGCACTGCAGCAGGGTGGTTTTGCCGACGCCGTTACGGCCCATTATGCAGGTGCAGGCACCGGCCTGGACATCCAGGTCCAGGTCCCAAAGCGTGTGGCTTTCACCGTAAAACTGATTAATTTTCTCGATTGTCAGCACCCGCTATTCCCCAAGGTAAACCTGTTTAACCTGCGGGTCATTTTGGACCTTGTCCATAGAACCTTCCGACAGCACACTGCCCTGGTGCAGCACGGTGACTTTATTGGCAATTGAACGGACAAAATCCATGTCGTGTTCGACCACGACCACCGAGTGCTTGCCAGCGAGGGAGGTGAGCAGTTCACCGGTGCGGTCCATCTCCTGATGGGTCATGCCTGCGACCGGCTCATCCACCAGCAGCAGGTGCGGATCCTGCATCAGCAGCATGCCGATTTCCAGCCACTGCTTCTGTCCGTGGGAGAGCGAGCCAGCCTGGGTATAACGGTGCGCCTGCAGTCCGATAGTGACCAGCACTTCATCAATGCGGTCACGTTGTTCGCCGCTAAGTTTCGCCCGCAGGATCGACCATACGCGCTTGTCCCCGGACATTGCCAGTTCGAGATTTTCGAAGGTATTGTGAAACTCAAACACAGTGGGCTTCTGAAACTTTCTGCCGATACCGAGTTCGGCGATTTCTGGTTCAGACAGGCGTAGCAGGTCGATACTCTGACCAAAAAATGCGGTGCCACTGTCAGGCCGGGTTTTGCCGGTGATGATGTCCATCATGGTGGTTTTGCCGGCACCGTTGGGACCAATGATGCAGCGTAGTTCACCGGCGTCGATATACAGGGTTAAGTTATTGATCGCTTTAAAGCCATCGAAACTGACTGAAATGTCCTCCAGATAGAGGGCTGTGCCGTGACTAAAGTCCAGCTTCTGGCTGGTGCGGGGGGAGAGGAAATCCCACGCCCGATCCCGGCGCCAGGTCTCCCGAACATCGTCGAGTAGGGGGGTCATTTGAGAGATTCTTTCCGTCGTAGCAAGCCGATAACGCCCTGGGGTAAAAACAGGGTTACCAGTACAAACAGGCCGCCTAGGGCGAATAACCACATCTCCGGCAGGGCGGCGGTGAAGTAGCTCTTGCCGTAATTCACCATCAGTGCGCCGGCCACTGCGCCCACCAGGGTGGCCCGACCACCCACCGCGACCCAGACAACAATCTCAATCGAATTAAGCGGCGAAAACTCCCCCGGATTAATGATGCCCGCCTGGGGCACATAAAGGGCACCAGCGATGCCGGCCAGTACGGCAGAAAAGGTAAACAGCCAGAGTTTGACCCACTCGACCCGATAGCCGATAAACCGGGTGCGGTCTTCAGCATCGCGCACCGCGACCGCAACCCGACCGAGTCGGGATGTGACGATATAGCGGCAAGCCAGGTAGCCCATGGCAAGAGCGATGGCGGATGCCAGAAAAAGGCCGACCCGGGTTGCATCGGTGTGCAGATCGAAGCCCAGGATATCTTTAAAGTCAGTCAGGCCGTTGTTACCGCCAAAACCCATCTCGTTGCGGAAGAAGGCCAGCATCAGTGCGTAAGTCAGAGCCTGGGTGATGATCGACAGATAAACCCCGGTGACCCGCGAGCGAAACGCCAGCCAGCCGAATACAAAAGCCAGCAGCCCTGGCACCAGCATGACGACTATCATCGCAAACCAGAAGTGATCCATGCCGTACCAGAACCAGGGCAGCTCCTGCCAGTCAAGGAAGACCATAAAGTCTGGCAGGATCGGGTTACCGTAAACCCCGCGTTCGCCGATCTGACGCATCAGGTGCATGCCCATGGCATAACCCCCAAGGGCGAAAAAGGCGGCGTGGCCGAGGCTGAGAATGCCCAGATAACCCCAGACCAGATCCACCGCGATGGCCAGTAATCCGTAGGTCAGATATTTGCCCGCAAGAGTCACCGTATAGGTCGATACATGCAGGGGGTTGGCTTCCGGCACCAGCAGGTTTAGCGCCGGCAAAGTAATGGCGACCACCAATAGCAGGGAAAGAAAAACCTGGCTGTCGCGATCACCTTTAATCAGTGTGTGGCTACTCACGGGTTAGTTCACCGCGCCGCGCCCTTTCTGCGGAAACAGTCCGCGGGGCCGTTTTTGAATAAAGAGAATGATGAAGACCAGCACCAGGATTTTGGCCAGCACGGCACCCGCCCAGGGTTCGAGAACCTTGTTGGCAATGCCCAGGGTCAAACCGCCTACCAGTGTTCCCCAGAGGTTTCCAACCCCGCCAAAAACAACCACCATGAACGAATCAATGATGTATGACTGGCCCAGGTTGGGGCCAACATTGGTGAGCTGGCTAAGGGCCACGCCGGCTACACCAGCGATGCCGGAACCGAGCCCAAAGGTGAGGGCGTCAACCCGGGCTGACCGGACGCCCATGGCGCGAGCCATGTCGCGGTTTTGTGAAACTGCACGGACCTGAAGGCCTAGCGGTGTGCGCTTTAACACCAGCGACAAGAGCATAAAGACAATCAGGCAAAAGAGAATGATGTAGAGGCGGTTATAGGCCAGCGACAGCACACCGTTGATCTCCAGCGTGCCGGACATCCATCCGGGGTTGGAGACTGCCACGTTCTGGGGCGAGACCAGTGTGCGTACCAGCTGTTGCAAAATCAGACTGATGCCGAAAGTGGCCAGTAAAGTTTCTAGTGGCCGACCATACAGGAAGCGGATCACAGAGCGTTCGATCAAAATGCCAACAAGCCCGGAAACAACAAACGCGGCGGGAATGGCGACCAGCACCGACAGGCCGATATGTTGCGGCATCAGCTGTTGAATGAGGTAAGTGGTGTAAGCACCAAGCATGATCAGTTCACCATGGGCCATGTTGATGACACCCATTACGCCAAAGGTGATCGCAAGGCCGATTGCTGCAAGCACCAGCACCGACCCCGCGCTGATACCGAAAAACAGGACCTCGGCTTTACCATAGAGGTCCACTTTGAAGTCGATCTCCTTTAATGCCAGTCGGGCCGCTGTCCGGGTTTTATCGTCTTTGTCATTTTCCGAAAGTTTGAGCAGCTGATTACGTACCGTTGGGTGGAGGTTGCCCGCAAGTTGCTGAATTGCGGCCAGGCGCGCCGCTGTATCTGCGCTCGCCAGGTCGGCAACAGAGACAGCGGTCTGCATCACCTTGCGCACGTCGTCATCAGTCTCCTGGGGCAGCGCAGAGCGCAACAGACGGGCGGTGTCAGCGCTGGGATTGTCGAGCATTTGTGTGGCTGCACGCAGGCGTATCGACCGGTCAGCATGGTCAAGGCTGAGGCTGGCAATGGCGTCCCGTATTTGCGACCGCAGCGCATTATTGATGCCTATTTTCTTGAGGCCACGTTTCTCAACCGGACCGATCTCGGTGCCCAGCAGGGCGTTTTTTGCGAGGTAGCTGTCACCGTTTTTCTCGGCGATAACCAGAGAATTATCGCTTTTAAGGAAATACAGATTTCCGGTTACTAACGCATCGAGAATAATTACCGCACGGTCATTACCGCTAGTGGCAATCAGTTGCACAGCCTGTTTTTTAGTGGCCAGGTCACGCCCCTCCAGCAGTGGCAGGGCGGCATCAAGTGCACTGGTGGCGGCCGTCGACGGCGGGGAGGAGCCAGCCACTAGCAGTAGCGCAAGAATCACCAGGGCGAGTCTGTGGATCGGGGTGGAAACGGTAATGCCCATAATCAGCTTTAGTTTTTACACAGTCGGTCGCTTCGATGACTACAGGGATTGAGTCAAAATATCAGGACGTTTAAAGACCGGCCTCGTGGCCGGTCTTTAAAACCTGAAGGAGCTAGGCGGTGGTCAGAAGTTCTGACCAGAGCACTTTGCAGTTTTGACGTTGTAGTTACCGCAGGAGAGTGGTGGCCGCCAGTCGGACAGAATATCCTTGGAACCGTCCAGGAAATCGGACCAGGCATCGCCGGCCACAAGCCCGGAGGTTTCCCAGACGATTTCAAACTGACCGTCTTCCTGAATTTCGCCGATCAGAACCGGTTTGGTGATGTGATGGTTGGG
>JAKLLR010000077.1 GCA_022014175.1 Gammaproteobacteria bacterium | reverse complement strand
GAGATCACCCGGCTCAGGCATGCTGTGGATGAGGCCCTCAACCGAGTGCTGTTAGCGGCCCAGGCTCTGCCGGAGCGACGGGATGATGTGCTGGTGCGGGGTGAGTCGAACCTGGTGGCCTCTCCGGATCTGGCCGACAGGGCCAAACTCAGCACACTGTTTTCGGCTTTCGAGGAGAAGAGCGACCTGCTCGACTTGTTTGATCAGTGCCTCAATGTGGATGCGGTCGAGATTTTTATCGGGGCCGAATCCGGCTTCTCATTCCTGGATGATTGCAGCGCAATCGCCGCGCCCTATCACCACGATGGTGAGGTGGTTGGTGTGCTCGGCGTGATTGGGCCGACTCGTATGCCCTACGGCCTGCTGGTGCCGATGGTGGGCCTCTCGGCGCGGATGTTAAGCGCGGCCTTGAATCGCCAGTTATAGCCCCCATTTTGCTTTGCGGTTGGGTTGGCTTTGCTAGCCTGCCTACACTGTTTTGTTGTCTGCCAGTTATATGGAGGAACCCGTGGAAAACGAGGATCAAGAGCCGAAACCGGAAGCTGAGTCTGAAGCTGAGAAGAGTACCGGGGAATCCGCAGTCGATCAGGTCGACGTGTCCGCTGACGAGGATGCGCCCGAGGTGCTGACTGAAGCCCAGCAGCTGGAACAGGCGCTGGCCAGGGTGGAAGAGAACTGGGGCCTCTATCTGCGGGCGCAGGCGGATCTCGAAAACATGCGCCGCCGCAGTCAGAAAGATCTGGCCAACGCCCACAAGTTCGGTATCGAAAAGCTGGCTAAGGAACTGCTGCCGGTGACGGACAGTCTGGAGGCTGCACTGGCGACCACCAACGAATATGAACAGTTTGGTGATGGGCCGGGCCGTCAAGTCGTTGAGGGGCTGGAGCTGACCCTGAATCTGTTGGCTCAGGCGATGGAGCGGGGCGGCGTGACCCCGGTTGATCCCCAGGGCGAACCCTTTAATCCGGAATTCCATGAAGCGTTGTCGATGCAATCGGATGACACGGTCGCGCCGAATACAGTTCTTAATGTGGTGCAGAAGGGTTTTCTGCTCAATGGCAGACTGTTACGGCCAGCCATGGTGATTGTCTCCAAAGGCGTGGAGTGACCGCTGCAACAAATTTCCACAGGTTAACCATTGAATCGGGGAGTGCTGCCCCTATCTGGTAGCCAGGTTTTTAGTTTTATTTGAACTCCGCCAGAGTTTTGGGAGCGTAAGTTATGGGAAAAATTATCGGGATCGACCTGGGGACCACCAACTCCTGTGTTGCAGTTATGGAGGGCGGTAGCCCCCGGGTTATTGAAAACTCGGAGGGGGATCGCACCACTCCGTCGATCGTCGCCTTTGTGGACGACGAGGTGTTGGTCGGTCAGTCCGCCAAGCGGCAGGCGGTCACCAATTCACAGAATACCCTGTCGGCGGTCAAGCGGCTGATCGGACGGCGGTTCGAAGATGACGTGGTCCAGCGGGACATCGATATGGTCTCCTACACCATCGTCAAGGCCGATAACGGTGATGCCTGGGTTGAGGTCAACGGCAAGAAGATGGCGCCGCCGGAAGTGTCAGCCCGGGTTCTCATGAAAATGAAGAAGACCGCCGAGGAGTATCTGGGGGAAGAGGTGACGGAGGCCGTGATCACGGTGCCGGCCTACTTTAATGACTCCCAGCGCCAGGCCACCAAGGATGCCGGCAAGATCGCCGGGCTTGAGGTCAAACGTATCATTAACGAGCCCACCGCTGCCGCGCTGGCCTATGGGCTGGATAAGAAAACCGGTGACCGCAAGGTTGCGGTGTTCGATCTGGGTGGCGGTACGTTTGACGTCTCCATCATTGAGATCGCGGACGTCGATGGTGAGCACCAGTTTGAGGTGTTGGCCACCAACGGCGACACCTTTCTCGGTGGTGAGGATTTTGATCTGCGCTTGATGGACTATCTGGCAGATGAGTTTAACAAGGACCAGGGGGTTGATCTGCGCAAGGATCCGCTGGCTCTGCAGCGTCTCAAAGAGGCGGCGGAGAAAGCCAAGGTCGAGTTGAGTTCGGGCCAGCAGACGACAGTCAATCTGCCCTATGTGACCGCCGATGCCACCGGCCCCAAACATCTCAACATCAAGATCACCCGGGCCAAGCTGGAGTCTCTGGTAGAGGATCTGGTCAATCGCACTCTGGAGCCCTGCCGGGTCGCGCTAAAAGACGCGGGTCTCAGTGCGTCTCAGGTTGATGAGGTGATTCTGGTCGGTGGTCAGAGCCGTATGCCGAAAGTGCAGGACGCGGTTAAGACACTGTTTGGCAAGGAGCCCCGTCGGGATGTGAATCCCGACGAAGCCGTGGCCGTGGGTGCTGCGATTCAGGGTGCGGTGCTGGCCGGTGAGGTCAAGGATGTGTTGTTGCTGGATGTCACCCCCCTCTCACTGGGTATCGAGACCCAGGGTGGGGTGATGACCAAGCTGATCGAGAAGAACACCACGATTCCGACCAAGGCATCCCAGGTCTTCTCCACGGCGGATGATAATCAGACCGCAGTGACCGTGCATGTGCTGCAGGGTGAGCGGGAAGTGGCGTCGGGGAACAAGTCCCTGGGTCGCTTTGATCTGTCTGATATTCCACCGGCGCGACGGGGCATGCCCCAGATTGAGGTGTCGTTCGATATCGATGCCAACGGTATCCTCAATGTTTCGGCCAAGGACAAAGCGACGGGTCGTGAGCAGTCCATCGTGATTCGTGCCTCCAGCGGCCTTGATGAGGCGGAGGTGGAGCGGATGATTCAGGATGCGGAAGAGCATGCCGAGGAGGATCGCAGGACCGCGTTGCTAGTGGCCGCCCGTAATGGTGCGGACAACGCCATCCATACCGCCCGCAAGAGCATCGAGGACCTTGGCGAGGAGATCGACGAGGCTGAAAAGAGCGAAGTTGAGGGTCTGATTGGCGAGTTGGAGCCGTTGCTTGATGGTGAAGACCAGGAGGCACTTGAGGCGAAAACCGCAGCCTTGATGGAGGCTGCCCAGAAACTGGCAGAGAAGCTCTACGCCAAACAGGCCGAGGCGGCGGGTGCCGGGGCGGCGGATCAGGCTGGCGACGGAGCTGGTGGCGAAGATGTGGTCGATGCGGAGTTCGAGGAAGTGAAAGACAACAAAACAGACTGATTCTGTTTTGCAGTTGAGGTTTGGGCACCGCGGCCACAAAGGCGCGGTGCCTTTCTTGCGTATTGGCTTGAGCGATGTCGGCGCTGCGGGCGCTACCTGTAACCGGATGGACTAGATGGCGAAGCGGGACTATTACGAAGTACTGGGTGTAGAGAGGGGCGCGGATGAGGGTGCTCTGAAGAAAGCCTATCGTCGACTGGCGATGAAGTACCACCCGGATCGAAATCCTGGCGATACCGACGTTGAGGAGAAATTCAAGGAGGCCAAGGAGGCTTACGAGACCCTCTCCAATGCGGAAAAACGTGCTGTGTATGACCGCTATGGTCATGCGGGTCTTGACCAGACCAGTGGTGGCCCGGGTGGGCAGGCGGGTGGTTTCGGGGATATATTTGGCGACGTCTTCGGGGATATTTTCGGCGGTGGCCGACGTGGTGGGGGTCGGCGCGGTGCAGACCTCCGGTATGATCTGGAGATAGAGCTGGCAGAGGCTTTCAAGGGGACGACCGTAACCATTCGGGTTCCGCGCTTGCAGCCCTGCGAACCTTGCGGCGGTTCCGGTGCCCGGGAAGGCAGTCGACCGACCAGTTGCCCTACTTGTGGTGGCGCCGGACAGGTGCGGGTGCAGCAGGGGGCTTTTTCGTTGCAGCAGACCTGTCCGCGATGCAAAGGACAGGGCACGATTATTTCTGACCCCTGCCGGGTCTGCCGGGGCAGCGGTCGGACTGAAGCCGAGAAGACCCTGTCGGTGAAGATTCCGCCCGGGGTTGACACTGGTGATCGCATTCGTCTGACCGGGGAGGGTGAGGCCGGTGAGCAGGGTGCACCGTCCGGTGATCTCTATGTACAAGTCAATGTGCGTAAGCACACCCTGTTTCAGCGGGATGGCTCCGACCTCTATATGGAGGTGCCCATCAGTTTTGTCACCGCTGCTTTGGGGGGTGAGGTGGAGGTGCCAACCCTGGACGGGCGGGTCAACATTAAGGTGCAGCCCGAAACCCAGAGTGGCAAGCTGTTCCGTCTGCGCGGTAAAGGTATGCCGTCGGTGCGGGGCGGCGGCGTGGGTGATCTGCTCTGCCGGGTGATGGTGGAGACCCCGGTCAAATTGACTGGTGAACAGAAGAAGTTGTTGAAGGAGTTTAACAAGAGTCTTGAGAAGGGCGATGGCAAGCATGCGCCCCAGACGCGCAGCTGGCTGCAGAAGCTGAAAAAGTTTTTTGAATCTTGATAGCGGTGGGTTATGAGTAATATCGCGGTAGCGGGTGTCAGCGGGCGGATGGGGCGGACCCTGATTGAGGCGATTACCGAAACTTCGGAGTGCACCCTGGTGGCCGCCCTGGATCGGGTCGGCAGCGATGCCATTGGCCAGGATGCAGGCACGCTGTCCGGGGTCGGAGTCGCCGATGTGGTGGTGAGTGATGCGCCCCGGTCCGTGCTGGCCACGGCAGATGTATTGATTGATTTCACTCGACCCGAGGGGACTCTGGCCCACCTCGCCATTTGCCGTGAACTGGGCTGCGCCATGGTGATCGGTACCACTGGCTTTGATCCGGCTCAGCGGGCTGAGATCGGCGCGGCCGCGCAGGATATTCCGCTGGTGTTTGCTCCCAACATGAGTATCGGTGTCAATCTCTGTATCCAGTTGGTTGAGCAGGCGGCCCGGGTGCTGTCTGAGGGGTACGATATTGAAATTATCGAGGCCCATCACCGGCATAAAGTCGATGCGCCATCGGGCACCGCGTTACGGCTGGGTCAGGCTGCGGCGGATGTGCTGGGCCGGGATCTGGCTATAGATGCGGTCTATGGCCGGGAGGGGCATACCGGCGCCCGGGATGAGAGCGCCATCGGTTTTGCTACAGTCCGGGGTGGCGATATCGTGGGTGATCACACGGTACTGTTTGCCGGCATCGGCGAACGGGTGGAGATCAGCCACCGGGCCTCGAGCCGGATGACCTTTGCGGCGGGGGCAGTACGGGCGGCGACCTGGCTGAAGGGGCGCTCTCCCGGACTTTATGATATGCAGGATGTGCTCGGGTTTTAGCTCCGGGCCCTGCCACGAAAAGTGTAGCAAAGGAGGGTTTGATGGCGAATTCCGTACCCCCGGATTACCGGGCGATGGCCAGGGTCAAGCCTCTGTGCGAGCAGATCGGTCGGCAGCGGATCGCTGCGGTGGTTCACGCCTTTTATGATCGCTTGCGGGTGCATCCTGAGCTGGAACATTTTTTCTCGGTCATCCATGACTGGCCGGCCCATGAAGAGCTGATCGTTGAGTACTGGTGGGTGGTGCTGGGTGGCGATGCGATGGAGGAGCGGGAGTTCGCCATGGCGGACAAACACCGGGCGCTTAATCTTGCGGAGTCCGATTTTGACCTCTGGCTGGATTGTCTGCGGGAGACTCTGGTGGAGCAGCTGGAGCCCCACCTTGCAGCCCAATGGGAGAAGCATGCGAAGCAGGTGATCGACTTCATCAAGCCGTCAATTCTGGGGCGCTGAGAGCGGATTTGAGGTGGACCCGGAGCCCCATGCGCGCTAGACTAACCCCTTGGCAGAGGCGCTAGAATTTGAGCCGAAACTGGTTAATTATCAGCGGGATATCCGACATCGGGTGTCCCGCTTTTCTATGTCTGATCGAGTGGGGTGGGGTTTGATGGAGCCAGCAGTTCTTGCGTTGGCCGATGGCACGCTTTATCACGGTCTGGCCGTTGGCGCCTCAGGCCGTGCAGTGGGTGAGGTGGTCTTCAATACCGCGATCACCGGTTATCAGGAGATTCTGACTGACCCCTCGTACAGCCGCCAGCTGGTCACCCTGACCCATCCCCATATCGGTAATGTGGGCTGCAATCCCGAGGACGAGGAGTCGCGCTCGGTATTTGCTGCGGGCCTGGTGATTCGGGATCTGCCTCTGCTGCTGAGCAACTGGCGTGCCACCGAGACTCTGCCAGGTTACTTGAAGCGAAACGGGGTGGTGGCGATTAGCGAGGTTGATACCCGGGCGTTAACCCGCCGACTGCGAGAGCAGGGTGCCCAGAGTGGTTGTATCGCCACCGGGGCCGACATTGATGAGGCTGAAGCAGTTGCTGCAGCCCGTGGATTCGCCGGCCTGCAGGGGCTGGATCTGGCCCAGGAGGTGACGGTGAAAACCCCCTATGGCTGGGTTGAGGGCGAGTGGCGTCTTCAACCTCCCGCAGCGCAGCCTTCCCAGCCTAAGTTCCATGTGGTGGCTTACGACTTCGGGATTAAACGCAATATTCTCCGCTGCCTGGCGGAGCGGGGCTGTCGCTTGACGGTGGTGCCGGCCTGGACCAGTGCCGCAGAGGTCCTGGCACTGCGCCCCGATGGCCTGTTTTTATCTAATGGCCCCGGAGATCCGGAACCCTGTGATTACGCCGTCGAAGCGATTGCGGAGTTGCTGAAGAGCGGGTTGCCAACCTTTGGTATCTGTCTCGGGTATCAGCTGCTTGCACTGGCCAGTGGCGCCCGCACGTTGAAGATGAAATTTGGCCATCATGGCGCTAACCATCCGGTGCAGGAGCTGGCCACGGGCAGGGTGATGATTACCTCCCAAAATCATGGCTTCGCGGTCGATGAGTCGAACCTGCCCGAGTGTTTGCAGGTCACCCACCGCTCTTTGTTCGATGGCACCTTGCAGGGCATTCACCGTAATGACTGCCCCGCTTTTGGTTTTCAGGGGCATCCCGAGGCCAGTCCCGGCCCCCATGATGTGGCGCCCCTGTTTGATTATTTTGTTGCCCTTATGGGTGCTGCACCGGTGAGTCAAGATGCCCAGACGCAGTGATATAGAGAGCGTCCTGATTATCGGTGCGGGCCCGATCGTCATTGGACAGGCCTGTGAGTTCGACTACTCCGGCGCCCAGGCCTGCAAAGCCCTAAAAGAGGAGGGTTACCGGGTCATTCTGGTGAACTCAAACCCGGCCACGATCATGACTGATCCAGAGTTGGCGGATGCGACCTATATCGAGCCGGTGACCTGGCAGATGGTCGCTCGGGTGATCGAGAAGGAGCGCCCGGACGCGATCTTGCCGACCATGGGCGGGCAGACGGCCCTGAACTGCGCGCTCGATCTGGTACGGGAAGGGGTGCTGAAGAACTACGGCGTCGAACTGATCGGCGCCACCGCCGAGGCGATCGACAAGGCTGAAGATCGGGATCTGTTCCGCATGGCCATGCGTAAGATTGGTCTGGATATGCCTAAGTCGGTGATTGCCCACAGTCTTGAAGAGGCTCGTCAGGTCCAGGTTCAGGTGGGGTATCCCACCATTATCCGGCCCTCGTTCACCATGGGCGGCAGTGGCGGCGGCATCGCCTACAACGCGGATGAATTTGACCAGATCTGCGAGCGCGGACTGGATCTGTCGCCCACCAATGAACTACTGATCGAAGAGTCCATCATCGGCTGGAAAGAGTTCGAGATGGAGGTGGTGCGAGACCGCGGCGACAACTGCATCATCGTCTGCTCCATCGAGAATCTTGACCCGATGGGTATCCACACCGGCGATTCGATCACCGTCGCCCCGGCCCAGACGCTTACCGACAAGGAGTACCAGTTGATGCGGGATGCATCGATTCGGGTCTTGCGGGAGATCGGGGTGGATACTGGTGGTTCAAACGTACAGTTTGCACTGAACCCGGCAGATGGCCGTCTGATTATTATCGAGATGAACCCCCGGGTCTCCCGCTCATCGGCCCTGGCCTCAAAAGCCACCGGTTTCCCCATCGCCAAGGTCGCCGCCAAACTGGCGGTGGGTTTCACCCTTGACGAGTTGCGCAATGAGATCACCGGTGGGGTCACGCCGGCCTCATTTGAGCCCACCATCGATTATATCGTCACCAAGGTGCCCCGTTTTGCGTTCGAGAAGTTTCCCCTCGCGGATCCGGTTCTGACCACGCAGATGAAATCCGTGGGTGAGGTGATGGCCATGGGCCGAACCTTCCAGGAGTCCTTGCAGAAAGCGCTGCGTGGACTGGAGACGGGTATGGTCGGGCTTGACCCGATGGTCTCTCTTGATGATCCGGATGTGGGTGAGCGGTTGCGGGACGAGTTGCGTGTCGCCGGCTCCGAGCGGCTCTGGTACCTGGCTGATGCCCTGCGATTTGGGGTGACAGCGGAAGAGGCCTGCGAGCTGACCGGCATCGACCCCTGGTTTATGGCTCAGATCGCGGATCTGGTGGCTTCTGAACAGGCGTTGTCCGGCCGGGTTTTGGCGGATATCGAGAGAGCTGAGCTCTGGCATCTGAAACGCAAAGGTTTTGCGGATGCCCGAATCGCGGCGGTGATGGGTGTGGCGGAAACCGAGGTGCGGGCCCGCCGTCTGACTCTGGGCATCAGGCCGGTCTACAAGCGGGTGGACTCCTGCGCTGCGGAGTTTGCGGCGACCACGGCTTACCTCTACTCCAGCTATGAAACCGAGTGCGAGGCGTGGCCGAGTGATCGACCGAAAATCATGATTCTCGGTGGTGGTCCTAACCGCATTGGTCAGGGTATTGAGTTTGATTACTGCTGCGTCCACGCCGCTCTGGCACTTCGGGAGGATGGCTATGAGACCATCATGGTCAACTGTAATCCCGAGACGGTTTCGACGGACTACGACACTGCAGATCGTCTCTATTTCGAGCCTCTGACCTTTGAAGACGTTATGGCCGTCATTGAGCTGGAGCAGCCGAAAGGAGTGATCGTCCAGTTTGGCGGGCAGACGCCGTTGAAGTTGGCCCGGGCCCTTGAGGCTGCCGGCGTGCCGATTATCGGCACCAGCCCTGACGCAATTGATCTGGCGGAGGATCGGGAGCGGTTCGTCGATCTGGTCAACCGTCTCGGTCTGCTGCAGCCCCCCAATGCTCTCGCCAGTTCGTCAGAGCAGGCGGTGGCCGTCGCGGCTGGTGTCGGATACCCCCTGGTGGTGCGGCCCTCCTATGTGCTGGGTGGTCGGGCGATGGAGATCGTCTACGACGAGGCCCAGCTACTGCAGTACATGCAGACTGCGGTCTCTGTTTCCAACGATTCGCCGGTGCTGCTCGACCACTTCCTCGATCAGGCCATTGAAGTCGATGTGGACGCGGTTTCAGATGGCGATCAGGTGGTCATCGGTGCGGTGATGGAGCATATCGAGGAGGCGGGGGTCCACTCCGGTGATTCTGCCTGCTCCCTGCCGCCCTACAGTCTCTCCGACGGGGTGGTGGAACGGATCAAGCAGCAGACTGCCGCGTTGGCAAAGGAGCTGGGTGTGATCGGCCTGATGAACGTGCAGTTTGCGGTGCAGGATGAGCAGATTTTCCTGCTGGAGGTGAATCCAAGGGCCTCGCGCACCGTACCCTTTGTCTCGAAAGCCACGGCCCGCCCGCTGGCCAAGATTGCCGCCCGCTGCATGGTGGGTCAGTCGTTGGCCGAGCAGGGGTGTACAGGTGAAATTGTGCCGCCCTTCTACGCGGTCAAGGAGGCGGTTTTTCCCTTTGTAAAATTCCCCGGGGTGGATGTGATACTTGGCCCAGAGATGCGCTCAACCGGTGAGGTGATGGGTGTGGGACGCAGCTTTGGCGCGGCCTACGACCGGGCCCAACTCGGTAGCGGCACGGTGATGCCCGTCAGTGGCGAGGTTTTTATCAGCGTTCGTGATGCCGATAAGGATGCCCGTCTGATTGATGTCGCCAGTAGCCTGTTACAGCTTGGTTTCACGCTGCTGGCCACCGGCGGAACAGCGGAGTTTCTTCAGGCCCATGGGCTGGGCTGTCAGGTGGTGAGGAAAGTGCAGCAGGGTCGACCCAACATTGTTGACATGATCAAGAACGATCAGGTCAGTTTTGTCCTGAATACCACTCAGGGTAGCCGGGCAATCAACGCATCATTTGCAATTCGGCGAGCCGCGTTGCAGCATCGGGTGGCTTACACCACCACCCTGGCCGGAGCCAAGGCGACCTGCCTGGCGCTGGCCCAGACCGACAGTGAGCAGGTTGTTTCGAGCCTGCAGGAATTGCATAGAGAGTGTCAGGCATGAGTAAGGAACCGGTTACAGTTCGGGGTGCAGAGTTGATGCGGGCGGAGCTGGCTCGCTTGAAGAGCGAAGATCGCCCGCGGATTATCGCGGCCATTGCGGAAGCCCGCGCCCATGGTGATCTCAAGGAGAACGCCGAGTATCACGCGGCGAAAGAGCAGCAGGGGTTTGTCGAGGGCCGAATCAAGGAGCTGGAAGCCCGCCTGAGTGTGGCGGAGGTGATTGATCCAGCGGCGCTGGATGTTGAGGGGCGCGTTGTCTTTGGTGCCACCGTGACGCTGCTGAATGTCGATACTGATGAAGAGTCCGTTTATCAGATTGTTGGTGTGGATGAGGCTGATATCAAAGGCGGGTTACTCTCCTACCAGTCGCCCCTGGCCCGCAGTCTTATCGGCAAAGAGGCGGAGTCCGAGGTGACGGTGGCTGCCCCCGGTGGCTCGATTGAGTACGAAATCATCAGTGTGAGCTACAGCTGATTCTGGCCTGAGACTGGCTCGGGATATCTCAGATGGCAGGCAAGCGTCCCGGCAACAGGCGGTGGTTGGCTGAACACCAGAGCGACC
>JAKLLR010000076.1 GCA_022014175.1 Gammaproteobacteria bacterium | reverse complement strand
GGCCATAGAAGGCCCCGGGCTGGGTATCGAATACTGCCAGTTCCCAGGCGAGGATGGTCTCTGGCTCGACTTCGAGCTGCTCCGCCAGCAGTTTTACGAAGGTCTCTTCGGCGGGCAGCTCTTCGCCCAGTGCGGCGAGTATCAGGGGCAACTCTTTAGTCTTGTGCAGTTTCAGGCCATCTGTATTGACCGTGCGGTTCATATGAATAGCGAGGTTGGGCAGGCGCACCAGCGGCTCTGCAAAGTGCACCAGACGGCTCTCTATTCCATTGCCATCTGCGGTTTTCAGGCTCACACGCCCCGCAAGGCTGAGGTCACGATCGGTAAAGGTGGCCAGAATGGGACCACCGTAGACTTCGACCCCCAGGCGAATCATCGGCTCTTCACCGCTGACCGTGCCGACCGGTTTAACCCGCAGGCCGGGGGAGTCGGTGTGCGCTCCAACGATGCGGTAGCCACTCTCGGCCAGTGGCTGGCTGCCGAGATGGAAGGCGATGAGGGAGGATTCATCCCGAATCACGTAATAACGACCGCCGGGTTGTAGTTGCCAGCTGGCGGTCTCGCTCAATGGCTGGAAACCGGCGGCCTGCAGCAGGCTAGCGGCGTTGGCGGCCACGTGCCAGGGGCTGGGGCTGATGTCGATGAAGTTGAGTAGGTCCTGGGCGGCGGCCCGGCTGGCGGTGTCGATCAAGGGGGTCTGTCCTGTGGCTCGGGTTGCTGTGCTGGCAGTGTAGAACGGTCGGGGCGCTGTTCACCAGATGGGGATTCGCCGCAGGCGCTGTGCCGGCGAGAAGGGTTGTGGAGATTTGAGCCGGGGCAGGGGAAGTCAGGCCCGGGGTTTGGGATCAGTTCTGGCTCAGAATGGCCCGGATGTTGGCCATGTGCTCCCGCTGGCGCGATTTCTTCTCTTCCGGTTCCAGTTTGGTCTCGTCGCCACCGATCCAGCGGATGTCATCTTTCGGCAGCTCGTCGAGAAAACGGCTCGGTTCGGTGCGAACCTGCTCCCCCTGGCGGCGGCGACTGGCGGCGAGGGTCATGGTCAGCCGCTCCCGAGCCCGGGTGATGCCGACGTAGGCGAGCCGTCGCTCCTCTTCCACATCGCCGCTCTCCACGCTGTTGCGGTGGGGCAGTTGACCCTCTTCCATGCCGACCAGATAGACCGAGGGAAACTCCAGCCCTTTGGCGGAGTGCAGGGTCATGAGCCGCACCGCGTCGGGGGTGTTTTCATCCTCATTGCGTTCGAGCAGGTCGGAGAGCATCAGGCGGTTGACGATGGCGGCGAGATCCCGGGATTCATCGTCGCTGCGCAGCCGCTCAACCCACTCCAGCAGTTCGGTGACATTGCCCGCGCGCCGCTCTGCCGCCGCGGGACTCTGGCTGGTCTCCTCGAGCCAGGCGGTGTAATCGATCTGTTCCAGCATGACTTTCAGGGTTTCGGCCAGATCGCCCCGGGCCGCCTGGTCGGCGATGGTGTTGATCCAGTCGGTGAAACGTCGTAACCGCTCCAGCCGCTTGTCGTCGAGACTCTGACTGAGGCCCATTTCGTAACAGGCGGCAAACAGGCTGGTCTCCCGCCGGGCGGCGTAGGCACCCAGCTTTTCGAGGGTGGAGGTGCCAATGCCCCGGCGCGGGGTGTTGATGATGCGCAGAAAGGCGTTGTCATCATCGACGTTGGCCAGCAGCCGCAGGTAGGCGACGATGTCTTTGACCTCGACCCGGGCAAAGAAGCTGGTGTTGCCGGTGATCTGGCAGGGCACCTGCTGCTCGCGCAGGGCTTTCTCCAGGGGGCGGGACTGGTGGTTGCTGCGGTAGAGAATGGCGTAATCGGAGAACTTGCGGCCCCGGCGCAGTTTGTCTGCCAGCAGATCCAGGGCGACCTGGCTGGCCTCCTGCTCTTCGTTGGGGGTGTTAATCACCCGGATCGACTCGCCTTCACCGAGCTGGCACCAGAGGGCTTTTTCAAACAGATGCTCGTTGTTGCTGATGAGCTGGTTGGCGGTTCGCAGAATCCGGCTCATGGAGCGGTAGTTCTGCTCCAGTTTGATCACTTCAAGGCCCGGAAAATCCCGCTGTAGCTGGTTCAGGTTGTCGGGCCGGGCACCGCGCCAGGCGTAGATCGACTGGTCGTCGTCGCCGACCACAGTGAGGCTGTTACGGATGCCGACCAGCTGCTGCACCAGCCGGTACTGCACGTCGTTGGTGTCCTGGTACTCGTCCACCAGGAGGTAGCGGATCCGGTCTCGCCAGGCGTTCAGCCGCTCCTCATCGCGGCTGAAGAGGCTGACCGGCAGCAGCAGCAGGTCATCGAAATCCACCGCGTTACAGGCCCGCAGGCGGCGGTCATACTTCTCCGCCAGGGGCTGGATGGCATCCAGCAGAGCGTGGCTCGCCTGCGCCTCTTCATCACCGCTTGCGGTAATCCGGTGGCCCAGCGCCGCCCGGTTTTTGTAACGGCCGATGAGGCTGCGCAGCCGCACCAGCTCCTCTTTGTCGGCGCACTCCTTGCCGGCGATATCCCGGATCATCGCCATGCTGTCCTCTTCGTCGAGGATGGAGAAGCCATCCCGCAGGCCGAGCAGGTGGTGTTCCCGTCGCACGATATCCAGCCCGAGGGAGTGGAAGGTGGAGATCCGCAGGCCCCGGCTGTTGCTGCCCTGGAGCAGTTTGCCGACCCGCTCCTTCATCTCCCGGGCCGCTTTGTTAGTGAAGGTGACCGCGGCCACATGGCGGGGGGCGAGCCCCGACGTTTTGATCAGCCAGGCAATTTTTTCAGTGATCACCCGGGTCTTACCGGAGCCAGCGCCGGCCAGCACCAGCAGGGGGCCATCGATGTGTTTGACGGCGGCTTTCTGGGCGGGATTGAGATCGCTCATTGGGGCGGATACGGCTGTTGTAAGGCGGGAAATCAGTGCGGTTGGATTGTACCCCGCCGTTCGCTGTGTGATGCTGTTGGCTATGCCGGATTCTCAAACAAAACAGCCGCAGCCGGCGGTCGGTGTCATCGTATTCGACGACCAGCAACGAGTGCTGCTGGTGCAGCGGGGGCGCCCGCCAGCCCTGGGTCTCTGGAGTGTGCCGGGGGGCAAGGTCCACTTCGGTGAGAGCCTGGCGGAGGCCTGCCATCGTGAGGTGCTCGAAGAGACCGGGCTGGCGGTGGAGTCCGGTGCGCTGATTTATCACTTTGAGCATATGGATGCGGAGCGCCACTATGTGGTCCTCGATTTTGTCGCCCGCCTGTTGGCCCCCGGCCAGCCCGTCGCCGGAGATGACGCCAGCGCTGCCCGTTGGGTGGCGCTGGATGATCTGCAAGCCTTGCCGACCACTGCCAATCTGGAGGCCGTGGTGCGGTTGGCCCGGAGTGAGGTGTCGGGGCGTTGAGAGTTGATCGTATGCGCCTGTTTACCAGCACCCTTGGTTTGGTATTGCTGCTCGCCAGCAGTGTGATCCAGGCCCGGCAGTGTGTGGTGTTGCTGCACGGACTGGCCCGCACCTCGGCCTCGATGGCGCGGGCTGCCGAGTTTTTCGCTGCGGAAGATTACACAGTGGCGAATATCGGCTACCCCTCTCGTCATCACTCTGTCGAACAGCTGGCGGAGATGGCGGTGCCCGCAGGTCTGGCGGAGTGTCAGGCCCGCTCAGCGACTCCGGTGAATTTTGTGACCCACTCCATGGGTGGCATTCTGCTGCGGCAGTACCTGCAGCGTCATGAGCTGCCGCAGCTTGGGCGGGTCGTAATGCTGGCACCCCCGAACCAGGGTAGTGAAGTGGTAGACCGGCTTGGCTCTTATTATCTGTTCCAACTGCTCAACGGCCCTGCGGGCAGTCAGCTGGGCACCGGCGCTGAGGATGTTCCTGCCCGGCTGGGGCCGGTCGATTTTGAGCTGGGAGTGATTGCCGGCACCCGCAGTATCAATCCGATTCTCTCGACTTTTTTGCCCAACCCGGATGATGGCAAGGTCTCGCTGGCTCGAACCCGGGTTGCGGGGATGCGGGATTTTCTGGCCCTGAAGACAACCCATCCTCTGATGATGAGAAACTCAGAGGTGCTGGAGCAGAGCCTCTATTTCATTGAGAACGGCCAGTTCAACCGGCAGCCCGCGCCATGACGACCGACCCCCAGTCCCCTAAGAAAGTCTGGCTCTGGTGGAGCAGCGGCAAGGACAGCGCCTGGGCGCTTCACCAGCTGCGAGCTAACCCGGCGTACGAGGTGGTAAAGCTGGTGACCACGGTTAACCAGTCGTTTCAGCGGGTTGCCATGCACGCGGTCCGGGTGGAACTGCTGCGAGCCCAGGCAGCGGCTCTGAATCTGCCCCTGGAGATCGTTAATCTGCCCTGGCCCTGTGATAACCGGACCTATGAGTCTGCGGTGCGCCAGGCGACTGAGACCGCCAGTGCGGCAGGCGTTGAGGTGATGGCGTTTGGGGATCTGTTCCTGGAGGAGGTAAGGGCGTATCGGGAGGCCCTGTTTCACCCCCTCGGGTTCGAGACGGTTTTCCCGTTGTGGGGACTGGATACAACAGCCCTGGCCGCAGAGATGGTGGCCAGTGGGCTCCGTGCCATCCTGACTTGTGTTGATCCCAGGGTGCTGGATGAATCTTTCGCGGGTCGGACTTTCGACCCATCGCTGCTGGCTGATCTGCCAGCGTCGGTGGATCCCTGCGGAGAGCAGGGGGAGTTTCATACATTTGCCATGGCCGGGCCGATGTTCGAGCAACCGCTTGCAGTGACAGCCGGAGAGCGGGTACTTCGGGACGGTTTCATCTTCGCCGATCTGTTGTCGGCGGAGTGATCATCACCCGGGTTCAGTGTGGGGGGCGGGTCTGCTTCTCCTTTTTCATGCTCCCAGCGGTGACACTGGCCAACTGATTCAACTCATCCGCCAGTAACTCCAGTAGATCATCCAGAGTTAACAGGCCGCTAAGCCCGCCGGTATCGTCCACCACGGGCATGCGATGCAGACCCAGGGTCCGCATGCGCAGGATGGTCTCCCAGATGCCGTCCGCTTCGTGGGCGGTGACCAGTTGCTGGCCGGATAGATCCCCGAGGGTGACGGCGGCGGGATCGAGGTTTTCCGCCAGCACCTCCAGTACCAGATCCCGATCAGTCACGATGCCCACCGGCCGGTTGGCGGATCCGGCGGGTTCACACACAACCAGACAGTCGACATGTCTCTCCCGCGTTCGTCGCGCGGCCTCCACCACCCCTGTACGGGGCTCCGCAATCACCACTTCCCGGTTACTGATTGCGCCTGCTGACATGATGTTCTTCTCCTTTATCGTGGTCCGGGGATCAATACAGTTATGACCGGGGTTCAGGGCGGAGCGCCTCTGTCACTCCGGCCAAACCGTCCGCTATTGTTTCCGCAGTTATCCGGGGCGAGCTTGATCAGGATCAACAGGGATCGCCCTACATCGACCTATCGTAATCACGGTCTTGATCATAAATTTGGGAGGGAGAGTTGATGAGCATATTTACCCGTATGGCGATGGGTCTGTCACTGCTGGTAGCTTTAGCGGGCTTCTGGTTTCCGATGGTGGGTTCTGCTGCCGAGGCTGAGGACGCGGAGCTGCTGAAATCCGCGTGGCAGGACTACCACCGCTACTGTGCGGCCTGTCATGGTCGGGACGGTAAGGGCGATGGCGCGCTGGCCTACTATGATGAAAAGCTCAGTCCCCCGGACCTGACTCAGCTCAGCAAGAATAACGGGGGTAAATTCCCCTTTGCTCGGATTCATAAGGTGATTGATGGGCGGGCTTCCATTGGCGCCCACGGCACCTCCGAGATGCCGATCTGGGGCGAGCGTTTTCGCCTCACGGGGGGAGGCAGTAATACAGCGGCTTCCGCCTACATTTTGCGCATCAGCCATTACCTGCGTTCAATTCAGGAGGAGTAGCCCTACCGATGTTGCAGCGACGGAGTTGCTTCGTCACCGTTATCGAGGCCTGCGGAAGCGGGCCTCTTTTTTGAAGAGGATTAAGTTCCTGAGCCGGGAGGCTGTCACAGGGTTTGGTTTAACCGCCGTGGATTGGCTATCGCGGGATTGGTGAAAAGGCGCTGATTTGGCCTGCCAGCACTTGGCAACGGTGGTCCATTCAGGATAGATTAGCGCGCTTTTTCCTCCCCTCGACCGGATACTCTGCGGATCCGCAGGGTCGGTGTGCCTTAGCTAATGAGCCAAGCCTGTGAACAGGACTGATATTCACGACCCGGACTACTTCTTAAAGGTAGTCGATTGCCAATACGCCTGCCCGGCGCACACCAATGTGCCGGAGTACATCCGGTTGATCGCGGCAGGGCGTTACAGCGACGCCTACATGCTGAACTGGCACTCCAACGTCTTCCCCGGCGTGTTGGGGCGGACCTGTGATCGCCCCTGTGAGCCCGCCTGCAGACGTGGCCGGGTCGAGGAGAAGCCGGTGGCAATCTGCCGACTCAAGCGGGTCGCAGCAGATTACAAGAGTGATATTTCGGATCGCCTGCCGACCATTCCGGAGCAGAAAAACGGCAAGCGGGTGGCGCTGGTGGGTTCGGGCCCTGCGTCCCTCTCTGTCGCCCGGGATCTGTTACCGCTGGGTTACGAGGTGGTGCTGTTTGAGAAAGACTCCCGGGGCGGCGGCGCGATGCGCACCCAGATTCCCGCGTTCCGGCTGCCGGCCTCGGTGCTGGATGAAGAGGTGGATCAGATTCTCGGGATGGGTGTTGAAGGTCGTTTTGGCGAACCCGTTGAGAGCCTCTCCAGCCTGTTAGAGCAGGATTTTGATGCGATTTTTGTCGGCTCTGGCGCGCCTCGTGGGCGAGACCTTGATCTGGCAGGGCGGTCAGAGGCGGACGAGTCAATCCATATCGGTATTGAGTGGCTGGCCAGCGTGGCTTTCGGTCACGTCGAAAAAATTGGCAAGCGGGTGCTGGTGCTCGGTGGCGGCAATACCGCCATGGATTGCTGCCGGACTGCGATTCGCCTGGGTGCGGAAGATGTGAAAGTGGTAGTCCGCAGCGGTTTCGAGGAGATGAAGGCCTCGGAGTGGGAGAAGGAGGATGCCATCGGCGAAGGTATTCCGATTATCAATTTCCATGCGCCTAAAGCCTTCGTGCTGGAGAACGGCACCCTGAAAGGGATGCAGTTTGAAGTGGTGCGGGCTGAATATGACGAAAATGGCCGCCGTAAATTGGTCCCTACGGGTGACGAACCGGTGTTATTCGAGTGTGACGACGTGTTGCTGGCGATTGGTCAGGAGAATGCCTTTCCCTGGATCGAACAGGATATCGGTCTGGAGTTCAACGACTGGGGTTTGCCGGTAGTGGACGAGGCCACCCACCAGTCGACCCTGCCCAATGTCTTTTTTGGTGGCGATTCGGCGTTCGGACCGAAGAACATTATCACTGCGGTGGCTCATGGCCACGCGGCGGCGATCTCGATGCACCTTTTTTGTCAGGGCCGATCTGTGACTGACCGTCCGGCCAGGAGCCTTGAGCTGATCAGCCAGAAGATGGGTATGCATGAGTGGAGCTACGGTAATGACTATGCCGAGGCCCTGCGCCATGCGGTGCCCCATGCCGATCAGAAGGCGGCATTGGCGGACATCAAGCTGGAGGTCGAGCTCGGATTTGACGAGACGCTGGCCCTGAAAGAGGCGCAGCGCTGCCTCAATTGTGATGCTCAGACGGTGTTTAGTGACAAACTCTGTATCGAGTGTGATGCCTGCGTGGATATTTGCCCCACCGACACCATTACCTTCACCCTGGATGGGGACGAGATGGAGCTGCGGCAACGGCTGTCGGCGCCCGCTCACAATCTGGCCCAGGATCTGTATGTTTCGGCGCCGGTGCCAACCGGTCGCTTGATGATCAAGGACGAGGATGTCTGCCTGCACTGTGGTCTGTGTGCTGAGCGCTGTCCCACCGGTGCCTGGGATATGCAGAAGGCAGTGTTGGGTATTCCACAGGCGGGAGCGATCGGGTGAAGCGTACAGGTATCAACGATCTGGTCGTCAAATTTGCCAATGTGAACGGGTCCGGTTCCGCCAGTGCCAACACCATGTTTGGCAAGGCGGTCTTCCGTATGGGTATTCCGGTGTCGCCGAAGAATTACTTCCCGTCGAACATTCAGGGGCTACCGACCTGGTACGAGGTGCGGGTCTCGGAGCGGGGCTATACCGGACGACGAGCCGGTGTGGATATCATGGTGGCGATGAATCCGCAGACCTCCGCGAGGGACGTGGCTTCGATTTTGCCCGGGGGTTATCTGTTTTACGACTCCACCAAACAACTCGACTCCACCCTCAGGCGGGAGGAGATCAACTATATCGGCATCCCGCTGACCGAGATGTGTATTCGGGAGTACAGCAATCCCCGACACCGGACGCTGTTCAAGAATATTATCTATGTGGGTGCGCTGGCCCGTCTGTTGGATATGGAGTTCGGCGTATTTGAACAGCTGATCGCCGAGCAGTTTACGAATAAGCCAAAGCTGATCGAGCCGAATCTGAATGCCCTGAAGATGGGTTGGGATTACGCCGGAGAGCATTTCGACTGTCCCCTGGGGCTCAGGCTGGAGCGGCGTGACCTGGTTGGCGACCAGATCCTGATGACCGGCAACGATGCGGCCGGACTGGGTGCGGTCTATGCTGGCGCGACGGTGACGGCCTGGTATCCGATCACTCCCTCCACCTCCTTGATAGATGCCTTTACCCGCTACTCAGAGCAGTTGCGGCCGACGGATGACGAGGGCAAGAAACGGGTGGCCGTGATCCAGGCTGAAGACGAGCTTGCCGCGATTGGTGTGGTGGTGGGCGCCAACTGGAACGGGGCTCGCGCCTTTACGGCGACCAGTGGTCCCGGGCTGTCGTTGATGGCCGAATTTCTGGGGCTGGCCTATTTCGCCGAGATCCCGGTGGTGCTGTTTGATGTACAGCGGTCTGGTCCCTCCACCGGGATGCCGACCCGCACCCAGGCGTCTGATCTGCTGACGGCGGCCTATGCCTCCCATGGTGATACCAAACAGGTTCTACTGATCCCTTCCAGTCCCGCGGAGTGTTTCGAACTCTCCGCCACCGCGTTTGATCTGGCGGAACGGCTGCAGACCCCGGTAATTGTGATGAGTGATCTTGACCTCGGGATGAACGACTGGTTGTCGCCGCCGCTGGCCTGGGAGAGTCAGCGCCGTATGGACCGGGGCAAGATGCTCGGGGCAGAGGCGCTGGATGAATTGACCCGCTATGGCCGCTACCTTGATGTTGATGGTGACGGCATTGGTTACCGCACCCTGCCTGGAACTCACCCGACCAAGGGCGCGTTCTTCACTCGGGGGTCCGGCCATGATCGCTATGCCGGTTATACCGAAGATCCGGATAAATACGTCGATAACATGGAGCGGCTGCTGCGCAAGTTTGCAACCGCCGCTGCCCTGGTGCCTACCGCAGAGATCAATCTGGTTAAAGGCGCGGGAAAGACCGGTTTGATCTATTACGGCAGTGCCGCGCCGGCAGTGCTGGAGGGTGTTGATCTGCTGGCGGAGCAGGGGGCCCTGATCGATACCCTGCGGCTACGGGGTTTCCCCTTCGGTGAAGAGGTCGAGGCGTTTATAGAGTCTCACGAGGCGGTCATCGTGCTGGATATGAACCGGGACGGACAGATGCGTTCGTTGCTGATCAATGAACTGAATGTTGATCCGGCCCGACTGCTCTCCATAACCTGTTATGACGGCATGCCGGTCACTGCAGCAGAACTGGTGACCAGGATCAGCGAGGAGGTTGGGGCTACAACTACGATTAGGGCCAGACTGGCGGAGGTTGGCAAGTGAGTTATCTGCAGAAACCCGTTGCCCATCACCCGGAGCTGCCTCGTAACGGCATCGGACTGAACCGGCGGGATTACGAGGGTGCGATTACCACCCTGTGTGCCGGTTGCGGCCACGATGCTATCGGTTCAGCACTGATGCACGCCTGCTTTGAGCTCGATCTGCCACCCCACCGGATCGCCAAACTCTCCGGCATCGGCTGCTCTTCGAAATTACCCACCTATTTTCTCGGCAATTCCCACGGCTTTAACTCCGTTCATGGCCGTATGCCGTCGGTGGTCACCGGGGCCAATCTGGCCAATCGCGAACTGGTTTACGTCGGCGTATCCGGCGACGGTGATACCGGTTCTATCGGGTTTGGTCAGTTTGCCCACGGTATGCGTCGTGGTGTGAATATGCTCTACATGGTCGCTAACAACGGCGTCTACGGCCTGACCAAGGGGCAATTCTCCGCGACTGCTGACGAGGGTTCCGTCAGCAAGGGCGGCGGCGAAAATCCGTTTTCCGCGATTGATCTGGTGCAGACCGCACTGCAGGTCGGCGCCAGCTTTGTTGCCCGCAGTTTTTCCGGAGACAAGGCGCAGCTGGTGCCCCTGATCAAGGCCGCGCTGGCGCATCCCGGGTTTGCCCTGATCGACTGCCTCTCACCCTGCGTGACTTTCAATAATCATGAAGGCTCGACCAAGAGCTATGAATACATCAGGGCGCACGAGGCGGAAGTTGCGATTGCGGACTTCGTACCGGAGCGGGAGCAGATCACCGCCGAATATGGCGCAGGGCAGGCGGCGACGGTGCGTCTGCACGACGGCAGCTGGGTGCGTCTGAAGAAGATCGCTGAAGATTACGATCCGAGTGATCGTATCCGGGCCCTGGAGTATCTCCACCGGCACGAGCAAGCGGGCGAGATCGTCACGGGTCTGCTCTACATGGATCCCAAGCCCCGGGAGATGCATCAGATGCTCG
>JAKLLR010000153.1 GCA_022014175.1 Gammaproteobacteria bacterium | reverse complement strand
TCTGAGTAATCAGCTGGCATTTAACATTTTTGGCGGCATTCCCGCTAGTGCGGACCTCCAGGGCGAAGAGTCTCTCTCCGGTCTTTTTCTTGGTCAAACAGATTATGGTCCGGTAATTCTTTCGCTTCAGTATCATGTCTTGACGGGTAGCAACTTCTCTCCGTACTTTGGAGCGGGTGTAGGACGGATTCTCTTTTTAGATGAAAAGGATCGCGCACTAACCGACTTCGACGTCGAAGATACATGGGCCCCTGCGGTTCAGGCTGGTTTTCGCTGGAGGATACACAATAACTGGTCGGCAAATTTTGACGTTAGATATGCACCCTTCGAGGCGGATATCACCGGTAACCTGGGCCCGGCCCCTGTTCAGGCAGAAGTGGAAGTGGACCCCACTATCGTGAGCATCGGAGTCGCATATCGCTTTTAAATGCCAAGTATACCAACCGTCTGCATTTGCTGGTCGCTTTCAGCAACCTGCTGATTGATAAAAAACCTGCAGCGTAAGACCAATGCGCCCCTTTTCCGCCAAGATTGCGGAAAAGGGGCAAAAACCAGCGGTTATTCAGATCTTCCTTAGGTATATAGCCCCAGCCTTATACATCATTTAATGGTCTCGTATCGTTTAGTCGAGTAGTATATAGCCATCAGGACCGGCACGTCCTTACTATAGAAAACCTTTTCAGTAGTCCCGCAAGTTTCATTTAATCGAGCAAGTGTCTTAACATTAATACCGCTCGTAACTATCGGTTCTTGATGTCCACCATCAATAAGCCGGAATCTTACTGTGTTTGATTTACACACCGCTTGAAGCTTGCAGTCTGAAAAGCCCTGTCTTGGCTGCCACCACCCATCCGCATGAAAAAGCATATGCTCAGATGAACCAAAACAAGAGGTCGACACCGAATGGGCGATGTTGCTTATGAAGGATTGAGTGATCGGAACCTCTACCCATAATGGCCGATAGAGACTTCGCTTTATCTTTGTGGATAAAATCAAGTTCATATTTTCGTCGGTAATTGCAAGGTGAGGTTATTAGTGGGATATATAGAGAATTATTTCACCGCTATGGTGCTCTCGGTTTACCAGAGCAACAGTAATGTGTCTGGCTACGGGAAATTCCGCCGGTTGTGGCTCACGCATTCTTTGCGCTCACTGAAAGCTGTCGGTCGTAGGATATGATATCCATAGGCCGTATGAGTTGTGCATTGCTTTCGCAATTTTGGGCAAACTAAGGGCACAGCTCTACTCGGTCGTCAATTTCAATTTATGGACTGACCGCTCACCAAGGACTTCAGTTCAATATCCGGATCCTTCAACATTTCAGGATTGACCTGCCTGCGTTGTTGAACGAGGGTCTTGCCGACCATAAAAGCGATGGGCAGGTTAACCGCATCAACAGCAATGACACAGCCGTCGCGGAGATAAAACACCGCAAATCCCTTGTCTTCCGGGCTTCCGCGCAGCACACGCTGATCATGATGTTGCGACAACCCCACCATCTGCAGACGCACGTCATATTGGTTCGACCAGAACCATGGAGCGCTGTTATAGGGTTTCTCCTCGCCCATCAGGGTTGCCGCCGCTGTCCGGGCCTGATCAACCGCGTTGGCGACAGATTCAAGGCGCTGCATCTTCTCGAAGAAAAGATTCCGGTGGCGGGTACAGTCGCCGATCGCCAGGATGGCTGGATCTTCTGTGCGGGTAAACTCGTCAACAATAATACCGTCGTCACAGGGCAGGCCGGCGGCCTCTGCCAGGGCGGTTTCCGGCACAACACCAACTGAAACGAGCACGATGTCGGCCGGTACAGTGCCGCCGTCCGCTAATGTCACGCCAGCCACATGCCCCTGATCGCCTGCTTCGAAACCGGTTACCGCCGTGTTCAGACGCAAATCCACGCCGGCGTTGCTGTGTTTGGCGTAAAAGAACTCCGACATTTCCGGGCCTGTTACACGCTGCATAAGACGCTCGGCCGCTTCCAGCACCGTGACATTAACGCCTTTTTTGGTAGCGCTGGCTGCCACTTCAAGGCCAATGTAACCACCACCCACGATGACCAAGCGTTTCCCCGGAACCAGTTGTTCACGCAGGGCATCCGAGTCAGCTATGTCATGTAGGTAATGAATGCCCTTCAAGTCAGCCCCGGGTGCGTTCAGGCGTCGAACGTGTGACCCCGTGGCCAGGACCAGTCGATCGTATTTCAATGTGCTCTGGTCCGACAAACTGATGGTCTTGTTGTCCCGATCAATTTGTTCGGCACGTACACCGAGCCGCAACTGATGGCCGGCGTTCTCGTACACCGAGCGCGGCTTGAGGTACAGCGACTCCTGATCCACCTCGCCTGCCAGGTAGTTCTTGGACAGGGGCGGCCGCTGATAGGGTGGATGTGGCTCTTCGCCCACCAGGACCACCTCATGTTGATATTTCTTTTGCAGCAAGGTTGTCAGGAGCGCACCTGCTGCGTGCCCGCCGCCAACGATGACTGTCGTCTCTTTCTGTTGGTTTGCCATAGCCTGTCTCTTTCTACTGTTCTTTGGAATCAGATTGATCAGAAGTCCAGATGCCAACTGAGCCCTGTGACGCCCGCGCGCGCGGAGCTCAGCCGACCATCTCCCCGGCATCCTCAAGTATCATCGCGGCACCTTTCTCGCCGATCATGGTTGCCGGCTGATTGGTGTTTCCGCCGACCAGCGTCGGCATGATGGAGGCATCGACCACCCGCAGGCATTGCAGGCCATGCACGCGCAGGCGCGGATCGACCACCGCCATCGGATCAACACCCATCTTGCA
>JAKLLR010000152.1 GCA_022014175.1 Gammaproteobacteria bacterium | reverse complement strand
TTCGCAACCGTAACCGCCATCATCGAGCAGCAGGGCTGCACGATTGTCGATGCCCGGATTAACACCACCAGAGATGGCTTTGTACTCGATACCTTTCAGCTTCTTGGAGGGGATGGCGACACCCCCCTCGGGCGGGAGCTGCAATCCGAATTGCGCAAAAAAATCGAAGCAGCGCTGGATCGTGAAAAGTTGTCGCCTGTGAAGAGCAAAATGCGGGTGACCCGGCGGCAGAAACTGTTTACCTCGGTGCCTGAGGTGAACTTTTACAATACGCCGGGTGTGAACCGGACCGTCATGGAGCTACGTATGACGGATCGCCCGGGACTGCTCTCCAGGGTCGCAAGCATTCTCCGCCAGCAAGACGTACGGCTGCATGACGCCCGCATCAACACCTACGGCGAACGGGTTGAAGATACCTTTTTTATCTCGACCCCGGATGGCCAGGCGATTGATCAGGGCCCCGCCCTGGATGCCCTGGGTGCCGCCATCGCGGACGGGCTTCAGGAGACGGTTTAACTCAGCTGGGGTGGTTTCTCGGGAGCGCTCAGGGCTCGCGAAAAAAATGGGTGCGGTAATAGCGAAGTTCGTTAATCGAGTCATGGACATCATCCATCGCCAGGTGGTTCATGTTTTTCTTGAAACCCCGAGGCAACTCGGGTGCCCAGCGAACCGCCAGTTCCTTAATGGTGCTGACATCCAGATGTCGATAATGGAAGAACCCTTCCAGTTCAGGCATCTCCCGGGCCATGAACCGGCGGTCCTGACAGATACTGTTGCCGGCCATCGGCGATTTGCCTTCAGTTACATGCTGGCGGAGGAACGAGAGGGTGCGTTGTGCCGCAGTCTCCGCAGTGATGGTTGACGCCTGGACCCGCTCAACCAGACCGCTGCGGGTATGTTGGCGGGTGTTCCACTCATCCATGCCGTCAAGCACTTCATCCGGCTGGTGAATAGCGAATACCGGGCCTTCGGCCAGCAGATTCAGCTCGCTGTCGGTCACCACCGTAGCGATCTCAATGATATGGTCCGTGGCGGTATCGAGCCCGGTCATTTCGAGATCAATCCAGATCAGATTGGTGTCGGGATTAGAGGGCAAAGTGTTACTCCGGATGGTGAGCAGAATTGGGGTTTAACTGAACGACCGGCGGCCCGCGAAGGCCTGGCGCAAGGTGCCGCTGTCGATGTATTCAAGTTCCCCACCCACCGGAACGCCGTGGGCGATTCGGGTGGCACTGAGGCCGCACTCTACCGCAAGGCCAGAGATATAGTCGGCGGTGGCATCTCCCTCTACGGTGGGATTGGTCGCTAGAATCACCTCGCTGACGGAACCCTGGCGAAACCGCTGTAGCAGCAGTTCAATACCCAGTTCGTTGGGGCCAATGCCATCCAGCGGAGAGAGGTGACCGTTGAGCACAAAATAGCGGCCGCTGTAGCCGGTTGCACTCTCCAGGGCCTCCACGTCCGCGGCGGATTCAACGATACAAAGCTGGCTGTCGTCTCGCCGGGTGGAGGTACAGAGGTTGCAGAGGGCTTCTTCACTCAGGTTTCTGCACCCCTCGCACCGCCCCACTCGCTCGACCGCATGTTGCAGCGCTTCGGCAAGCTCTCTGGCACCCCCCCGATCATGCAACAAAAGGTGATAGGTGAGTCGTCTGGCGCTGCGCGGTCCAATGCCGGGCAGCTGTTGCAGTGCATCCATCAGGCGGTTGATTGCGGTCAATGGGAGATACTCAGAACGGCAGCGAACCACCAGGCAGGCCCATACCGCCCATCAAGCCTGACATATGCTCCTGAGTGGTTTTCTCCACCTTCCGAACCGCATCATTCACTGCGGCGGCGATCAGATCTTCCAGCATCTCCCGGTCGTCATCCAACAGCCCGGGGTCGATGGTGACTCGTCGAACATCGTGACGACAGGTCATCAATACAGAGATCAGCCCGCCGCCGGCTTCGCCGGTCACCTCCATGTTGGCCAGCTCTTTTTGGCCCTCCTCCAGACGCGACTGCATCTGCTGGGCTTGTTGCATCAACTGGTTCATGCCACCTTTTTTCATGGTTACTCCTGGGTTCCCTGTGACTTGACTGGCTGAATCGAGCCGGCCTCAATCTGACCATCAAAGCGCCCCCGCAGATCCCTGATCTGGTCATCATGCTCAATTGCATGTTCGGCCGCCAGCTGGCGTTCAGTCTCCGCCCGCTTAGCCCGGTGTGCCGGGGTCTCCAGTTCCGCCTCTGACACCCGGAATTCTACCTTCAAAGTGGGGCCAAAGCGCTGCCGCAAGACCTCATCCAACTGTTTCTTGCCACGCTCGGTCATTAATCCGGCAGTCGCTGCGGCGACTGTTAATACCAGTTTCGATGCCCCTTCCCGTTCCAGAACCAGATTGCGAGCCAGCTCCAGCGCCATACCTGACAGCCCCAGCTCATTGACGATCTGATGCCACTCCTCTGACCTGTCTGAAGCGCTCGGTAGTGGGGTCGATTGCCCCTCTGGGGGAAGGCTCTGTTGCGCCATCGCAACAGCTCCCGGCTCTTGGTTCCTGTCTACTGAAACGGATGGAGACAGGGGTCTGGGGGATGGCGTTTCAACTGATTCAGGTCTTGTTGAGGCCGATTTTATCGCGCCGCCATCATCGGGCTGAAAGGCCAGCATTCTCAGCAATACCATTTCAAATCCGCTGCGGGGATCTGCCGCCAGGGGCAGGTCCCGACGGCCGATCAGGCCGACCTGATAGTAAAGCTGGAGGGTTTCCGGTTCGATCCGGCTGGCGAGGCTGGCGGTGGCGGCTT
>JAKLLR010000075.1 GCA_022014175.1 Gammaproteobacteria bacterium | reverse complement strand
GAAAGTACTGCCACTGCAAGAGAGGCTTCCGACAGCCAGCACCACGCGAGCGTCGTCAGGAGTGCCACGGCGGCGATGACGATCGCCCGGCCGTCGATGGCGGACGCCGGCGGACTCGGTCCCCTCTCAGCAAAGGGCGCTGGCCAGTGGTGAAAGCCGCTGGATTACCTCTGAGGCGTCTCGGCTTGAAGTTCATCAGTTGCGGGCGGAGTCCGATCTGGTGATAACCGGAGTCGAGACGGTGCTGGCGGATGACCCAGCCCTTACCGTGCGGCATGTTGAGACCGAGGCGAATCCGGCGCGCCTGGTGGTCGATAGCCGGTTACGCACGCCGGTCACTGCCCGGTTGTTGACCGAGCCTGGCGCCACCACCATTGTCTGCATCGAAGGTCAGCAGTTCGCAGCGGGCGATCTGGAACAGGCCGGCGCGAGAGTGCTGGCATTGCCGGAGGCCCGGGGTCGGGTCAGTTTGCCCGCGCTGATGGCTCGGCTCGGCGCTGACGAAATTAATGAGGTGCTGGTGGAGGCGGGCGCGACCCTGACCGGGGCACTGCTAGAGCAGGGTCTGGTGGATGAACTGATTCTCTATGTTGGCCCCTGTCTACTCGGTTCGGCAGGTCGGGGTATGGCCGAACTACCGGGTGTCACCGAGATGTCCCAGCGTCTGGCTCTGGATATCCTGGCGGTCCAGCCCGTGGGCAGAGACTGGCGGATCACCGCCCGACCGGATCGCACTGCAGAGACGGGAGCCCACTGATGTTTACCGGAATTATTCAGACGGTTGGTACGGTGAAAACCATTAGCCGGGTCGGCGGTGACAGCCGGTTGCGAATCGAAGCCCATGAACTGCCGGCAGATGCGCTTGAACTCGGGGCCAGCATTGCGGTGAATGGCGTCTGCCTGACGGTGATTGAGTCAGACGCCGCCGGTTTCAGCGCCGATGTCTCGCTGGAGACCCTGGCGTGCACCACCGCTAAAAACTGGCGGGCGGGCGAAGCCGTCAATCTGGAGCCGGCCCTGCAGCTGGCCCAGAGGCTCGGCGGCCACCTGGTCAGTGGTCATATCGACGGAGTTGGTCAGGTGGAGCGGCGGGAGTCCGCAGCACGCTCAGTCTGTTTTGCAGTTCGGGCCCCGGCTGAGCTGGCCCGTTATATCGCTCAGAAAGGTTCGATCGCGATCGATGGCACCAGCCTCACCGTCAATCGGGTCGAGCAGAATCTGTTTGAAGTGAATATCGTGCCTCACACCCTGAGTCATACCATCATGGCGCAGTATCGGTCCGGTAGTGAAGTCAATCTGGAAGTGGATCTGCTGGCCCGTTATCTGGAGCGCCTGCTGCAGGGCGCAGACGCCTCTGGCGTAGATTCAGCCATGACCCTGGCTGGGCTGAATACCCTCGGTTATGAGTAATTACAGATGTCGTTAGATCCGATCGAGCTGGTTATCGAGGATATCCGTCAGGGCCGCATGGTGGTGGTGATGGATGACGAGAACCGGGAGAATGAAGGTGATCTGGTGATGGCCGCAGAGAAGGTGACGCCCGCAGATATCAATTTCATGGCCCGCTACGGTCGGGGCCTGATCTGTTTGACCCTGACCCCCGATCGTTGTGACCGGCTGAATCTGCCGCTGATGGTGGATCACAACCAGGACAGTAACGGCACCAATTTCACCGTCTCCATTGAAGCAGCGGAAGGGGTCACCACCGGTATCTCGGCGGCGGATCGGGCGACGACGGTTCAGGCGGCTGTCGCGGCGGATGCCAAACCGGAAGATCTGGTGATGCCGGGGCACATCTTCCCGCTACGGGCTCAGCCCGGCGGGGTGCTGGTGCGGGCCGGGCATACCGAGGCGGGGTGTGACATGGCTCGCCTGGCGGGGCTTGATCCATCAGCGGTGATTGTGGAGATTCTCAACGAGGACGGCAGCATGGCCCGCTATCCTCAGCTGATCGAATTCGCCCGGACGCACGGGCTGCGGATGACCACAGTGGCAGATCTGATTCGCTATCGTTCGAGTCGGGAGCGATTGGTTGAGCGGGTCTCCGAGACTGAGTTGAACACCCCCCGGGGCCCGGTGCGGCTGCTCGGCTATCAGGAGATGGAACAGGGGCCGGTGCATCTGGCCTTCGTCAAAGGCGAGATTAATCCGGCAGAGTCGGTGCTGGTGCGGGTGCAGGTGGGCGGTATGGCTAACGACCTGCGCCTGTTGGCGGGCCAGTCCGAGACCGGCTGGACCGTGGATCGGGTGGTCCAGCGGCTGTCTGAAGAGCCAGCGGCAGTATTGGTGTTGATAGACCGGGTGGAGTCGGGTGCTGAACTGTTGCGGCAGCTGCAGGAGCATCGGCTGCGTGATCTTGGGGTCGAGCGGCCAGGTAGCGACCCTGAAGATGCCCTGCGGCGTTACGGTATCGGCGCCTGTATTCTGGCGGATCTGGGGGTTGGGAAGATGCGTTTACTGGGGCGATCCCGCAAAATTCACGGATTAGCTGGATTCGGACTCGAGCTGGAAGGATTTGTGGCCAGCTAAGCTGGTCGAAACCAAACGAAGGATTAGAGTGATGTCAGAAATCAGAGTGATCGAAGGTGGTCTGGACGGCAGCGGCCAGAAAATCGGTATTGTGATCAGCCGCTTTAACGGCCTGGTGACCAATAGCCTGCTTGCAGGCGCGCTGGACAGCCTGCGTCGTCACGGTGTGGCCGAAGAGGCGATTGATGTCGCCTGGGTGCCTGGCGCATTTGAACTGCCGGTGGCTGCCCGACGGATGGCTGACTCGGGTCACTATGATGGCCTGGTGGTGCTGGGTGCGGTCATCCGGGGTGGCACCCCCCATTTTGATTATGTCGCTGGAGAGTGTGCCAAAGGGATCGGTGCGGTTGCTCAGTCTGCTGAAATTCCAGTGATTTTTGGCGTGCTAACCACCGACAGTATCGAGCAGGCGCTGGAGCGGGCCGGCACCAAGGCTGGCAACAAAGGCTCTGATGCCGCCGTTGCGGCCATCGAAATGATCAATCTCCTGCGGGCGCTATGAATTCATGAGCAGAGGGCGATTTTTTGCCCGTCGGGCCGCCATGCAGGCCCTCTACCAGTGGCAGGTCGGGGGGGAGAGCCTGCTCGATATCGAGCAGCAGTTTTACGACAATCCGAAATTACCCAGGATCGATACCGAATATTTCCAGGCGATCGCCCGTGGGGTTTCACGTACCAGTGGGGTGCTGACTGAAGCGCTCGCGCCGTACTGTAATAAACCGGTTGATGAGCTTGACCCGGTCGAGCGAGCGGTTCTCTGGATCGGCGCTTACGAACTGCTGGAGCGGCCGGATATTCCCTATCGGGTTGTGATTAACGAAGCAGTGGAGTTGGCCAAGAATTTTGGCGCCCAGGAGAGCCACAGTTTTGTCAACGGCGTCCTGGATGCCCTGGCAAAACAGACCCGCACGGTCGAGATTGGCGCGAACTGATCGTGCCTGCAGAGTTTGAACTGATTGATCGCTATTTCCGCCGGGCCGTTCGGAGACCCGGCACCCGGATCGGTATTGGCGACGATGCAGCGGTGATTCAGCCCCCCTCGGACAGCGATCTTGTGGTCGCGGTTGATACCCTGGTTGCGGGCCGTCATTTCCCGCCTGGAACACCACCGAAAGCCCTCGGCCACAAGGCACTTGCGGTCAATCTGAGTGATCTGGCGGCGATGGGGGCACAGCCCGCCTGGGCGACCCTGGCGCTGACCCTGGAGCGGGCGGATGATGGCTGGTTGCAGGCATTTGCCAGCGGTTTTTTTGAGTTGGCGGACCGCTTCGGCGTTGAGCTTGTGGGGGGGGACACCACCCAGGGCCCCCTGACCCTGTCGGTGCAGGTAATGGGCTGTCTACCTCGGGGAGAGGGGTTATTGCGCAGGGGTGCCGGGCCGGGGGATGAGATCTGGGTCACCGGCACCCTCGGGGATGCAGCGCTCTATCTGAAAAGTCTGGGCAGTGGAGAGGCGATCGGCGAACAGATCCGGCGCCGGCTGGACTATCCCGAACCCCGGGTTGATGTGGGCCTGGCCCTGCGAAACCTTGCCACCAGCGCGATCGATATTTCCGACGGGTTGATGGCGGATCTGGGCCATCTGCTGGCCGCCAGCGGGGTTGGTGCGGAGTTGCAGGTTGTGGATCTGCCCCTGAGCGATTCAGTTCGTGATTACGTGACCCGGAGCGGTGACTGGGCGGTGCCGCTCTCGGGTGGTGATGACTATGAACTCTGTTTTACCGCGCCAGCGTCACGGCAGGCTGAGATCAGCGAGCGGCTGGCTGAGTTCTGTGCGGCCAGGGTCATTGGTCAGGTCTCCGCCAGAGCCGGTCAGCGCTGGGTGGGGCCGACGGGTTTTGTCGTGCCGGAACAGGGGGGGTATCAGCACTTTGTCTAACTCCCCGACCTTCAGGGATCTGTTGCGCCGCCCGAGCTGGCTGCTGCTGTTCGGTTTTGGCACCGGGTTGTCACCGAAGGCCCCGGGCACCTTTGGCACCCTGGTGGCCATCCCCTGTTTCTATCTGCTGAGTCCATTGCCACTGGTGTGGCGTGCCGCTGTCATCGCCCTGCTGTTTGTGGGCGGAGTCTGGCTCTGCGACCGCTACGAAACTGCAACGGGTCGCCACGACCAGGGCGGTATCGTCTGGGACGAGATTGTCGGATATCTCTTGGCTGTAATCCTGTCACCCTTCGTCTGGTGGGAGGTGATCGCCGCCTTTCTGCTGTTTCGGCTGTTTGATATCTGGAAACCCGGCCCCATTGGTTGGCTCGACCGCAATACCCGGGGCGGGTTTGGTGTCATGATTGATGATCTGGCGGCAGGGGTGGCCGCTGCTCTGGTATTGCTGCTGATCAGGCTGACTGATTGGCCAATTGGTTAGGCGTCGTGGCCCGACGTATGAAATAATTTCGGCTCTACTCTCCGTCGCCGCTACCCAGGACAAGAACTATGGATGACAACAAACGCAAAGCCCTCGATGTGGCCCTTGGCCAGATCGATAAACAGTTCGGCAAGGGCTCTGTTATGCGCCTTGGGGATGACACCGGGCTGCAGGGGATCGATGTGGTTTCCACGGGCTCCCTGGGGCTCGATATTGCCCTGGGGGTGGGGGGCCTGCCTAAAGGGCGGGTGGTGGAGATCTACGGTCCCGAGTCCTCCGGTAAAACCACTCTGGCGCTGCAGGTGGTGTCGGAGGCCCAGAAAATGGGGGGTGTGGCGGCCTTTGTGGATGCGGAACATGCGCTGGATCCGATCTATGCCGAGAAGCTGGGGGTCAATCTGGACGACCTACTGGTTTCCCAGCCGGATACCGGTGAGCAGGCGCTGGAGATTACCGACATGCTGGTCCGTTCCAGTGCGGTGGACGTGATCGTGGTCGACTCGGTGGCGGCGCTAACCCCCCGAGCAGAGTTGGAAGGGGACATGGGGGATTCCCATGTCGGCCTGCAGGCGCGTTTAATGTCCCAGGCGCTGCGGAAACTCACCGGCAGTATCAAGCGAACCAATACCATGGTGATCTTCATCAACCAGATCCGGATGAAAATCGGGGTCATGTTTGGTAGTCCGGAGACCACTACTGGCGGTAACGCCCTTAAGTTCTATGCATCAGTTCGGCTGGATATCCGCCGGATTGGCGCAATCAAAAAGGGTGATGAGATACTCGGCAACGAGACTCGGGTGAAAGTGGTGAAGAACAAAGTGGCGCCCCCGTTTCGGCAGGCGGAGTTCGAAATCCTTTACGGCGAAGGGGTCTCCCGGGAGGGTGAAATCATCGATCTCGGGGTACAACAGGGGCTGGTGGATAAATCCGGGGCCTGGTACAGCTACCAGGGTGAGCGCATTGGTCAGGGTAAAGACAACGTGCGTAACTATCTGAAAGAGCACCCGGATATGGCTGAGGAGATCGAATCCGGCGTTCGGGCTCAATTGCTGCCCCCGAAAAAAACCGTGTCTGCAGAGTCAGTACCTGCTGAGGAGTGACCTCATCGGAGCCGGAGGCAGCCCGCAAGCTGGCGATCAAACTGCTCTCCCGGCGTGAGCACTCCAGTAAAGAGTTGATGGATAAACTGGCCCGCAAGGGCCATCGGGGGCCGGAGATTGCAGCGCTGATTGCGGAGTTGGCGGCGGATGGCTGGCAGTCCGATCGGCGCTTTGCGGAGGCTTTTACCCGAGAGCGGGTTCGTCGCGGGCGGGGGCCACTCAGACTCCGGAGCGAACTGCGGGAGCGGGGCATCGACGACAGTCTGATCGAAACCGTGCTGTCTCAGGATGCGGATTGGAGTGCTGTATTGACCCAGGTTGCTGTGAGTCGGTTTGGCGCTGAGCCGCCATCGGATGCACGGGAGTCGGCCAAGCGGATGCGTTTTCTTTATAATCGCGGCTTTTCGAGTGCCGAGATCCACCGTTTTTTCCGGGATGCCGGTTGGTAAAAATCATGAAAAGCTGTGCCGAGATCAGACAGGCCTTCCTCGACTACTTTTATCAGCGGGGTCACACCCTGGTGGCCTCCAGTTCCCTGGTGCCGGGTAATGATCCGACGCTGCTGTTTACCAATGCGGGCATGGTGCAGTTCAAGGATCTCTTCCTGGGCCAGGAGCAGCGCCCCTACACCCGGGCGGTCTCGTCTCAGCGCTGTGTGCGGGCCGGGGGCAAACACAATGATCTCGACAACGTCGGTTATACCGCTCGCCACCATACGTTTTTCGAGATGCTCGGCAACTTCAGTTTTGGCGACTACTTCAAGCAGGAGGCGATCGCCTACGCCTGGGATTTTCTGACCGGAACCCTGGGGATTGACCCGGCCCGACTCTGGGTCACGGTCTACGACGAGGATGATGAAGCAGCTGAGATCTGGCTCGACCAGGTCGGGGTTGACCCCTCAAGGCTCTCACGCATTGGTGCCAAAGATAACTTCTGGAGCATGGGGGATACCGGCCCCTGTGGCCCCTGTAGCGAGATTTTTTATGACCACGGCCCCGAAATTGCGGGTGGCCCCCCCGGAACCCCGGAAGAGGATGGCGACCGTTACGTCGAGATCTGGAACCTGGTCTTCATGCAGTACGACCGGGACGCGGAGGGCACTCTGCATTCGTTGCCGAAGCCTTCAGTCGATACAGGGATGGGTCTGGAGCGGATTACCGCAGTGCTGCAGGGGGTTCACAGCAACTACGAAATCGACCTGTTCGTTGATTTGATCGATGCCGTGGCGAGGCTTCTGGGGGTCACCGATAAGGTGGCCCCGTCGCTGCGGGTTGTGGCTGACCATCTTCGGGCCTGCGCCTTTCTGGTGCTGGACGGGGTGGTGCCCTCCAATGAAGGGCGGGGTTATGTGTTGCGCCGGATCATTCGCCGAGCGGTTCGTCATGGCAACAAGCTGGGCGCGAGCGAGCCGTTTTTCCACAAACTGGTCATGCCGCTCTCCCGTCTGATGGGGGATGCCTATCCCGAGCTTGTAGCTGGCTGCGAGCAGGTGGCTGAGGTGTTGCTCGACGAGGAGAAGCGTTTTGCCCAGACCCTGCAGACCGGTTTGCAGATTCTGGAGCAGGATATCGCTGCGTTGAGCGACAACACCATCCCCGGTGAGACCCTGTTTCGTCTTTATGACACCTACGGTTTCCCGGTTGATTTGACTGCGGATATTGCCCGGGAAAAAGGTCTGGGGATCGACCTGCCCGGGTTTGAGTCCTGTATGGCCGAACAGCGGGAACGGGCCCGTTCAGCGGGTGGTTTCAAGGCCCAGACCGACGTCCAGATAGCGGGGGTCGAAGAGACCTGTTTCACCGGCTATGAGGCGCTTACGGGAGAGGGGCGGATACTGGCTCTACTCAATTCCGATGGCGTGAAGGTCGATGGTCTGGTGGCTCAGGCAGAGGGTTCGGTGGTGCTGGACCGGACCCCCTTCTATGCCGAGTCCGGCGGGCAGGTTGGTGATGTGGGGTTGCTGCAATCCGATGGCGGACGATTCAGGGTCCGGGCGACTCGCAAGCTGTCCGGCGGCCTGTTTGCCCATGAGGGTCTGCTTGAGAGCGGTACCCTGCAGCCCGGCGGCAGGGTTGAGGCCGCTGTTGATGAAGCGATACGCCATGCCACCGCCCTGAACCACTCTGCCACCCATCTGCTACATGCGGCCCTGCGTGAGGTGCTCGGTGAGCACGTCAGTCAGAAAGGTTCGCTGGTAGATGACAAACGACTGCGTTTTGACTTCTCCCATGGTCAGCCGGTTACTCCAGACGAGTTGCGCAGGATTGAGTTGTTGGTGAACGCCTGGATTCGCCGGAACCAGCCAGTGGAGACCCGGCTGATGGCGCCAGAGGCTGCGATTGCGGCCGGGGCGATGGCGCTGTTCGGCGAGAAATACGGTCGCGAGGTGCGGGTCCTCTCCATGGGTGATTTTTCGGTGGAGCTGTGCGGCGGCACCCACGCCAGCCGCACTGGGGATATTGCACTATTTAAACTGCTCTCCGAGGGTGGCGTTGCCGCGGGTGTGCGACGGATTGAGGCCGTGGCGGGCGGCGAAGCGCTGAGCTGGGTGAATCAGGAGCTGGATCTGCTTGATCTCTCCGCTGATTTGCTCAAGGTGGGGCCGGGCCAGTTGCCCGAAAAGCTGACCCAGCTGCTGGAGCGCAACCGTCAACTCGAACGGGATCTGGCCGCACTGCAGTCAACGCTGGCTCAGCAGGCCGGTGCGGATCTGGCCACCGAGGCCGAAAAACTTGGCGACATCAGTCTGCTGGCCCGAATGCTGCCTGGTGCCGAGGCCAAAAACCTGCGAGAGACCGTGGAGCAGTTGCGGGATAAACTGGCCCCTGCGGTTGTGGTGCTGGTGACCACGGCGGATGGCAAGGTTAATATCTGCGCCGGGGTCAGCAAATCCATAACCGGTCGGGTCAAGGCCGGAGATCTGGTCGCCCAGGTGGCCAGCCAGGTAGGCGGCAAAGGGGGCGGACGCGCCGATATGGCCATGGGTGGCGGCAGCCAGCCCGAGAATGCCGAGGTTGCGGTTGCCAGCGTCAAAACCTGGGTTGAGGCCCGGTTGCAGGGCTGATCGTCGAACCCGGTCGATCACTCTCACTATTTTCAAATATGCCTGAGTTATGAGTCTGCTCGTACAGAAGTTCGGTGGTACCTCCATGGGCTCGCCGGAGAGCATCAAACAGGTGGTCAAGCGAGTCACACAGGCCCGTGACGCGGGTCACGGGGTGGCTGTGGTCGTGTCGGCAATGTCCGGCGAGACGAATCGCCTGCTGGAACTCGCACACAACATGGTCACTGCGCCGGTGGCCGAAGATCTCGACGTACTGCTGTCAACCGGAGAACAGGTCTCCATCGCACTGCTGGCCATGGCCCTGCGGGAGCTCGGGGTGCCCGTCCGCTCCTACACCGGCGCTCAGGTCACCATCCGCACTGATAACACCCATGGTAAGGCCCGTATTCTCGATATCGAGACCGACAATATCGAGGCGGACCTGACAGCGGGCAGGGTGGTGGTGGTCGCCGGGTTTCAGGGCGTCGAAGAATCCGGACGCATCACAACCCTCGGGCGGGGTGGTTCAGACACCACGGCGGTGGCACTGGCCGCAGCCCTGAAAGCCGACGAGTGCCAGATATTCACTGACGTGGATGGTGTCTACACCACTGATCCCAGAATGGTCTCGTCGGCCCGTCGTCTGGAGCGGATCACCTTCGAGGAGATGCTGGAGATGGCCAGCCTCGGTGCCAGGGTTTTACAGATTAGATCGGTGGAGTTTGCCGGCAAATACCAGGTGCCATTGCGGGTGTTGTCCACCTTTGAAGATGGTCCTGGCACCCTAATATCGTTCGAGGATTCCGCTATGGAACAAGCCCTTATTTCAGGTATCGCATTCAATCGGGATGAGGCCAAGATTACCGTTGTAGGGGTGCCGGACCAGCCCGGAATTGCACACCGTATTCTCGGCCCGATAGCCGCTGCCAATGTTGAAGTCGACATGATCATCCAGAATGTCAGTGAATCTGACCTGACCGACTTCACCTTCACGGTTCATCGTAATGACTACGCCGCCACCATGGCATTGTTGCGACCCCAGGTGCGGGAGATGGGCGCGCGGGATCTGGTGGGTGATGACCGGATCGTCAAGATCTCCGCCATCGGCGTCGGTATGCGCTCCCACGCCGGCATCGCCAGTACCATGTTTGAAGCATTGGCCCGGGAAGGAATCAATATTCGAATGATTTCGACCTCGGAAATAAAAATCTCGGTGGTGGTCGATGAGAAATACCTGGAGTTGGGTGTACGTACATTACATGATACATTTCAGCTCGATATCGCCCCTGAGTGAGTGCTCAATTCGTCGGGTGCCGTAACCTTTGATCACCTGGTCAGAGCCCAATTAAACTGCAGGTGGTATACCGTTCATGTTGATACTGACACGAAAATCCGGCGAATCTGTGGTGATCGGGGACGATATAGAGATCACCGTTCTGGGTGTCAGAGGTGGCCAGGTCCGGCTGGGGGTTACCGCCCCGAAAGAGGTAAAGGTACATCGCGACGAGGTCTATCGAAAGCTACGGGAGGGCGGTGATAGAGCGGTCGCTGGGGCCTCCGACGCCGGTCGTGAGGCCGACGACCACAACTCATCTTTACCCTTGGAACGCCGGGAGGTATCCTAGCCGCCCTTCGAGGCTGGATCGCTCCGAAAGTCCGCTGGTTCAGGCTGGCTCGGAGATCGCCGCTGTTCAGCGGGTCCGAACGAAATCGACAACGGAGAGGTGGCCGAGTGGCTGAAGGCGCTCCCCTGCTAAGGGAGTATGGGTTAATCGCCCATCGAGGGTTCGAATCCCTCCCTCTCCGCCAGTTCAGTCCCTGAGTTGGCACCGAGTTTACGCCACTTCCCGCCACCAGCGTCTGTAGCAGCCGGGATTTCGATCCCATGATACGATCACCTTCGGCGACCTCGACCCGCTGGGCGAGCGCACGCAGGTGGTCGCGGCGATAGCCGCCGCCGTCGAGCCGAATGCGCTGGCGAGTTGACTTGTTGGCAACTT
>JAKLLR010000074.1 GCA_022014175.1 Gammaproteobacteria bacterium | reverse complement strand
CTGCCCCCGGTTTGCCCCAATATCCACCACGGTGAGACACCCTTCGAGTTGGGCCAGCACTGCCTTGTGCTCAACGCCTGCCGCCACGCGGTGCGAGCATAACGCGCTCAGATAAGAGGGTTTGCCCAAAATAGCAAACAGCTTAACCAGCCTGCGAAACAATCTTCTCATTGGTCCGCTTTTGGGCCTATAACTACTTCACCAAAGAATCGAATCAAAGGGCACACCGGGGGCATCACAGCCGCTGGTAGTTGCTGGCCACATCCAGGTTATGGAACTCGATCTGTTTGCCGGTTAGCTCTTTCCACGCCCGTAGCCGTTCACCCAGGGGTCGAATGGGCGTCAGTGAATCACACTCCAACTCAACATCAATTTTACGGCGAGACAGGTTGTCAACAATGGCGACATCATGACCCTGTGCCGAGAGATGCAGGCTTGTGGGCCAGCCACAGAATCCATCCCCACCCAAAACTAAAATCTTCATTGACAAAAAGCCTCGGTAAAACCGGGTCACCAGCGGCGGCAGCACCAACCCGATCTGGTGAACTGAAAGACGATCATGAACCGTGGATCACCACGGGAAGCCAGGCACTAACTTGTGAGACGGATTCATTTTGGGAGCCTAGTGCAGAGCTATAAAAAACCGGGCGCCCGCAGGCGCCCGGATGATACAGCTAAAAGCTAAATATTATTCGCTGTCGGACAATAATACGTCCATCCGGATAGCTTGCAGCGTCTGCTCTCCGATGCCTTTAACATCAAGCAGCTGCTCGACGGTGGCGAAAGAGCCGTACTGTTCCCTGTACTCGACAATGGCCTGCGCCTTCTTGTCGCCGATTCCTTTCAGATTTTCAGCAATGGTCGCTGCATCCGCAGTGTTCACATTGACCGGTGCTGCATCTACCCAAGCGATCATAAACAGGAGGATCAACCCACCCAGCAACTGCTTTGACATCATCATGCTTAAGTCTCCCTTGGTTGTGGAAATACGCGACCACCCATTGGGCGCGCGAATTCAGACTAGCACCCCATGGCGGCAAGTCAAGAAGCAGGCGAGACATGAAATAACGAAGTCACCACCCCAACTCATCGAGAACCCGGGCCAGCGCCTCCGCCGGTTTGTCGGCGGCCGTAATCGGTCTGCCGATCACCAGATAATCTGACCCACTGGTCACGGCCTGCGCTGGTGTCAAAACCCGGGATTGATCATTCCTGGCCGCCCAGAGCGGGCGAATACCCGGCGTGACCAGACAAAAGCCGGCACCCCGCTCCTGCCGCAGCCCCGGGGCCTCCGCCCCGGAGCAGACCACGCCGTCCAGCCCTGCATCCGCTGCCAGCATGGCCAGTCGGCTGACCTGCCCGGCGACATCCCCGCCCTGCCCCACTGCCGCCAGCTCTTCGCTGTCCAGGCTGGTCAACACGGTAACGGCTGTGAGCAGTGGCGGACTGTCCAGCTCCGACAGCGCCTCGCGCGCGGCCGCCATCATGGCGAGGCCTCCTGAGGCATGCACATTGACCATCCACACCCCCAACCGGGCTGCAGCGCGACAGGCGCCGGCAACCGTGTTGGGGATGTCGTGAAATTTGAGATCAAGGAAAACCTCAAAACCCAGATCAACCAGCTGCCGAACCAGATCCGGGCCCGCAGCCACAAACAGCTCTTTGCCGACCTTCACTCGACACTGAGAGGGATCCAGCTGCCTGACGAACGCCAGTGCAGCGTCGGCCTCGGCAAAATCAAGCGCTACGATCAGTCTGGGGCCACCCCGCCTATCCATGCGCGCAGTCCGAAGCCTGGGCCGGGACCATCGTCTCCCAGCGACCACAGCCGGGACAACACCAATGCAGCTGCCGCCCGGTAAAACCGCAGCGCAGGCACTGATAGGCGTGACCCGACTGCAACAGATGATTCGACAGGGTCAACAACAGCTGATCAATCCTCGCCCGAATATCATCCGGCAATTCAGTCTGCCGGGTTGAGACCAGCGCATTGAGTATGAGTGGCGACAGCACTCCATTGGCTTCGGCCGTCAGATACTCGGCTGCGCCTAAAGGGTCCCCGGATTCACGCAACAGCGCCACGATCCGTGAGAGCAACTCCGGGGATGGATGACGTTTAAACAGCACCTGCAGCGCCTGGATCAACCCGGCCCCGTCATCAAGCTGGCGATAACATCGAGTCAGCAGATCGAGAAGGTCGGGAATCATCTCCGGGCGGCGCTCCGCCAGCTGCTCGACACTCCGCCGGGCCGGCTTTGCCTGCCCGGCGAGCAGTAACTGCTCCGCCCGCATCAGATTCGCCCGTGGGGAATCACCGTTCGCCCGCAGCGCCTGCTTCAGCAACCGCTCCTGCGCCGCACCGTTTCCCGCAGCCTGCTCCCGGGCCGCTTTCTCGCAGAGATAGTGGGCTATTTTCTGACCCTGAGGCTCACCACTCTGTCGCTCCAGCTGCTGCGCAACCTGAATTGATTTATCCCAGTCCTGCTCCTGCTCGCAGATCTCCAGCAGGCTGTTGAGCGCTGAGCCGTAGGCGTCAGACCGTTCCGACACCTGCCGAAAGAGCTCCTCCGCCCGATCAAACAGCCCCGCCTGGCTGTAGCTGACCCCCAGTTCGTGCAATACGCCGTTGCGCTGCTGAAAGCTGAGAGTGGGTCGGGCAATCAAATTCTGGTAGAGACGGATGGCCCGATCGACCTCGCCACGCTGGCGAAACAGGTGGCCCAACGCGAGATGAATCTCAACGTTATCGCTATCGTTTTCCAGCGCCTCGGAGAGTGCTTCGATGGCCTTGTCGGTCCGCGCCTGCAGCAGGTAGTGCAGACCTCGGTAGTAGGAACCGGTGATCCGGTCCAGTTCTCCGCTTTTCAGCTTGCGGAAACGACCTGCATAGAGCAGATAGCCAACCAGAACCGCGGCGAGCAGCAGAATCAGGCCGTAGAGATGACCCGCATCAAACACCATCGCGCAGGGGCAGGGCCCGCAGGTTTTTCAGCTCCTCTTCCAGAGCCTTCATCTCCCGCCGCACCGCCCGAGTCCGCCGCCGGGCACCGAGGAGCGTCGGCAGAATCACGAGCACACCCAATAACAGACCGATCAGGAGCGCCCCGGCCAGATTCAGCGCCAGGGGGAGTTCTGCTTTAGTGAAATAGAAGTCCACCGCGACCAGCTCCGCATTCAGGGTGGCAAAGACTGCTGCGGCCACGACGAACAGCAGAAACAGCACCAACCCGAGCCACCTCACCGGGAGTTTCCCCCTGCTGGCGGCCATGCTGTTGTGACCGGAAACAGGAACATGCCCTTCACCGAATCAGACCTCACGGCCTTGATTGACCCGATTCCGTAGATCCTGGCCAGGTTTGAAGTGGGGCACGTACTTGCTGGGCAGAGAGACCGCTTCACCAGTCTTGGGGTTGCGTGCGATCCGCTGAGGCCGATGATGGAGGGAAAAACTGCCAAAACCCCGGACCTCAATTCGTCCGGCCTGAGCCAACTCGAAGGACATCTCCTCCAGCAGAGCTTTGACAGCCAACTCCACATCTTTGTAGGCCAAACGCGGACAACCCCCAGCCACCTGGTCAATCAGATCCAGCTTGGTCATAACGGTCTGCCCCGGCTCCTGGACCGACTCAGTCGTCGACCTCGGAATTCATCTGTTTCTTCAGCAGATCGCCCAGATTGGTGGTTCCGGTGATCTCCTGGGCCGCACTGTACTCTTCCATGGCGCTGGACTCATCCTTCATGTCCTTGGCCTTGAGAGAGAGCTGGATCGACCGGTTCTTGGCGTCAACCTGAATGATCATCGCTTCAAGCTCGTCACCCACCTTGAGCGCATCGGTAGCTTCGTTGACCCGCTCCCGGGAGATCTCGGAGACCCGGATATACCCCTCAACGCTGTTGGCCAGTTCGCAGACCGCACCCCTGGCATCAACACTGGTCACGGTACAGGGCACTATGCTGCCTTTCGGATGAGCGGTCACGAATTCGCCGACCGGATCCTGATCAATCTGCTTGACGCCGAGGGAGATACGCTCCCGCTGGGTATCCACCAGTAGCACCACGGCAGTCACTTCATCGCCTTTCTTGTAGTGGCGAATCGCCTCCTCGCCGTCCTCCGCCCAGGAGATGTCCGACATGTGAACCAGTCCGTCAATCCCGCCTGCCAACTCGACAAACAGGCCGAAGTCGGTAATCGATTTGATGGTACCGGTGATCTGGTCACCCTTGCGGTGCAGCGCGGCAAACTCTTCCCAGGGATTAGCAGCACACTGTTTCATACCCAGGGAGATCCGGCGGCGGCTCTCGTCCAGCTCCAGGATCATGACATCCACTTCCTGGCCGAGCTGAACCACCTTGGCCGGATTGATGTTGCGGTTGGTCCAGTCCATTTCGGACATATGAACCAGCCCCTCAACACCGTCGGTGATCTCGACAAAACAACCGTACTCGGTAATGTTGGTGACGGTACCACAGAGCTGGGAACCGACCGGATAACGACCGGTCAGGTTCTGCCATGGATCTTCGCCGAGCTGCTTCAGCCCCAGTGAGACCCTGGAACGCTCCCGGTCGAATTTGAGCACGGCGACCTCCAGCTCATCACCCACGTTGACCATTTCGCTGGGATGTTTGATCCGTTTCCAGGACATATCAGTGATGTGCAATAGACCATCAATACCACCCAGATCAACGAATGCGCCGTAATCGGTGAGGTTTTTGACCACGCCCTTGAGGACCTGACCCTCCTGCAGGTTCTCCAGCAGGGCATCACGCTCGTGTGAATTTTCCGCCTCGACCACCGCACGGCGGGAGACCACCACGTTATTGCGCTTACGATCAAGCTTGATACATTTGAATTCGAGGTCTTTGCCTTCCAGGTGGGTGGTGTCTCGCAATGGCCGCACATCCACCAGGGAGCCGGGCAGAAATGCCCGAATATCATCAAACATCACGGTGAAGCCGCCCTTCACCTTCTCTGTGATCATGCCGGTGATGATCTCATTCGCCTCAAAAGCCTTCTCAAGAACGGTCCAGGCCTTGGCCCGTTTGGCCTTCTCGCGGGACATGATGGTTTCACCAAAGCCGTCTTCCAGCGCTTCGACCACGACCTCAACCACGTCGCCGACGGCCAACTCGACCGCCCCGGAGGCATCTCTGAACTCATCCAAAGAGATAACACCTTCAGATTTCAGACCTGCATTAACAATGACCAGATCGCCATCGATGGCGAGCACTGTCGCTTCCGTGATGGCACCCGGCTGCATCTGCACGCCAGCAAGACTCTCTTCCAGCAGTTCGGCAAAACTCTCACTCATGAACCAATTCCTGTAAACACTCTGATCGGACCCGCCCGGCAGCCGGTCCGGAAAAATTAAAAAATTCGAGATACCCCTCGTCTAGCGGGCTGGCACATCAATCACCGGAGATATGCCACCTTTTTCGCCAGATCCCGGATTACCGCGACCACCTGTTCCACACTCAACTGCGTGGTATCAACCTGCAGCGCATCTGCAGCAGCAACCAGTGGCGCTTCGGCCCGGGACGAATCCCGCTGATCCCGCTCCTGCATCTGCTGAGAAAGGGCGGAGAGACTAACACCCAACCCCTTTTGATTCAACTGTTTATGGCGCCTGAGGGCGCGCTCTTCGGGACTCGCTGTAAGAAATATTTTTAGCGCCGCATCCGGGAAAACCACGGTGCCCATGTCCCGCCCCTCGGCCACCAGGCCGGGCAACTGACGAAACTGCTTTTGCCGGGTCAACAGGGCAGCCCGGACCTCCGGTCTGGCCGCGACAATTGACGCACCACGACTACAGGCTTCAGAGCGCACCTCGGCGGTAATGTCATGGCCGGCAAGCAGGATCACCTCACCGTCGGGACCGATCAAATCAAAGGAGACATCAAGATCGCTGGCCACAACCGCCAACGCGGCGCCGTCGGTCAGATCAACCCCCCGCTCCATCGCGGCACAGGCAACAATACGGTAGAGCGCGCCGCTATCGAGATAGTGCCAGCCCAGCTCACGGGCCAGAATTTTCGCCACCGTGCCTTTACCGACCCCGCTCGGCCCATCGATTGTGAGGACCGGACAGGGCATGACCGACTCAGTCATGTCGCACCCGGATCGCCAGCCCGCTGGAGAGGGCCATCTCCACAAATTCCGGGAAAGAGGTGGCGACATTGTCACACCCCTTCACTTCAATCGGTCCGTCAGCACGCAATCCGGCCATCGCAAAAGACATCGCGATTCGGTGATCACCGAAACTCTCCACTGCGCCTCCGGTCAAGGCACCTCCCTGGATTCGAATGCCATCCGGAAAGACCTCATTGGCAATCCCAAGGGCAGTCAGGCCGGTGGCCATGGCCGCGATCCGGTCACTCTCCTTAACCCGCAACTCCTCCGCACCGGAGAGGATCGTCTCACCCTCGGCACAGGCTGCGGCGATAAACAGGGCCGGAAACTCGTCGATGGCCAGTGGCACCTCGGCCCGGGGAATCTGGATACCCCGGAGCGTCCCGCCCCGGACCCGCAGATCCGCAACCGGCTCACCACCCACAGTGGTTTCGTTTGACAGGGCGATCTCCGCCCCCATCAAACCCAGGATATTCAGCACCCCAACCCGGGTCGGATTCACCCCGACATGTTTCAGCGTCAAATCAGAGCCCGGCGTAATCGCCGCGCCAACCAGAAAAAATGCCGCAGAGGAGATGTCGGCAGGCACATCCACATGGCACCCCTGCAAGCGACCACCGCCTTTCAGGCAGATATCCGAACCCGAGATATCGACGGCGTAACCAAAACCACGGAGCATCCGCTCGGTATGGTCTCTTGCCGCCGCGGGCTCTGTCACACAGGTCTCTCCATCCGCATATAACCCGGCCAGCAGCAGTGCTGATTTCACCTGGGCACTTGCCACCGGCATGGCGTAATGAATGCCATGCAGGGTCTGGCCACCCTGAATAGAGAGCGGCGGGCAGCCATCCTCACTCCTGATCAGAGCCCCCATTTCGGTCAGCGGTTTGATCACTCGACCCATGGGGCGACGGCTGAGGGAGTCATCCCCCACCACCTGGCTGTCAAACCGCTGGGCTGCAAGGACCCCGCTGAGCAGGCGCATGCCGGTGCCCGAGTTACCCAGATCCAGTGCCCCGCTCGGCGCGCTGAGGCCGTGAAGACCGACGCCCCCTATCTCGACCCGACCGCCACCTGAGTGGTGGATTGGCACCCCCATCTGGCGGAAGGCATTGAGGGTATTGAGGGTATCCCCGGCCTCCAGGAAGCCGTCGATTCGAGTCTCCCCTTCCGCCAGCGAACCCAGAATCACCGCCCGGTGGGAGATCGATTTATCCCCTGGAACCCGCAGAACGCCCTGCAGGGTACCGCCGGGTTGAATCGTGAATCGGGCCTGGCCGGTCATGGCCCCGCTCATGGTTTGGGCCACTGCCGCATAAATCGGTCTCTCTCACTTTTCGCAAAGGCGAATTCATCCAGCAGGGCCGTGCCGTCACCCCCATCGACTGCCCCCTGAATGAGTTTCAGTTCGGCAATGAAATCGTCAATCATGGTGGTGAGTTCCGAACCATTGGCCAGGCAGATGTCCCGCCACATCACCGGATCACTGGAGGCAATGCGGGTGAAGTCGCGAAATCCCCCGGCCGCAAATTCAAAAACCTCCGCTTCGGATTCCAGCCGGGAGAGCATCGCCACCAAACCGTAGGCCAGCATGTGGGGCAGGTGGCTGGTGGCCGCCAGCACCTGATCGTGGTGCCCCGCCGGCATCTCCATCACCGTGGCACCGGTGGCGGACCACATCTCCCGCACGGCGGTGGTGGCCCCGGTGTCAGTCTCAGCCGTTGGGGTCAGGATCACTTTGTGGTCAACAAACAGTTCAGCCCGAGCCGCCGCCACACCGGACTGCTCACCACCCGCGACCGGATGACCGGGGACAAATCGGGACAACCCTTCGCCCAGCACTGATCGGGCTACCTCAACCACCATAACCTTGGCACTACCGACATCCGTAATCACAGCCTCTACCGGCGCGGCGGCCGCGATCACCTCCAGGGTTGACCGGATGGCACCCAGAGGCACCGCCACAACGACCATATCGGCCCCCTCCACCGCCTCAGCCAGATCTAGGGTGATGCGATCAACCACCCCGAGTTCAAGGGCTCGGTCAAGATTGGCCCGGTTACGGCCATGGCCGACAATCTCGCCCACATAACCCGCCTGACGCAGTGCCGCCGCAAGAGATCCGCCGATCAGACCGACCCCGACAATCGTCAAACGATGGATCATCTAGCCAGCCAGCAGCTGTTCGAGCGCCTGCAGGCAGCGAGAATTTTCAGCTTCAGTGCCAACACTGATCCGCAGGTGATCAGGCATGCCGTAATTGGCCAGCGGCCGCACGATAACCCCCGCATGCAGCAGCTGCTGGTAGATTTCAACCGAATCGCCAAACTCCACGGTCAGGAAATTGCCGGCTGAGGGAATAAATCCCAGGCCGAGCTGACCCAGACCCCGATCGAGCTGAGCCAGACCCGCCCGGTTCATCTCAACCGCACGCTGGAGATGAGAAACATCATCCAGGGCCGCAACCGCCGCGGCCTGAGCCGGTGTGTTGACGTTAAACGGCTGGCGGATTCGGTTCATCAGATCCGCAATTGCAACGCTGGAGACCCCGTAACCGATCCGCAGCCCCGCCAACCCATACGCCTTGGAGAACGTGCGGGTGACGATCAGATTGGGAAACTCCGACAGCCAACCGACGCCATCCGGATAATCCGGCTCGGTGACATATTCGAAATAGGCCTCGTCCAGCACCAGCACCACATCCGAGGGCAGCGCCCGTAGAAACTGCAGAACCGCAGTCCGGTCGCACCAGGTGCCCGTGGGGTTGTTCGGATTCGCCAGGAAAACCACCCGGGTGCGGGGTGTCACCGCACGCAACATCCCATCCAGATCCGCGCCCCACGCCTTCGATGGCACCACCACCGGTGTCGCACCCGCGGCCTGGGCCATCAGCTGGAACATAATGAAGCCATACTCGGCGACGATGATTTCATGCCCCGCCCCCGCAAAACAGCGCACCACCAGATCGAGCACATCGTTTGAGCCGTTACCCAGGGTCAGCTGCTCAGGTGATACTCCCAACTTCCCGGACAGTTTCCGCTTCAACTCAAAACCGTTGCTGTCGGGATAGAGCCGCAGAGAACCCAGCGCATCCCGTGCTGCAGCCACGGCTGCCGGGCTCGGCCCCAGCGGGCTTTCATTCGATGCCAGCTTGATGGAGTCGGTAATCCCGTACTCCCGCTCAAGCTCTTCCAGGGGTTTGCCGGGACGATAGGGCTGAGTCGCCGACACCCCGGGCATCACCCGCCCCAGAACAGGCGCGCTCAAGATTCGGTCACTGACAGGTTGCGGGGATAGGAGCCCAGCACACGAAACAGGGAGGCCTCCCGCTGTAATTGCGCCAGCGCTGCGGAGAGTCCGGGATCTGAGGCGTGACCATCGACGTCAATAAAAAAGACGTAGGTCCACCGGTCCAGCCGGGAGGGCCGGGATTCGATCCGGGACATTGAGATACCATGCTCCGCCAGGGGCCCCAGCAGTGCGTGCAGGGCACCGGGTTTGTTGTGGGTCGCCACCATCAACGTGGTTTTGTCGTGTCCGCTGGCCCGGGTCTCCTGTCGACCCAGCACCAGAAAGCGGGTGGTATTGTCCGGGGTATCTTCAATGTTGCTGGCCAGCACCGGCAGCCCGTAAATAATAGCAGCAGACTCCCCGGCTATGGCCGCGCTGCCGGGCTCTTCCGCCACCCGCTGCGCCGCCTCGGCATTACTGCTCACCGCAACAAGCTCCGCCTCCGGCAGATGGCCGGCCAGCCACTGACGGCACTGCGCCAGGGATTGCTTGTGGGAATAAACCTCACCGATCTCCTTAAACGAGGCCGCATTGGAGAGCAATCGATGATGAATCGGCAACTCCACTTCGCCACAGATTTTGAGGCTGGAGTCCAGAAACGAATCCAGGGTGTGGGTCACCGCCCCTTCGGTGGAATTTTCTATCGGCACAATCCCGTAATCGACCTCGCCTGCAGCCACCTCCCGGAAAATCAGGTCGATGCCCGCCAGAGGCACGCACTCTACAGCCTGGCCAAAATGTTTCTTCACCGCATCCTGGGAGTAGGTCCCTGCGGGACCCAGGTACGCTACCCTGAGGGGCGACTCAAGCGCGAGACAGGCGGACATCAGCTCCCGAAACAGCCGAACCACCGTGGCATTCGGTAACGGCCCCGGGTTGGCTTCGGCAACCCCGTTAAGCACTTCGGCCTCCCGCTCCGGGCGGTAGAAAACCGTGTCCCCGGAGGCCCGCTTCAGCCGGGCCACCTCTTCCGCCAGCCCCGCCCGCTGATTGAACAGACTCAGCAGCTGGCGATCAACCAGGTCGATCCGCGCCCTGACATCATTCAATCTGGATTCATCCTGCATGGAGCCAATAATCCCACTGCACCGACTGGTCGCGCAGTGCTGACAATAAATTTCCGAACTCACACACGGCGAACGTTGAGAACCCCGTCGATCGCCCGCAGCTGGGCAAACAAGACGTCCCCCGCGTCACCGCTGACATCAATCAGGGTGTAGGCGAGATCACCACGAGACTTGTTGATCAGGTCAATAATATTGAGCCCGGCTGCCGCCACGGCGGTTGTAATCTGCCCCACCATGTTGGGCACATTGGAGTTAACGACGGCCAGACGGACACCTTCGGTTCTCGGGAACTGCACGGTGGGGAAATTGACCGAATTCACCACATTGCCATTTTCCAGATAATCCCGCACCTGGTGCGCCACCATCACCGCACAATTCACCTCTGCTTCGCCGGTTGACGCGCCAAGATGTGGCAGAGAGATCACCTGAGGATGATCTTTAATCAGATTGGTGGGGAAGTCGCAAACATAGGCATGCAACTCACCGGAATCCAGGGCCGCCACCACCTCAGCGTCATCCACAATGCCGCCACGGGCAAAGTTCAGGATGGTGCCGCCCTTCTTCATTAACTTCAGCCGTTCGGCATTGA
>JAKLLR010000008.1 GCA_022014175.1 Gammaproteobacteria bacterium | reverse complement strand
GTGACCTGGACAGTGGAAGAGCTTGCTCCAGGGAAGAAAGGGGTGTTTTGCATGACCCTGGGTGGATTCCCGGAGACCTTCGGGACTGAACACTCAAAGTGTTTTTAAAACAATAAGATAAAGAAATTATATAAAGGAAGTCATTAATTGAATTCAGGGACCGCCGCAGATTATCCCCGACTGTTTAGCCCGTTGAAACTGGGTCCGCTCCGGTTGAAAAATCGGTTGATGATGGGCTCCATGCACACCCGGCTGGAGGAGGAGCCCAACGGTTTTGAACGGCTGGCCGCGTTTTACGGTGAGCGCGCCAAAGGGGGCGTGGGGCTGATTGTGACGGGCGGCTTTTCACCGAATCATGATGGTTGTCTGGGGCAGGACGGGCCGCGATTTGATTCTGCTGATGATATTCCCGGACACCGTGAGATCGTTGATGCGGTGCATCAACATGGCAGCCGGATCCTGATGCAGATCCTGCATACCGGCCGTTATCGCAAATTTCCGGATGCAGTCGGCCCTTCACCGATTCAGGCGCCGATTAATCGTTATCTGCCGAGGGAGATGAGCGCCGCCGAGATCGAACAGACAATCAGCGACTACGTGGAGTGTGCGGCCCTGGCTCAGCAGGCCGGATACGACGGTGTCGAAGTGATGGGTTCGGAGGGCTATCTGGTGAACCAGTTCATCGTCTCCCACACCAATCACCGTACCGACGAGTGGGGCGGTAGTTACGAAAACCGGATTCGTTTTCCCCTGGAAATTCTTCGCCGTACACGGCAACGGGTGGGTAAGGACTTTGTCATTATGTACCGGATTTCCGTGCTCGACCTGCTTGAAGATGGCAGCAGCTGGGATGAAATCGCGGCCCTGGCCAGGGCCACCGAGGCGGCGGGTGTCGATCTACTGAATACGGGTATCGGCTGGCACGAGGCTCGGATTCCAACGATTGCACACATGGTTCCCAGAGGTTCGTTTGCCTGGACCGCAGAGAAGTTGAAGAGGGAGGTGGCCATTCCGGTGGTGGCCAGTAATCGCATCAATACGCCGGAGCTGGCGGAGCAGCTGGTGGCGGATGGCAGTTGCGATCTGGTCTCCATGGCCCGGCCGATGCTGGCGGATCCAGAGTTCGCCAACAAGGCAAAATCAGGTCGGGCGGACGAGATCAACACTTGCATCGCCTGTAATCAGGCCTGTCTTGATTTCATTTTCTCCGACCGGGTCGCCACCTGTCTGGTTAATCCCAGGGCCTGTCACGAAACCGAACCGGAACCGCAGCGCACCACCCGCCCGCAGCGGGTCGCGGTTATTGGTGCAGGGCCGGCGGGTTTGGCGGCGGCTGTCCAGGCCGCCAAGCTTGGACACCAGGTCACTCTGTTTGAAGCTGCGGATAAGATTGGCGGGCAGCTCAACATGGCGCGAATTGTTCCCGGCAAGAGCGAATTTGACGAAACCCTGAGATACTACCGGCGTCAACTCCAGCTGCATAAGGTTGACGTCAGGACAGGCGTTCGGGTATCTGCCGATGAGTTGATCGGGCAGCAGTTTGATCGGGTTCTTCTGGCCACCGGCGTGGTGCCTCGGGCGGTTAACGTGCCGGGCAGTGATCACCCGAGCGTGATGAGCTATACCGAACTGCTGACAGGTCAGAGGCAGGCGGGGGCGCGGGTGGCGATTATGGGTGCTGGCGGCATTGGTTTCGATGTGGCGGAGTATCTGCTGGGTAACCCGGCCGGCCATACCGCTGAGGCCGCCGATTTTCTGCGGGAGTGGGCGGTAGATAGCGCCTACCACAACAGAGGTGGTTTGGCCGCGGTCCTGCCGAAACCTGCGAAGAGCCGGGAAATCACCCTGTTGCAGCGTTCGCCGGGTAAGCCGGGTGGACGTCTGGGTGTCTCTACCGGCTGGATACACCGTACCGAGTTGCGCCGCCGTGGGGTGGAGATGCTTGGGCGTGTGGTATACCAAAAAATAGATGACGATGGACTGCACATCACGGTTGACGGTGAGCCCCGCTTGCTTGAGGTGGATACCGTGGTGATTTGTGTCGGGCAAGAGCCCCAGCGGGAGCTGGAGGATGCCCTCACCCGCGCCGGTGTTGCGGTTACACTGGTCGGCGGAGCAGACCAGGCCGCCGGGTTGGACGCGCTACGCGCGATTGCCCAGGGCATGCGGGTGGCCGCAGCGATTTAAACGGAACGGGGTTGCAGGTTGACGTTTGGTGAAGAGAGTGCGGCTCAGCCGCTCAGGGTTGCCCTGGAGGGGGTCGATGACCGCGCCCGGGCGAGGTTAACCCGTTTTCTTGCCACTATTTCCAATGATAGTTGCCTCGTTGTCGAGCCGCCCAGGGCGGAGGTTCTGCTGGTCAATATCAGTGGCAACGCATCGCTCTCTTACGAAGATTTTTCTGCCCGCGCTGGGGGTTCCGCACCGGTGGTCGTGCTTGCTCACGAAAATCCCGGAATTGAAGAGAGCTTTTACGTTCCCAAGCCGATACAGGGCAAGCGCCTGTTGCAGGCGATCCAATCGGCCCAAAAGCTCTACTGGGAACTGACCGCAGTCGCTGATCAGACCAATTCTGAGGTGACCTTTAGCGACTATGATTTGGGGGCTCAAGAGTCAAGCTCGACCGCTCGGCAGCCTCTGAAACCGGAGCGGGGCCTCTATTATGATCCCGCCCAAGGGCTGACCGGCCTGATTGCCAGGGCGGTGGAGCAGGCCGATACCAGTGGCGCTGCCTATCTGGTTGATTTTGGCTCCGGGCGTTATCTGCTCTATCAGCCGGACTCCAGGAGCGTGGGTTTAACGGTGGCTGAACATGAGCTAAAGCAGCTGAGTGAAGATGAGGGGCTGGAGGCTACCGTGAGATTAGCCCGGCTGCAGGAGGTGGTGCTGCTGGAAGCGGATATGCAGGAAAAGGGCTTCAGTAATCAGTCACTGACAGCGATTCTCTGGAAGACCCATGCCTGGCATTCTGCAGGCCGGTTGCCTGCTGGTACAGAAATCGATCTTCGCGTGGTTTTATCGCGGTGGCCGAATTTTACAGAGCTGTTGAGGCTGCCTAACGATATGCGCATTGCTCATCTCTGGGTGGAACAGCCGATGCTTTTTACGGAAACTGCGGCGCTGCTGGATCTTTCCGCGCCTGCGATCTATAGCCTGTACAGTGCGGCGCACGCAGCGGGACTGGCGCATCGCGCTCACCGTGATGAGGATTATCTGATCGCCGGGGAGGCGATGGTGGTGGACAGCTCCCGGCGTGGTTTCTTCGGGCGTCTCGCCAGCCGTCTGGGTCGGGATAAGCCGTAGGTTGAGTTATGTCGGAATCCTCTACAGATAACATCAAGACGCTGCCACAGGGGTATCGTCTGGCCGAATACAGCATCGACAGCGTCCTGGGCAAGGGGGCGTTCGGCGTCACCTACCAGGCCCATGACAACCAGCTGAACCGCAAGGTCGCGATCAAGGAATTTTTCCCGGCAAAAAGTGCCAGCCGCAGGGACGATGGCGGCGTGACCGTCAGCGAGCCGAAGCGGGCGGAGTTTTACCGTTGGGGGCTCGATCGGTTTTTGACCGAAGCCCAGGTTCTGGCGCAGTTCAAACACGCCAACATCGTGCGGGTGAACCGTTTTTTCAGCCTCAACAACACCGGTTATATGGTGATGGATTATGAGGAGGGGTGCACTCTGGGGGAAATCATCCAGGGGGAGGGGCCGCTAACCGACGAAGGCCGGGTGCGGGATCTGCTTGATGCCGTGCTGGCGGGGCTGGAGGAGGTTCATTCCAAAAAATATCTTCACCGGGATATTAAGCCGGGCAACGTCTATATGCGTGATGGCCGTCAGCCGGTGCTGATTGATTTTGGTGCGGCCCGTCTGGATATCGGGGTTGAAGGGCATGAGAAGAAGCTGATTTTTACTCCGAACTATTCGCCGCCGGAACAGGCCAGTCGCGGTGGTATTGAGGGCCCCTGGTCCGATTTTTACTCCCTGGGTGCCACGTTTTATCGCTGCATCTTTGGCGAGCCGCCAGGCAACAGCCGGACACGCTATAACAGATTGAAAGAGACCGGTCAGGATCCGTACCAGAGTGCGGTGATCCGTGGCGAAGGCCGCTACAGCGATACGCTGCTGGAAGTTCTGGACTGGATGTTGCGGCTGGACTGGAGGCGACGCCCGCGTAGCGTGGGTCAGATTGTAAATTTTCTGACCCATCAGATTGGGGGTGAGAGCGGGCAGCCGGACCAGATTCCGGCCCGAAGCAAAAAGATTCTGTTAGCCGGCTCCCGAGACCTGGATCTGCAGAAAACCCTTGCGAATTTATCTGGTGGCGCGATTCTCGGCGGGGTCGGTAAACACGGCCCCTTAGGCCTGGCTTCGACTCGGGTCAGGGATGAACGCTGGCACCTGTTTCGGCTCCCGCCCGCACCGAACTTCAGGGTTGTCTGGCCGGCCCTGTCCGTCGCTGCCTCGGGTGCGCTTTTGTTGATCAATGATGCGCAGACCGACCCGATTGGAGAGCTGCGTCAGATGATGCGGGAGTTGTGGGGGATTGCTCCGCGATTGCCGCTGGCGATCGGCGTATGCAATACCGAGGGTTCGTCGGAGCAGAGCTTAGCCCGGTACTGGGAGCTCTTGCGTTCGGTCGAAGAGGGTTTTGAAATCTCTGCACCCCTGTTTACCCTGGCTCAGAGCAACCCAGAGCATCTCGGTGTGTTGCAGGAGGGGCTCTATACGGTGCTTAATCCGGTGACAGCTGCCTGATAAAACGGTTGTAGATCACCGGGGCAGAACTGCGCTAGCCATTTCCCAGGGGCAGCCGACCAACTGACTGGAGGTTAAACTGAGGGTCCGTTCATCCGTCCCCTGGCCGTTCTGGTCGGGTCAAGGGTTGCTGGCGACAGATTCAGCAATAGTCAGACAGATTTTTGTGTCGTCACGGGACGACGTGCTCATTACGTTAAAGGTGGCGGCGACGGTCAAAACGGGATGGTGAGGAGGAAACCGGCTAGAATCGGGGAAGATTTCAGGTGGTTTGATGCTTAATGCTTAAATGCCTCACGCCCATGTTATCGACCGTGGACCAGGAAATTTGAGCGGAATAACCACGAAGCGAAGATGGGGTAGTGGAGGGGCGTCCCTGCTGCGGTTATGGGTCCTGCTGTCTGTGATTCTGTTAATCTCAGGTTGCAGCCAGCCACAACCCGACGACATCCGCTTTGGTCTGGCCCAGGGGCCGGTGACCCTGGATCCCCGGTTCGCCACGGATGCCGCATCAGCTCGGATCAACCGGCTGCTCTATCGGCAATTAGTTGAATTTGGGCCGGACTTTAGCCCGGTTGCCGGCATCGCCCAGTGGCAGCAGCTTGACGCACGTCGTTACCGTTTCGAGTTGAACGAGGCGGGCCGTCTATTCTCTGACGGGTCAAGGCTCACGGCAGCGGATGTTGCGGCCACCTACAACTCACTGCTACAGGTGGATAGCGGATCACCTCACCGAGGTGGCCTGGATATGATCAGGGAGATCGAAGTGATTGACGAGAATCACCTCGATTTTTATCTCTCCCGCAATGATCCTCTGTTTCCAGGCCGACTGACCATTGGCATTCTGCCGGCTGCGGCGATAGCAGCGGCGCAGCCGTTCAACCAGTCGCCCATCGGCAGCGGGCCTTTTGAGTTCTCGGCCTGGCCGGAGCCCGGGGTGCTGCAGATAAAGCGACGGGCGGATGGGCAGACATTCAGTTTTATCACGGTCCAGGATCCGACGGTGCGGGTGGTTAAACTGCTGAACCGGGAGCTGGATCTGCTTCAGAACGATCTGCCACCGGAGTTGGTGGATATGCTCGACGCCCGTGCAGAGATCGACGTGGTGGACAAACCGGGTAGTAATTTCTCTTATCTGGGGCTGAGTCTGGCCGACCCCCTGACCGGGAATCTGAAATTGCGCCGGGCGATCGCCCACGGGATAGATCGGCAGACGATTATTGACTACCTCTGGCATGGCCGGGCCCGACCTGCAGAGGGGCTGCTACCGCCGAGACACTGGGCCTCGCCCAAAAATCTGCCGGCCTACGACTATGATCCAGAGCTGGCGCGGCAACTGGTTGCGGAGATCAATCCCGGCGGGAAACCACTGGAGTTGAGTTACAAACTCTCCAACGTGCCGTTGCGGCTGCGCATAGCCGCAGTTATCCAGCAGCAGTTGGGGGCGATAGGCATTGACCTCAAACTACAGACCTATGAGTGGGGTACTTTTTACGGGGATATCAAAGCGGGCCGGTTTCAGCTCTTTTCGCTGGCCTGGGTCGGGGTGAAGAACCCGGATATTTTTCGCTACGTCTTTCACAGCGACTCCATCCCCCCGGCGGGGGCCAATCGGGGGCGGCTGAGGGATGCCCGGCTGGATGCCCTGATCGAATCCGCTGAGCAGGCGCCGGACCTGGCAAGCCAGGCGAACGGATTTCAGGCGGTTCAGCGCCGGGCTCATGACCTGCTGCCCTATATCCCCCTCTGGTACGAGCACCATGTGGTGGCGATGCGGCAGGAGATTGCGGGCTACACTCTGGCGGCAGACGGCAATTATGATGGCCTTGAACAGACCGTTCGGCGGAACAGAGATGCGGATTGAAATCAGCCTGGCGAAGCAGCAGTTGCAGCTGCTGGAGGGGGCGGGTGAGCTATTGTTTGAGGCCCCTGTATCCACCGCAAGCCTGGGCGCTGGCGAACAGAGTGGCAGCGGCCAGACCCCTCGCGGCCTGCACCGTGTTCGGGCGCGAATCGGTGACGGGTTGCCCTTGAACTCGGTGCTGGTGGGGCGTCGGCCAACTGGCGAGATCTATAGCCCTGAACTGGCCGCCCAGTTCCCCGGGCGGGACTGGATTCTGACCCGGATTCTCTGGCTTTGCGGGAGTGAGCCGGGGTTCAACCGGTTGGGGCAGGTGGATAGTATGCGTCGCTATATTTACATCCACGGCACTCCGGAGAGTGAGCCGATGGGGGTGATCGGCTCCCACGGCTGTATTCGGATGGGCAATGATGCGGTTTGCGAGCTGTTCGACCGGGTGCCGGTGGGCACTGACGTCATGATTCGGGAGGGGTAGGGGTGCTGCGATTCATCTGCAGTCGTCTGGCCTCGGGGGTGCTGGTTCTGGTCGGGGTCAGTCTGGTGGTGTTTCTGCTGACCCGGGTGATCCCCGGTGATCCGGTGGAGGTGATCCTTGGCGAACTGGCCAGCTCAGCGGATCGGCAGGCGATGGCTAAAGCGGCTGGATTGGACAGACCTCTGGGTCTCCAGCTGCTCGATTATTATGGCGATTTGGCCAGGCTGGATCTCGGCCGATCCCTCTTCTCTGGCGAGTCTGTCTCAAAACTGCTGCTGGAGCGGGCGCCCGCCACCCTGCTACTGGCGCTGGCGGGGCTCGGAGTCGCGCTGCTGCTGGCGTTTCCCCTGGGCATTCTGGCGGCGCTGCGCCCCGGGACGCTGGTGGATCACGCGGCGATGGGTTTCAGCCTGGTCGGAGTCTCTATGCCCAACTTCTGGCTGGGACCTCTGCTGGTGCTGCTCTTCTCGTTGTATCTTGGTTGGCTACCGGTCTCCGGCTGGCAGGCCCCCGGGGCTCTGGTCCTGCCAGCCCTGACCCTCGGCACGGCGTTGGCCGCGATACTCTCCCGCATGGTGCGGGCCAGTCTGCTGGAGGTGCTGGGGGCGGATTTTATCCGTACCGCCCGGGCCAAGGGGTTGGGTCCGACCGCTGCGGTGCTGCGCCACGCGCTGCCCAATGCGCTATTGCCGGTGATCACTGTCTTGGGACTGCAGCTCGGCGCACTGCTGAGTGGCGCGGTGATCACCGAGATGATCTTCTCCTGGCCCGGGCTCGGAGAACTCACGGTTTCGGCGATTCAGAAGCGGGATTACGCAGTGGTCCAGGGCTGCGTGCTGCTGATCAGCGTGGCGTACGTAGGGGTCAATACCCTGACGGATCTGGTTTATGGCCTGGTCGATCCCCGGATTCGATCCGATGTGGCCGAATCATGAACCGCATCGCCAGACTGATTCTGCTGTTGTGGGTTCTGGTTGCGGTCGCTGGCGGACTATTGCCTCTGGCGCCGGAGCAGATTGAGTTGTCACGGGTGCTGGCAGGCCCCTCCGGGCAGGTCTGGCTGGGTGCGGATGAGCTGGGACGAGATCTGCTGGCTCGCCTGGTCGAAGGTGCCCAGGTCTCGTTCCTGGTGGCTTTCAGCGTGGTCGGGGTGGCGGGTTTGATTGGTATTGTTCTGGGCACCTGGTCTGGTTATCTCGGGGGCTGGTTCGATCATCTGTTTGTGCGGATTGTGGATCTGTTTCTGGCTTTCCCGGGGATGTTGCTGGCCATCGCCCTGGCTGGCATGTTGCAGCCGGGCATCAGTAATATCGTGATTGCACTGGGGGCCGTAGGCTGGGTCGGTTTTGCCCGCCTCAGCCGTGCTCAGGTGCTGGCTTTGCGGCACAGTGATCAGGTTCTGGCTGCCCGGGCGCTGGGGGCCGGGGGTTGGCGAATTGTGCTCCGGCATCTGCTGCCAATGATTGCGGCCCCGCTGATTGTCGAAGCCACCTTTGCGCTGGCTGCAGTGATTATCGCCGAGGCGGGTCTATCATTCCTGGGGCTAGGCATCCAGCCGCCGGCGGCTTCCTGGGGGGCGATGATTCGGGATGGCACCCGCTATATGCTGGTGGCGCCGCATTATGTGTTGGTGCCGGGTCTGGCGCTTTTCCTGGTGGTGATGGCTTTAAATCTCTGCGGTGATCAGTTGCGAGACTACCTCGACGTACGCCGTAGCCTGAAGTATTGAACCAATGCTATCGATTACCGTCTTGATGAGGGCGCTATGAACCATTCAAGTCCATTGCCCCCGGGCCCACTGATGATCGACATTGCCGGTGAAACAGCTACAGCTGGAGAGCTGGCCCGGGTCACCCATCCGTTGGTGGGCGGAATCATTATTTTTACCCGCAACTACCGGGACAAAACCCAGCTGCAAACGCTCATCCGCAGCCTGCGGGCCGCTCGCCCTGGCCCGCTGTTGATTGCGGTGGATCAGGAGGGGGGGCGGGTGCAGCGACTGCAACCCGGCTTCACCCGACTGCCAGCTCTGGGACGGATCGGCGCTCTCTATGCCGACAGCGAGGAGAAGGCTCTGGTCGCGGCTGAAGCGGCGGGCCTGGTGATGGCTGCTGAGGTCAGGGCGGTGGATATCGACCTCTCCTTTGCCCCGGTTCTGGATCTTGATTTTGGCCTGAGCGAGATTATTGGTAATCGGGCCTTTCATAGTGATCCGACCGTGGTCGCAAAACTGGCTCGGGCCTATATTGGCGGCATGGGGCAGGCCGGTATGCCTGCCGTTGGTAAACATTTTCCGGGTCATGGTGGGATCGAAGAGGACACCCATCTGGAGACCGTGACCGACCATCGCAGCCTGGACACAATGAGGTCATTGGATCTGGAACCTTTCAGGGTTCTGATGGATGTTCTGCCTGGCCTGATGCCGGCCCACGTCCGCTATCCGGCGGTGGATCCGAAGCCCGCCAGCGCGTCCGGTATCTGGCTGGAGCAGGTCGGGCGGCAGGCCCTGGGCTTCACCGGAGCCTACTTCAGTGATGATCTGGGCATGGCCGGCGCGTTCGGCATTGGCACTCCGTTGGAACGGGTCCAGGCGGTGCTCGGCGCCGGTTGTGACATGGCCCTGTTATGCAATAATCCTGCGGCTGTTGAGGCTGTGCTGGAGGTCATGCCGAGCCGTCAATCGACGCCGGAACTGCGGGCTTTTATCAAGCTGGCGACGGCGCGCAAGGCGGTCGACCAAAGCCACTACCAGCACGCCCTGATTACACTGCAAACACTACTGGACTGAACCATGAGCCTCGCCCGTTTTACCGAACTGCAGCAGCATATCGCCACCCAGCTTGTAGGCCAGACCGAACTGGTCCGCAGTATGCTGGTCTGCCTGCTTTGCGATGGTCACCTGCTGATCGAGGGGATGCCGGGATTAGCCAAAACCACCGCGGTCAAAGCGTTATCGGCGGGCATTGAGGGGGATTATCATCGGGTGCAGTTCACGCCGGACCTGCTGCCTTCGGACCTGGTGGGCAGTGACATTATCTCCCCTGGCGGCGGCTTTGAATTCCGGGCCGGTCCGATCTTCCAGAACCTGTTGCTGGCGGATGAGATCAACCGGGCGCCGGCGAAGGTGCAGTCCGCTCTGCTGGAGGCTATGGGTGAGCGTCAGGTGACTGTGGGGGCGAAAACCTACGGGTTACCCGAACTCTTCCTGGTCATGGCGACCCAGAATCCGGTGGAGCAGGAGGGCACCTATAACCTGCCCGAGGCGCAGCTTGATCGATTCCTGATCTATTGTCATGTGGACTACCCCAAGCGGGATGAAGAGCTGGAGATCCTGCGGCTGGATCAAAGCCGGTTCCGCGCGGAGAGACCAACCGTCCCCACCGAACTGACCCAGGAGGAGCTGTTTCGAGCCCGGCGCGAGGTGGCGGCGATCTATCTGGATGCCACCCTTGAGGAGTATATCGTTGATCTGGTTCTCGCCAGTCGCCAGCCCGCGGCGCTTGACCCGGAGCTGGCGAGCTGGATCCGGTTCGGCGCCTCGCCCCGGGCGAGTCAGGCTCTGGCCCGTTGTGCCCGGGCGCTGGCCTGGCTTGAGGGGGATGATTTTGTCACCCCGTTTCATGTTCAGACTATGGCCCCCTTTGTGCTGACTCACCGAATTCTGCTCAGCTTTGAGGCGGAGGCCGAGGGCATTCCGGCCGCCGCCGTGGTTGAGCGGCTGCTCTCCGTGGTGGCGCTGCCCTGACCATGAGCCTGAAGCCGAGTCTGGATGATCTGCTTGAGCTGAGACACCGGGCCAACGCCCTCGGTATTTCAGCCCGGCACCGGGTCAACTCCCGTTTTGATGGCCTTTATGCCTCTGCTTTTCATGGTCAGGGTATGGCCTTTGAAGAGGTGCGGGAGTATCGGCTGGGTGATGATATCCGGCGGATGGACTGGCGGGTCACTGCTCGCACCGGCACGCCACACCTTAAACTTTTCCGGGAGGAGCGCGAGCGGGTGGTGCTGCTGGCGGTGGATGTCGGCCCCCACATGTATTTCGGTACCAGAGGCACCTTCAAGTCGGTCCAGGCTGCCCATGCCGCAGCCCTGTTGGGGTGGGGTGCCAATCGTCACGGCGACCGGGTCGGCGGATTGATGTTCTCAGATACCGGATTGCACTATTTCCCGCCCCTGCGTGGTCCCCGGGGGCTCTGGCGGCTGTTGCGGGGACTGGCGGAAATGGAGCCGCCGGAATCAGTCGGGGCGGCGGAGCAGGGGCTGGTTGAGCCGTTGCGTCATCTGGCGAGAACCGCTCCAACCGGTGCACTGATTTTTGTCATCGGCGACTTCAATCTGCCTCCGGAACAGCTGGACCGTGCCCTGAGGGAGCTGAGTCAGCGCCATCAGGTGGTTCTGCTGCCGGTGGATGATCCCGCTGAGCGTGATATGCCCTCTGCTGGCCTGCTGCAGCTGGGTCTGGCGCCCAGTTTGCTGGTCTTCAGTGGTAGCCGCCAGGCCGCAGCCGACTATCGTCAGGCCTGGGATGAGCGGCGAGAGAGTCTGAAAGCCATTAGCCGACGTGCTCGGGTTGAGTTGATGCCGGTGCGGACTGATGAAGAGATTCATCTGGCCCTGGCTGATCGTCTGGTCCGCCTGGATCGAGCCTACCAGCACCGGGTCTAAGATGGATCCTTTAGGGCAGTTGCGGGATATCCGGGGGCTTGATGCGATCGGCATCTGGCCGCTGGCCCCGGGTTGGTGGGTTCTGCTGGTTGCCGGGCCGGTCCTGGTTGGGGTGCTTATCTGGGTTCTCCATCGGCTCTGGCGGCGTTACCGTCCGTCGCCCTGGGCCCGCGCCGCCCGGCGGAATCTGGCGGAGTTGCAGCAGCGGCTGGAGCAGGCTGAGGTGGTTCAAAACAGGGAAATCCTGGAGCTGGTCCGTCGGATTGCATTGGCCCGTTTCCCCCGCAGTGAGGTCGCTAACCTGCATGGCGAGGCCTGGCTGCTCTGGTTGCAACGGAATGACCCGAAAGAGTTCGACTGGCTTGAGTATCGGGATGAAATGGTTGAGCAGAGTTACCGCCCCGGAGAGCCGGAGCCCTGGGCTCGGGAGCGTGTTCAGGCCGTATTGAGTGCCCTGCGTCACTGGACTCGGGGTTCCGGTGTTTAGTTTCGCCTGGCCCTGGGCCGCTTTATCCCTGCCATTGCCCTGGCTGGTGAGCCGTCTGCGGCGTTCCCAGCGGCTCGATAGCGCCATTCCGCAGCTCCGTTTCGGTCGAATCGAGCCTTTAAGCCGTGCAGGATTTAACCAGAGCCCCTCACTCCGCTCAGGTCAGTGGCTGCTTCACCTGCTCTGGCTGTTGCTGGTGCTGGCCCTGATGCAGCCCCAGAATCGCCAGGATATTCAGCAGCTTAATACCACCGGTTATGACCTGATGCTGGCGGTTGACCTGTCTGAGTCGATGCGGGCGCTGGATTTCACCGAAGGGGGTCGTCGGGTCAGCCGACTGGCGGTCACCAAAGGGGTGGTTAGTCAGTTCATCGCTCAGCGTAGCGGCGACCGGATCGGCCTGGTGCTGTTTGGTGAGAGCGCCTATCTGCAAGCCCCCTTAACCCTGGATGTGACCGCAGTTCAGGAGCTGCTGCAGAGAACCGTGGTCGGCATGGCCGGCAGCGCCACGGCCGTGGGTGATGCCCTGGCTCTGGCGGTGAAAAAACTGCGGGAGCGACCGGAGAATTCCCGGGTGGTGATTCTGCTGACTGATGGAGAAAACACTGCCGGGGTGGTGCCACCGCTGGAGGCGGCCCGGCTGGCCGCCCGTTACGGTGTCCGGGTCTACACCATCGGGGTTGGTAGCGAGGGGCGGGTGCCCTATCCGGATCGGGGGGGTGTCCGATGGGTTGAGATGGGGCTTGATGAGGCCCTGCTACAAGAGATTGCGGGCCTCACCGGTGGCGGTTATTTCCGGGCCACCGACAGCGCCGCGCTGCGCAAGATCTACAACCGTATTGACGAACTGGAGCAGAGCGACGTCGAAACTCGGGTGATCACTGCCTACGACCCTCTGTTTCGCTGGCCCCTGGGTGGAGCGCTGATTTTGCTGGCCTGGCTGGGCCTCGCGCCTGGCCGTAACGGAATGGCGACGAACCGGTTATGAGTGAGTTTCAATTCGCTCAGCCCGGCTGGCTCTGGCTGCTGCTGTTCACCCCGCTCTGGTTGATTCGGGATGTCAGCCAGCGCCGGGCCCGATGGCGGCAGTTGACCCGTTTCGCGGATCCCCATCTGTTGCCCTCGCTGCTGGTCGACGGGCGCGGCAGCTCGCTGCGCTCACGCCACTCTCTCTGGCCGCTGCTCTGGTTGTTTGGGGTGCTGGCAATGGCAGGTCCGCGTTGGGACTACCGCCAGGTCGAGACCTACCGTCCCGCCGGTGCAGCAGTGATTCTGCTGGATCTCTCCCGCTCCATGGATGTGACCGATGTTGCGCCCAGTCGGCTGGAGCGGGCGCGGCAGGAGATCAGTGACCTGGTGAGTAGCAATCCGGACCTGCGACTCGGGCTGGTCGCCTTTGCTGCGGTGCCCCATGTGGTGGCGCCGGTGACCGAGGATATGGCCACGCTGCTGAATCTGCTGCCGGCGATGAAGAGTGGTCTGGTGGAGCGTCAGGGCACTGATTTGATCGAAGCGCTGAGGCGTTGCAAGCAGCTGCTGGCGGTAGAGGCTGGCGGTGCAAAAAGTGTCCTGCTACTGAGTGACGGCGAGTACCCTGAAACGGATCTCGGAGTCTTGAGTGAAGAGTTGAGAGCATTGAATATTCGTCTGCATGTCCTGGGCCTCGGCACCCCTGAGGGGGGACCCATCCCGACCCCCGGAGGTGAGTGGTTTCGGGATCAACAGGGCAACCCGGTCATCTCTCGCCTGAATGAGAGCAACCTTCAGCAGTTGGCGGAGGCGGCGGGAGGCATCTATCGGCGGGCCGACTACCGTCAGGACGACACCCGCGCGCTGCTGCAGGCGCTGGCGACCAGTCCAGAGGTTGGCGAGGTAAGCGGCCACGAGTTGAAGCTATGGCACGAGCGGTTTTATATTTTTCTGATCCCCTTCATGTTGCTGCTATTGTCGCGTTTTCGACAGATTGCGCCGTTGCCGGTAGAGCCCTCATGAGTGCTCTGTTGGTCTCCCTTCGTCTGGCACCGATGGCGCTACTGCTGTTGCCGGGCATCGCGTCTGCGGAGCTGTTCAAAAACCGGGGTCAGATCGGCCAGAGCCTGTTTCAACAGGAGCACTACGAGGCGGCTGCGGAGCAGTTTGAGGACAACTATCGTAAGGGGGTGGCCCTCTATCGGGCGGGTCAGTACGAAGAGGCGGCCGCCGCTTTCAGTGCGGCGAATCGTAAAAGCGTGCGCCAGGCAGCTCGTTATAATCTGGGCAATGCCCGGCTGCAGCTGGGTCAGCTGGAAGCTGCCATCGAAGCCTACCAGCAGGCGCTGGCGCTGGATCCTGAAGACCAGGATGCGGCGGCAAACCTGGCGCTGGCTCGTGAGCTGCTGGAGCAGCAGAAACAGCAGGCCCAGCAGAGCGAATCCGGTGAGAACGGCGAACAGCAGAAGGATGAGGAGGGTGACTCCGGGGCAGATGACCAGCAGGGTGGTCAGACGTCCGGTGAGCCTCAATCCGATCCATCCGCAGACCCGTCTGAAGAGAGTGGGGGAGAGGAGGGTGAGTCCCAGCCCGGAGAAGAGCTTGGGGAGGATTCCAAAGAGGAGGGGGGCTCCCCCTCTGGTGAAAATGAAAGCGAGGCCGGAGTGGAGCAGTTTGACCAGCAGCAGAGCGAGTCAACAGAGGACGAGCGTGAGTCGGGAGAGTCCACACAGGCGAGCGCCCAGGGCGGCTCCTCGGGAGATGAGAACCTGCTGGATGAGGGTGAGCTTGCTGCCGAGCAGTGGTTCAACCGGTTAAAAGAGGACCCCACCGAGCTGCTGCGTAACCAGTTTTTTCTTGAAGAGCGGGGGGCCGCTCCGGCGGAGTCGAGACCATGGTGAGAGCTCTGTTGTTGGTCTGCCTGCTGTTGCCGGGTATCGCGTTAGCGGAGTTTCTGGCCAGTGTTGACCGTACCGAGATAAAACCGGGAGAAGTGCTTCAGCTCACTCTGACTCTCACCGAGGAGAAGGCTCGGGAAGAGCCCGATCTAACGCCATTGGAAGCCAGTTTCGAGATTAGTTATCTCGGCAGCAGTTCCGAATCGTCGTGGGTTAACGGCAAGCGCAGCCGGTCTAAAATATGGCGCTATCGTCTGCAGCCGAAGGGGGTGGGCAAGCTCACCATCCCGGCGTTAGAGGTCGCGACCGGCGTCGGCCCGCTAACCACTCAGCCGGTCACGATTGACGTTACCCAGTCGCCCTCCGGCGAACACTCCACCGCCCCCACTCAGGGAGCGCCGGATTCCCCTGTGGCGGTGGTGGCAACGCTCAGCAAGGGCACCGCCTACGTCAGAGAGAGCCTGATCTACAGGGTTGTGATCACCAGTTATACCCGCCTGCGGGATGCGCACCTGCAGACCCCGGAACCGGATCAGGCAGTGTTTGAACAGATCGGCAAGGCGGAGGAGGAGAACCGGGTGATTGACGGCCGTGTTGCGGTGGTGACCACGCTGCATTATCGTCTGACTCCACTGGCCAGTGGCGAGCTGGTTTTGCCCCCGGCAGCGGTTGAGGGGCGAATTCTCGATAGATCGATTCGGCGGAGTTTTGATCCCTTCGGGACCACCGGCTACATTCCACTCCGGGTCCTTTCAGATGCCCTGAAACTGGATGTCAAACCCCCGCAGGGAGAGCCCTGGTTGCCCCTCTCCCAGTTGCATATCGAGGAGCGTTGGGATCCGGCACAGACCTTCCGTGTCGGTGAGCCGATCAGTCGGGAGCTGGCGCTGGTGGCTGAGGGCAGCGACGGCGCCCAGTTACCCCCTTTTGTGGAGACGGATCACGCGGACTTCAGGCTCTATCTTGATCGCCCTGAGTTCGAAGGTACCCTTGATGAAGGGGGGCAGATTCTGCGGGGCGTCCGACGGGAGCGAATGACGATGATCCCGCGGCGCGCAGGCACTCTGGAACTGCCCGCAGTGCGGGTCCGCTGGTGGGATGTGAACCGCGATGCGGAGGCCTGGGCCGAATTTCCGGCCAGACGGATCGAAGTATTACCCGCCCTGACGGAGGTTGCTGGGGGGAGCGCCGAAGGAAAGCCTGCCGAGGCCGGGGCGCCCGACTCTGCCAGCCCCACGCCGACTCCGCTGATGACGGATCAAGGCAGTTTATTCCCCTTAGACTGGCTCGGTTTTGGTGCTGGCTTTCTCGCTGGAACCCTTTTGACCGCCGCGATCTGGGGTCTGCTCTGGTGGCGCGTTCGACCACCAAAATTGACCGGGGCGCCGGTTGAGGCAGAGAGCCGCAAAGTTTTTCTGAAGAGGCTTCGGCAGTGCAGTGATCCGGTCAAGCTGAATGAGAGTCTGCAAGCCTACGCGGCAGAGAACTGGGGTACGCCGGGGCAGGCATCGCCTCGGGTTATCGCCGCCCGTGCTGCTCATCAATTCGGTTCCGAGGGGGGCGGGCGGCTCGGTGAGCTGCTGGCTCAGCTTGAACAGGCTCTATATGGTGACCGGGGCAACTTCGACGGTAGCGCCTGGGGCCGACAGATGCAGACCTGGCTGAATCAATACGACCAGCCTAGGTCGGCCCGCCAGGCCGATCTGCTGGCGCCGCTGAATCCCGGTATCAGCTAACTCCGCCGGCAATTTTTCGGCCCCAATTCTGGCTGCTGCGGTGGATATCTGCTTCTGACAGGGTCAGCAAACCCCCCTCACTCAATAGCGCTTCGCCCTGTACCCAGACATGGGTGACATCACTGGCAGTGGCGGAGTAGACCAGCTGAGAGAGGGGGTCATAGACCGGTTGATTGTGCAGCCCGGCGAGCGAAACGGCGGTGATATCCGCTGCTTTACCCTTTTGCAGGGAGCCGATCTGCCGCTCCAGCCCCAGGGCCCGGGCACCCCCCAGAGTGGCCATCTCCAGCACCTGACGGGCCGGCAGGTCTGTGGCGTTGCCGCTGCTGACTTTGGCCAGCAGCGCGGCACTGCGCATCTCTCCGAGCATGCTCAGATCGTTATTGCTGGCGGCGCCGTCAGTGCCCAGTGCGAGGTTGATACCGGCCCTGGTCAGTTCGGCCATCGGCGCGATGCCGCTACCCAGCTTCTGGTTCGATTCAGGGCAGTGGACCACATGACAGCCCGCTTCCGCCAGCCGCTCAATCTCTTCCGGCAGCAGCTGGGTCATGTGAGTGGTAATCAGCCGGGGGCCAAGCAGCTCCAGCTGATCCAGGCGGGCCATGGGGCGCTGACCATATTGGTCCAGACTCCGTTGAATCTCCGCCCCGGTCTCATGCAGGTGGGTCTGGATCTGCAGGTCCAGCTCCTCCGCATAAATCAGTATCTTGCGCCAGTTTTCATCCCCCAGGGTATAGGGTGCATGGGGGGCGAACAGAGTGTGGACCAGCGGGTTATGGCGGTGCTGGTCATGCACCTCCAGCCCTTTGTGCAGATACTCGGTGGCATCAGCGGCCCAGCTGGAGGGGAAGTCCGCAACCACCAGGCCGAGCGCGCAGCGGATGCCGGCCTGCATCGCCACCCGGGCTGTCTCGTCCGGATAGAAATACATGTCTGCAAAGCAAGTGGTGCCACCTCGAATCATCTCCGCGACTGCGAGCTGGGTGCCATCGTGTACAAAGTCAGCCCCGACCCAGCGGGATTCCGCTGGCCAGATATGCTGCTCCAGCCACTGCTGGAGCGGCCGCTCATCCGCGAAGCCGCGAAACAGGGACATGGCGGCGTGGGTATGGCTGTTAACCAGGCCTGGAATCAGCACATGCTCCGGCAGGTCGATGGTTTCCGTCGCGTCAATCCGATGATCACACTCGGTGGCTGGCAGGATCGCGCTGATCCGGCCATGGCGGACCGCGAGGGCGTGATCGAGCAGAAGGGTTTCGGCAGGTTCTACCGGCAGGATCCAGGGCGCCCGGATCAGCAGATCAGCCCTTTGCCGACGAGTGCCGGAATTCAAGGGGTGGAGAGCGCCCGGGAGGCGATAGTTTCAATCCGGGTGCGGCCATCGGCACCGGGAGTTCCATCCTCTCCGCGGCTGCCTGGATAGCCCTCGGCACCGGCTTCCCGGGTGACGGTGATATTGCCCTGGCGCTTCTCGAAACGGCCCGGGGCACCTGTGCCGCCGGGGCCGAAGGCGCCACCCCGGCCCGCTGGGCCGCCGGTCGCCAGCAGGGTGACGCCTTCGCCGTAATTGGTCACCGGCACACTGGCATCGGCCGCGGCGATCCAGTAGCGCAAGGTGATATTACCGGCGAGACCACCAGTCCCGCCATTGCCCCCTGAGCCTCCGGTTCCGCCGGTGCCACCGCCGCACCGCCTGGCTTTGCCGCCGGTGCCGCCACGACCGCCCGCGCCACCCGCTCCTCCGGCGCCGCCGGAGGTATCAATGGTGAGCTGGTCGAGGTGCACGATGCCCAGGGTCAGGTCGATGCTGACCCCATCTGAACCGGCTTGCCCGTGGCCGCCGGAACCACCGGTCTGGCCGGTTTCGCAATTCTCCACTTCCGCCGTGGCATCAGCGCCTGGCTGACCGTCGTTCCCGGGTTCTCCGCGACCAATGATCACCACGCGACCCTGAAAATCCGCGCTCCGGGCCACCACTTGCCATCGGCGAACACCGGCCGCGAACTGAATTCGGGCGCCATCCCCAACCGTGAGCCGGTCGAGATTCAGCTCGCTAAGAGCCGGGGTAACCTCGAATGTTTCGCCGGCGGCGATGGTCACTACCCGGTTTTCTGCCTCGGCGGCAAAGGCCAAGGCGATTAAGGGTAGTCCGGCAAATCTGGCAAGTCGATCCATATCAGTCCCTGAAATTATTGAACTGCAGTGGCAGTTCGAGTTTGGCTTCACGAAAATGGGCCATCGCCTGTTGCAGATCATCCCGCTTCTTGCCGGTGACCCGGACTTTGTCCCCCTGAATCGCGGCCTGGACCTTTAACTTGCCCTGTTTGACCAGCTTCACCAGCTGTTTGGCGGTCTCCTGGTCGATGCCCTGACGCAGGGTCGCCTGTTGGGTCACCTGTTTGCCGGATTTTGCGGGATCACTCACATCCAGGCAGCGGATGTCGATTTTGCGGGATGTCAGCTTGCCCAGCAGAATATCGAGCATCTGCTGTAGCTGAAACTCCGATTCGGCTTGCAGGGTAATCTGCTCGCCGGTCAGGCTAAGGGTGGCATCCACCCCTTTGAAATCAAAGCGGTTGCTGATCTCCCGCTGGGCCTGGTCCACCGCGTTGCTGGCTTCGTGCAGGTCGATTTCAGAGACAGTATCGAAGGATGGCATAGGGTTTCTCCCGTGAGTATTAGCCGTTAGATGTAGCTTTTCTGGGGGATCCGCCTGTTAGTCGATCCAGCTCTCCAGGGCGGCGATCACCTTGCGAGCCTGATCGGCGCTGGAGATATTGAACTTGGAGGCGGGGCTGTAGCGGCCATTGCGCTTCTGGTAGCGGCGGATGGTGTAACGGTCGGCGCTGTACTCCTCTTTCGCCGGCACCCAGTCCTGATAGCGGTAGATGATGGTGGCCCAGGCTCCCTTGGAGAGGATGATCTTGTCCAGCTCTTTGACCTTTTGCAGGTCGCCTTCGCTGTAATTGACGGTGAGTTCGTCTACGGTTTCGCTCATGTTCGCTTCCAGTTGATTTAAGGGGGCCAGCAGGCAGGTGGCCGCCGGGAGGGGCATTCTTCCAGAGTAGAGAGAGGGATGCCAGAACCTGATGTCACATCTGGTTCAGGAATTCTGTGTTGGCCCCTGCCGCAGTGGCGTGGCTCCAGAAGCTGAGTCCTGCCAGGGTGAATGCGATGGCGAGCAGGACGCAGATGCCGAGCTGCAACCAGGGTCGCTGGTCATTTTGCTCCTTCAGCCGCAGGATCGCACTGGTGGTTCCGACCAGGCTCAGCACCCAGCCAAACTCTGATGCCAGCAGCAGAAACAGCAGCGGGGCGGGCCGTCCGGTCATATGGGGCAGGGCCTGGATCGAGAGCACCAGCAGGCCGGCCATGAAGATGGCACCCCGGGTCGCCCAAATGAGGGTATTCCCTTTCATTAAATAACCGCCATGTCAGACCATGGTGACGAACTCTTCGCCACTGGTGGGGTGAATCGCTACGGTGTTGTCGAACTGTTGTTTGGTGGCCCCCATTTTGATCGCGACGGCGAAACCCTGGAGAATTTCGTCGGCGCCTAACCCGATCAAATGCAGGCCGATCACCCGTTCCTCCGGGCCGACGGTGATCAGCTTCATAAAACAGGGTTCCCGGTGGCGGGTCACTGCGCTGAACATCGGGGTAAAGCGGCTGCGGTAGATTTTGACCTGGTCACCGTGAAGCGCCTCCGCCTCGGCTTCAGTCAATCCCACGGTGCCGATTGGGGGGTGGCTGAAGACCACGGTGGGAATGGTGTCGTAGTCCATTTTCAGCTCAGGTTGATTGTCGAACAGGCGGCTGGCGAGCCGTCGTCCGGCAGCCACTGCGACCGGGGTCAGGGCCGGGCCACGGGTGACATCCCCCACTGCATAGATGCCAGGGACCATGGTGTTCTGGTAGTCATCGACGGAGATGAATCCGCCATCATCGGGTTCGATGCCAGCAGCGGCGAGCTCCAGGCTATCAGTATTGGGTCTGCGGCCAATGGCCCAGAGCAGCTGGTCGCAATCGCTGATCCGGGTGCCGGAGTTCAGTTCGATGTCCAGGGTCTGGTCAGGGTTGCGACTAACCTGTTTGACTGTGTCGTGGGGATGCAGCGTGATACCGCTATCTTGCATCTGTTGATGCAGGGTTTCAGCGATCTCGTGATCGAAATTCATGAGCACATGAGATCGACGCAAAATCAGATCGACCTGGGTGCCAAGCTGATTCATCAGACCGGCGATCTCCACCGCAATATAACCAGCACCAACGATGGTCAAACGTTCGGGCTGATGCTTGAGTGCAAAGAAGCCGTCAGAGTCGATTCCCAACTCCGCCCCGGGGGTCTCGATCTGGCTGGGGCGGGCGCCGGTGCTGATGAGGATGTGGGGTGCGCTGTAGTGCTGGCCTTCGACCGCGATAGCCTGGCGATCAATGAAATGGGCATGGCCCTTAACCAGAGTGACCCCGGATGTGCTCAGGCTGCTGTCGTAGGCGCTATGAATCCGCCTGATATAGGCCTCGCGGCTGCTGACTAGTCGGGACCAGTCAAAACCCCGTCGTTCGATATCAAAACCGTAATCGGCTGCCAGCTCCAGAGTCTGGGCGATGCTGGCCCCAAACCACATGATTTTTTTCGGTACACAGCCGACATTGACACAAGTGCCGCCGAGGGCGGCTGACTCCACCATCAGCACCCGGGCACCATGATCACCGGCCCGTTTTGACGCGGCCAGGCCACCACTGCCGCCGCCGATCACAATAAAATCAAATGCTCTGGTCATCGCTCTTAAGCCTCGCTCTAGTGGGCGCTATGCAGGTGATCTGAAAAGAGATTGAGCAAGCCATCGAGCCCGACATGGTTGAGGGCGAAATCTGCCTGTTGTCGTACCACTGGTTTGGCATGGTAGGCGATGCTGATACCTGCGGCGGCCAGCATCTGCAGATCATTGGCGCCGTCACCGATGGCGATGACCTGATGTTGCTTGAGCCCCAGCCGTGTGGCGTGGGCCTGTAGCTGCTCGGCCTTGGTCTGACCGTTGACGATCTCACCGAGGAGCTGGCCGGTAAGTCGTCCATCGATAATCTCCAGACGGTTAGAACAGACAGCATTCAGCCCCAGCCGGGCCTGCACCCGATCGGTAAAGTAGGTAAAGCCGCCGGAGACCAGCAGGGTCTGGATGTCCCGCTGTTTAAGGGCCTGAATTAGGGTCTCGGCCCCTGGGTTAAACCGCAGTCGCTCGCGATAGACCCGCTCCAGCGCCTGTTCTTCCAGTCCGGCCAGCAGTCCAACCCGCTGCCGCAGGCCCTGATCAAAATCCAGCTCGCCGCGCATACAGGCCTCTGTGATACTGGCGACCTGGGCTTTTATGCCCTGCATGGCGGCGATCTCATCGATACATTCGATGGCAATCAGGGTGGAGTCCATATCCATCACCACCAGACCGATTTCACTGAGGTTCTGGGAAGCGGGAATATCGGCGATATCCAGCCCCTTCAATTCAGCCCAGTTGCGCAGTTGCGGGGTCGACCGGGCCCCGGCAAAGATCACCAGATCGGGCCGCAGTGGCAGCCAGTGGCCCCCATCCAGCCGGGGCAGGGCGGCGCTGTTCTCCACCAGCGCCGAGCCCTGGATGACGATAGTTGAAGTCGGGCTGGTCATGTTCAACGGGTCAGCTTTCCAGGTATTGGCAATGCTCTACTCCGAGTCACCCGTAGCGACGATCCGGTGCGGCACCCGGGCCGTCGGCACCACGCTGGAGGCCCGGTCGCAGTGACCGGTCTGGTCATCGAAATACATATGCGCACCGAATGCACCGAGGATCTCATCCTTGGCTAGTCCGCCGAGAAAAAAACTCTCATCGATCCGAACTCCCCAGGCGCGCAGGGTTTTGACCACCCGTTCATTGGTCGGAGTGTTGCGGGCGGTGACCAGCGCGGTCCGAATTGGCGGCTGGCCATCCCGCACCTCTTTTTGCAGAAACGAGAGTGTCTTCAGGAAGCGGGCGAAGGGGCCTTCAGGCAGGGGGCGGTGAGCATTGGCCCGCTCGTGTTCATAAAAGGCCTCCAGCCCCTGCTCGCTGAAGATCCGTTCCGACTCCTCCGAGAAGAGCACCGCGTCTCCGTCGAAGGCGATGCGGATCTGCTCCTCGATCGGTTTATTCTGGCCCGGGCCGGCGTAGATCAGCCCCGCAGCGAAGTTGGCGTCGATGGCTGCCTGCACATCCTCTTCAGAGACCGAGAGAAACAGGTCGACCCGGAATGCCGCCAGATAGGGCGCCAGAGAGCGACCAGAGGTGAAGGCCCCCCGGGTGATGTCCAGGCCGTGGGCTTCGACGGAGTGGGAGATTCGCAGGCTGGTGTCCGCAGAGTTGCGGGACATAATGATCACCTCGACCAGCCGTTTGTCCGCCACCAGATTGTTCAGGTTAAGCAGGGCCCGTACCAGGGGAAAGCCGGTGCCAGCCTCCAGCTGCCGGTCTTCGTTTTCGATCTGAAAACGGCAGTAGGCCTCCAGCCCTTCGCTGCGAAACAGCTCATCCTCTGTCTCCAGATCGAACAGGGCTCGGGAGGAGATACCGATAACAAGGGTGTTGCTGAGATCAAGAACCATAAGGCTGCGGGGGAATTGCCTGATTACGGTGGTCCATTGTACGTGATTCACGTGCCCCTCAGTGGCGAGGGGCGACTCTGGCACAATGCGCTGGCAGGGTGGTTCTCCCCTCTGAATTTAACGGCTGCGGTTCTGTAATACCATCCTATGAATTCTGCCTGTATCAATCTCCTCCTCTGGCGTGGTCGTTGGCTGTTGCCGCCGCTGGCGCTGCTCGGCGGGGTGATGTTTCTGGCTCGACAGCCTCAGTGGTTAACCGCAGCAGAACGCTTGCTGCCCTATCTTTCAGTACTGTTGCTGACCGCGTCGGGGTTGATTGCTTACCGTTTCCACCGGGCAGATCTGGTTCAGATCAGCCTGTTCTGGTTGCTCTGGTTATGGGGTCTGCTGGGGGGTGGTGTTGATCCTCAGTTACCCCCCGCACCCGAAGTGCTTGCCTGGGCTTTGCTGGTTTCCGCCCTGTTGCTGAATCGCAGCCTGTTCAGTGGTATGGGCCTGGTTCAAACTCTGCTGTTGTCGGGTCCGCTGCTGCTGGCATTGGTCAGCGGTGATTCTCTGCTCAGACAGGTTGGTTGGCTGGATACCCGGTTACCGACTGCCGATCTGCTCACTCTGTTGGCCGATGGTATCACCGCCCGGTGGCTCTACGGTCTGGCGCTAACGGGTTTAACCCTGCGGCTGTTATGGCGACCAGGTGCAGCTAATTGCGCCCTGCTTGCAGTGGGCCTTTTGGGGTGCTGGCAGGTTCAGTTGGATCAGCCTGTAGCCGGAGTTATGGCCGCCACCGCGTTGATCGGGTTGAGTCTGCTGGTTGGGGTGATTCAGACCTCCTACGGAGTGGCCTACAAAGATCAGTTGACCGGACTGAAAAGTCGCCGAGCGTTGGAGGAGAGAATGGCGCGACTGGGCCGAAAATACACCATTGCAATGGTGGATGTAGACCATTTCAAGCAGTTTAATGATCGCCATGGCCACGATGTGGGGGATGAAGTACTGCGGATGGTGGCCTCAAGGCTGAATGAAACCCGGGGTGGTGGCAAGGCCTTTCGTTACGGCGGCGAGGAGTTCACGGTGTTGTTTCCCCGGCGGGAGCTGGATGACGCATTGCCCCACCTGGAGTCTCTGCGAAAACGAATCGGGGAGAGCCGATTCCGCTTGAGGGGGCGGGATCGGCCCCGCAAACGGCCAAATCAGCCAAAACGGGCCAAAGCGAGACAGCTGAGTGTGAAAGTGAGTATCGGCGTGGCGGAATCCATCGACCGCAGTGAGCGCCCGGCTGACGTCCTGAAACGGGCGGACAAGGCCCTCTATCGGGCCAAGCGGGCAGGGCGGAACCGGGTCGCCTGTTGAACGCAGTTTCAACCGAACCGGATGAGGGGGAGACCGGCGCAGGCGACTCCATGGATCGCCGTCTCTGGCAGCTGGCGCTGCCAATTATGCTGGCAAATATCAGCGTACCCCTGTTAGGGGCGGTCGACACCGCCGTTATGGGTCATCTTGGTGCCCCCTATTACATCGGTGCGATTGCGATCGGGGGCATGATCTTCAGTGTCATTTTCTGGGGCTTTGGTTTCCTGAGGATGTCCACCGGTGGCCTCACTGCCCAGGCGTTCGGTCGCGGTGATAGCGCGGAGGTGGTGGCGAGTTTCAAGCGCGCAGCTGCCCTGGCTCTGCTACTGGCGCTGGTTGTACTGCTACTGCAGCGTCCGGTGGCTGGACTTTTACTGCTGGTGGATGCCTCCGATGCGGTAGTTCGCGAGGCAGCCACCTATTTTTACCTGCGTATCTGGAGCGCCCCGGCGACCCTGCTGAACTTCGTCATTACGGGCTGGTTGCTGGGGTTGCAGAGAACCCGCCTGACTCTGCTGCTGACCCTGTTTGGCAACGGTCTGAATGTGGTGCTTGATCTCGTGCTGGTGGTGGTTTTCGGCATGGCCACAGCCGGGGTTGCGTTGGCCACGGTGGTTGCAGAGTACTGCACCTTGGGGCTCGGTCTGGTTTGCGTACTGATGGAGATGAAGCGATTTGGCGGCGTCGGCGAGACCGGGACCCTGTTTGCCCGTGAAGCGATTCGACGACTGCTGGGGGTTAACCGGGACATCTTTATTCGGACCTTTGGCCTGATTGGCAGTTTTGCCTACCTGACGCTGCTGGGAGCCCGACAGGGGGATCTGATTCTCGCGGTGAATGCCCTGTTGCTCAACTTTTCCGCCTTTACCGCTTATGGCCTTGATGGTCTGGCCCACGCCTGTGAGAGTCTCACCGGGCGGGCCATCGGCGCGGGGAATGACGCCCAGCTCTCCCGGGTGGTGCGGGCCACCTTTCGCTGGTCTTTCTTGTTGGCCCTAGGTGTTGGTGGCATCTACCTGCTGGGTGGGCATCTGATCCTGGGGCTGCTGACCGATCTGCCGGATGTTCGAGCTGCGGCCCGCATCTATCTCCCCTGGGCGGTCATTTCGCCCCTGATTTCGGTCTGGTGTTATGTCCTGGATGGCATCTTCATCGGCGCCACCTTGGCCCGGGAGATGCGCAATGCCATGCTGGTTAGCGTTGTGCTGTTTGGCCTGATTGCGGAGCCGTTTCTGGGGCAGTGGGGCAATCATGGCCTCTGGCTTGCGTTCATGCTCTTCATGGCGGTGCGTGGATTGTCCCTCGGGTTGATCTATGCCAGAGTACGGCCACGCCTCGTTGTCATATCGTCGCAGCCGGCGACTGACCGCCCCTAAATTTTGATTTCAGCCAATTCCTGAGCAGATCCCGATGTTCAGACCCTATCCCCTGTATCTCGGCCTGCGCTATGTCGGTGCCCGTCGGCGTAACCATTTCATTTCGTTTATTTCGGTCAGCTCCATGGCTGGCGTTGCCCTGGGTGTGGCGGCGTTGATTACTGTGATCTCGGTGATGAATGGTTTTGAGACAGAACTGCGGCAGCGGATTCTGGGGGTGATCGCCCACGCCACTATTACCGGCCCCGGTGACAAGCTGCTGGAGTGGCAACCGGTGACAAAGGCCGCCATGGATCACCCGAACGTGGTGGGGGCCGCGCCCTATGTGCAGACCGAAGCGATGATGAGCCAGCGGGACAATGTCTCCGGCGCCCTGGTGAGGGGCATTTTGCCGGAGCTTGAAGTGGCGGTATCCGGGCTGAACCAGCATCTGTTGGAGGGCGCCTCTCTCGATTCCCTCCAGCCCGGCAGCTACAACCTGATTCTGGGCCGCGCCCTGGCCATGACGCTGGGTGTCGGGGTGGGTGACCGCGTGACCATTGTCTCGCCCCGGACCCTGGTTACGCCGGCGGGTATTCTGCCCCGGATGAAACGGTTTAGCGTGACCGGTCTGTTTGAGATGGGTATGTACGAGTACGACAGCGCCCTGGCGCTTGTGCACCAGGCCGATGCCCAGGCGCTGTTGCGAATGGAGCAGGGCGTCACCGGGGTGCGGCTGAAACTGGACGAGTTGTTTGCAGCCCCCCGGGTAGCCCGGGAGGTGGCTGCGAGTCTGCCTGGCGACTACTACTTCATCGACTGGACCCGCCAGCATGGCAATTTTTTTCAGGCCCTGCGGACCGAAAAGATCACCATGTTTGTGATTCTGCTGCTGATCGTCGGGGTGGCGGCCTTCAACATTGTCTCGACCCTGGTGATGGTGGTGACCGACAAACAGGCGGATATCGCGATTCTGCGAACCCTGGGGGCGACCCCCCGGGGCATCATGCTGACCTTTATGGTTCAGGGTTGCCTGATCGGCTTGATTGGTACGCTGATAGGTCTCGTTGGCGGGGTGCTGCTGGTCCTCAATATCGATGTGCTGGTACCCTGGATCGAGGGGCTGGCGGGTGTGGATCTGCTGCCTGACGACGTCTATCCCATCGCTGATCTGCCTGCGGAGCTGCGTCCGGGCGATCTTCTGCGGATTACCGGGGTGGCCTTCCTGCTCTGTCTGACTTCTACCATCTACCCGGCCTTGCGGGCAGCCCGGGTGCAGCCGGCGGAGGCGCTGCGGTATGAGTAAGCCGGTGCTGCAAGCCTGTGGTCTCGGCAAGTCCTTTTTTCAGGGCGGCAATCAGCTCTGCGTATTGCGCGAGATTGAGTTCAGCCTGGCGGCGGGCGAATTTGTCGCTGTGGTGGGCGCGTCCGGCTCCGGCAAAAGTACGTTGATGCACCTGCTCGGGGGGCTGGATGAACCCAGTTCCGGGGAGGTTAAAGTGACCGGGGAGTCCCTTGCCAGCCTCAATCAGCGGCAGTTGTCCGAGATCCGAAACCGTCACCTCGGTTTTGTTTACCAGTTTCATCACCTGTTGCCGGAGTTCACCGCGCTGGACAATGTGGCGATGCCTCTACTGATTCGGGGTGACGCGCCCGCCGAGGCTCGGCAGCAGGCTGCGGAAGTGCTTGGCCAGCTGGGTCTTGCCCCGCGTCTACAACATCGTCCGGGTCAGCTCTCCGGTGGTGAACGGCAGCGGACCGCGATGGCTCGCGCCCTGGTGACGGCTCCAAGTTGTCTGTTGGCGGATGAGCCGACTGGTAATCTGGATCAAACCACCGCAGCAGCGGTCCTGGATACTCTGCTGGAGCTGCGTCGGAGGCTCGGGACCGCACTGCTGCTGGTGACCCACGACCCTGACATCGCCGCCCAGGCGGATCGCGTCCTGCTGTTGACCGGCGGGATTCTGCGACCCGCCTAGCTGCCATGGGCCACCGTGCTTCTTCAGGGGACGGGGGAGGGGGAAAACAGCGCAGGGGTACCCCCGGTCTGATCGTCACAGGCCTGATATTTGCCGCTGGCGCGCTGATGGTCCTGCCCCTGAAACAGATCCCGCTCTGGTGCGGCACTCCGCTTTGGTTCGTTGCAGCCGCTCTGTTCGGCATCTGGTTGCGCCATAACCGGGGCTGGGTCCATCTTCTAATCCTGCTCGCTGGCGCCCTCTGGATGTTGCTGCACGCCAGTCTGGTGCTGCGGCAGCAGATCGCCAGCGACGATGAAGGGGTAGACCGACAGGTCCTGGCCCGGGTGGTGGACCTGCCCCAGGTCCGTACTGAATCGACGCGTCTTCTGCTTGAGCTGGAGCAGTGGGATTCGCCCCGTACCCGACCGGCTCGGGTGCTGGTGAACTGGCGGGATGCGCCGACAGATCTGGCTGTTGGCAGCCGCTGGCGGATGGTTTTGCGGCTGAAGCGCCCCAACGGCTTCAGTAACCCCGGCGGCTTCGATTACGAGCGCTGGCTGTTTCAGCGGCGGATCGGAGCGACCGGATATGTCCGCATAGCCGAGCCGGATCAAATCGCGGGGGGGTGGTCGACTCTCCGCGATTGGCCGAACCGGCTGCGGCAGGGGCTGGATAGTCGGCTGCAACCTGTTCTTGCGGATCTGCCTTACGGCGGTCTGATGCGCGCCCTGGTGCTGGGCGCCCGGGACCGGATCGAGCCGGCGCAGCAGGCCCTCATCACCCGGTTTGGACTGAACCATCTGGTGGCCATATCCGGCCTCCATATTGGTTGGATGGCCCTGCTGGGAATGGGCCTGGGGCGCTGGCTCTGGTCCCGCCTGGGTCGACTGCCCCTGAGATTGCCATCGCCCCGGGCCGGGGCTCTGCTGGCCCTGAGCTGGGCTGTGCTCTACGCCTTGCTGGCGGGTTTCTCGGTGCCGACCCAGCGCGCATTGGTTATGGTGGCTGCGGCGCTGGCGGGCATTCTCTGGGGGCGGCAGAGCTCGCCATGGGCGATTCTTGCACTGGCTTTTCTGGCGGTGCTGCTGGCGGATCCCCTGAGCCTGCTCGGTGTTGGGTTCTGGCTCTCATTCTGGGCGGTCACTGTGATTCTCTGGAGCTTGCAGGGCCGTCAGGCCCGGGGCAGGGCGGGGTCGGCTCTGCGGGTACAACTGGCGCTAACCATTGGTTTGATGCCACTGCTGGTGGTGGCCTTTGGTCGGATACCCTTGGGGGCTCTGGCGGCGAATCTGGTGGCTGTGCCGCTGTTTGGGCTGCTGGTGATTCCACCGCTGCTGCTTGGGGTGCTGGTCACGCTGCTGGTGCCGGCTCTGGGCGCCTGGCTGTTTGTTGCGGTGGATCTGGTTCTTCAGGCCCTGTTTGCCTATGTCGGCCTGCTTGATGAGTGGCTGCCGGTAACCTGGTTCTCTGGCAGCGGGATGGGCTGGACCCTGTTTCCCGCGCTGGTTGGGGTGTTGTGGCTGTTGGCCCCTCGGGGTGTTCCAGGGCGGCTGGCGGGCTCGCTCCTGCTGCTGCCTCTGCTGTTGAACAGACCGCCAGGGCCGGAGGCCGGAGAGTTCGCGGTCACCACCCTCGATGTCGGGCAGGGGCTTGCGGTTCTGGTGGAGACCGAAAATCATGCCCTGCTCTACGATGTGGGTGCCCGTTTCAGTGATCGTTTCGATAGCGCGGATGCGGTGGTTCTACCCTATCTGCGATCACGGGGCATCGAACATCTGGATCGACTGATAATCTCTCACGACGACAACGACCATGCCGGCGCCCTGGGCCCCCTGGTCGCCGGGATCGCCGTTGGAGAGATCTTTGCGGGTCAGCCGAAAATAACCGGGATGCGGCTGCCGGAATCAACGCTGCAAGCCTGCTTTGCAGGTGATACCTGGCAATGGGACGGTGTGGTGTTTCGGGTGCTCTCTCCCCCGCGGGGCGCAGCTGGGAAAGGTTCGGATAATGATCGCTCCTGCGTACTGCAGATCAGCGCCCCCAAGGGCTCAGCCCTGATTCCGGGCGATATCAGTGCAACAGTGGAACGCAGGCTGGTACGGCTCTATGGGGACAGACTCGATGCAGACCTGCTGCTGGTGCCTCATCACGGCAGCCATAGCGCCTCAAGCTGGGCGCTGTTAGCCCATGTCTCCCCTGTTCACGGAGTGGTCTCTGCGGGATACCGCAATCGCTATCGCCATCCCGCCGAACGGGTGGTGCAGCGCTATCAGCAGGCGGGGGTGGTGCTACACAACACCGCCAATCAGGGCGCTGTTCGGGTGACTTTTTCCGAGAAATTGCAGGTTCAGCATCACCGCTCTAAACAGGTCGGGTTCTGGGTCAGGCGGGGCGCCAGAGCGCAGGCTTGTGACGGGGCGCTGTGCTAATATTCCAATCCGGTCTGGTTGAACTTCGCGGCGCCCTGGCACCGCCCCATACAGGTTACCCCTCTTGCTGGAACTGATTCGCTCTGGTGGCTGGCTGATGGCCCCGATTCTGCTCTGTTCAGGGCTCTCCCTCGCGATTGTCATTGAACGTTTTTTAAGTCTGCGCAAGCCCGGCGTCAGTCCGGAGTTTTTGATCCCCCAGATCAAACGTTGGGCGGAGCAGGGTGTGCTGGATCCGGAACGCATCCGGGCAGTGGAGCAGACCTCGCCTCTCGGCCGGATTCTGGCCGCGGGTCTTCGCTGCGCCGACCGTGACCGGGATATTATGAAGGAGAGTATCGAGGAGTCCGGTCGCCATGTAGTGTTGCAGCTCGATCGCTATCTCAATACCTTGGGCACCATCGCGGCGGTTACGCCACTGCTGGGCCTGCTCGGCACTGTGGTGGGCATGATCGATGTGTTCGCGGCAATTACCACTGCGGGTGTCGGCAACGCCCAGGAGCTCTCCGGCGGAATCTCGAAAGCCTTGATTACCACAGCATCGGGCCTGGTTGTGGCCATCCCGAGCCTGATCTTCTTCCGCTACTTCACCGGTCGGGTGGAGGAGTTGACCGTGGAGATGGAGCAGCAGGCTCTGATATTGGTCGAAATTATTCACGGTGACCGGCCCGACGACGGCAGCTGACTCCGGTGAGATTCCGACCGAAAACCAGAGAAAACGGGGTAGATCCCAATCTCACTCCCCTGATCGATGTGGTCTTTCTGCTGCTGATTTTCTTCATGGTCTCGAGCACCTTCAAGCAGGAGTCAGAGCTGTTACTTGATCTGCCAAAAGCCAATGATCAGCCGGTGGAAGCAACCGAGCGGGTGCCGGTTGAGGTGGCGATCGAGGCCGATGGCAAGGTCTATGTCAATCAACATGAAGTGACGGATGACACCCTGAATACCCTGAAAAATGCGATGGAACTCGCGGCCGGGGAGCAGGTTTCACCCGCTGTGGTGATCAGGGCAGATCGCATGGCGCCCCACGGCAGGGTGGTGATGGCGCTTGAGGCGTCCCGACTGCTGGGTTACAGCCAGATCTCCTTCGCCACCGCACTGAGGGATGGGGAGCTCGTTGACTGATCCCAAGCCCAACAGCGGGCTGGCCGTTTATCGTCGCCTGTTGGGTTATGTCCTGCCCTACTGGCGGGTATTTTCCCTCGCGATTCTGACCCTGGTCTGCTTTGCTGCCACCGAGCCGATGCTGGCCGCTTTGGTCAAATCAATGTTGGACGGCAGTTTTGTCGAGCAGGACCCCACAACCATCCGCCGGATGCCGCTGATTATCATCGGGCTCTTTCTGCTTCGGGCGGTGCTCGGTTTTGCCTCTAACTACAGCATGACCTGGGTTGGCCGCGGGGTAATCCGAAATCTGCGGCAGGAGATGTTTGATCATCTGCTGCGGTTGCCTGCCGGTTATTACGATGCCCAGGCATCGGGCACTTTGGTGTCCAAGCTCGCCTACGATGCGGAGCAGGTTGCCAAGGCGGCGACTGACGCCCTGACCATCCTCTTGCGGGACACCCTGACCATGCTGGGGCTGCTCGGCTGGATGTTCTATCTGAACTGGAAAATTTCCCTGATTTTTGTGATCGTCGGGCCGGTCATTACCTTGGTGATTTACACAGCGGCGCGCCGTTTCCGGAGCCTCAGCAGTCGTTTGCAGGACTCGATGGGCGAGCTTACCCAGATCACAGAAGAGAGCATTGGGGGCCATCTGGTGACCAAAATTTTCGCCGGGGAAGAGCGTCAAAGCGAAGGTTTCAGCCAGGTCAATCGGCGCAATCGCGGTTTGCATCTGAAGTGGGCGGTGGCGGACCTCGGCGGTACTCATCTGGTCCAAATGACCGTGGCCTGCGCGCTGGCGGGTATTGTCTACGCCGCCTCTACCTTCGCTGCTAATGATGCCACCACCGTCGGTGGTTTTGTCTCGTTTCTGGCGGCGATGATCATGTTGATGGCGCCAATAAAACGGCTGACCCGGGTCAACGGTGTTATTCAGCGGGGTATTGCGGCGAGCATCAGTGTCTATCAGATGCTGGATGAGAGCCCGGAAGACGACAGTGGTCGCCTTGAGCTGGCGCGTGTTGCCGGCCGGATCGACTACCGGGATGTCAGCTTTGCTTACGGGGCTGAGAACAACCCCGTACTGGACGCGGTCTCCTTCTCCGTTGAACCGGGTCAGACCGTTGCGCTGGTGGGCAAGTCCGGTGGCGGCAAGTCCACGCTGGTGAGCCTGTTGTCCCGCTACTACGACGGCTATAGCGGCACCATCGAGGTGGATGGGACCAATATTCGGGAGCTGACCCTGCGTAATTTGCGCGAGCAGATCGGGCTGGTTAGCCAGAGTGTGGTGCTGTTCAACGACAGCGTGGCCAACAACGTGGCCTACGCCAGACCTGAAGGCGCGAGCCGTGGCGAGATCAAACGGGCGCTGGAGGCCGCTCACGCACTGGAGTTTGTGGAGCAGATGCCATACGGGCTCGACAGCCGAATCGGCGATGACGGTGTACTGCTCTCCGGTGGTCAGCGGCAGCGCATTGCAATCGCCCGGGCGCTGCTGAAAGATGCGCCGATTCTGATTCTGGATGAGGCCACTTCGGCTCTCGATTCGGAGTCAGAACAGGCCATTCAGGCGGCGCTGGATACCTTGACCCGGCAGCGCACCACGCTGGTTATCGCGCACCGGCTCTCCACCATCGAAAACGCGGATCAAATTCTGGTGGTCGAAGGCGGGCGGATCGTCGAACGGGGTCGACATGCCGATCTGCTCCGGGTTGACGGTGCTTATGCCCGGCTCTACCGCCTCCAGTTCGAGAAGGCGGGACGCTCGGAACTCTGATGTTCAGGCGCTGGCTCCTGCGGGTCTGGTATCGGGGTGGCCCTGGCGGTCTGCTGTTGCTACCGCTCTCCTGGTTGTTTGGGCTGGTGGTTGCCACCCGCCGACAGGCCTATCAAATGGGGTTGATCAAGTCCCGTAAGATTCCGGTACCGGTTATCGTGGTAGGTAACATCACCGTGGGAGGCAGTGGGAAATCGCCCCTGGTGATATGGTTGGTCAACCGTTTGGCCGAAGCGGGCTATCGCCCCGGCGTGGTCACCCGGGGTTATGGTGGACGGAGCAGTTACTGGCCCCAACAGGTTCGCGGCGATAGCGACCCGGTGGTGGTTGGCGATGAACCCGTGATGCTGGCCCGAAGAGTCGCCTGCCCGGTCGCCGCAGATCCGGACCGGGTCCGGGCTGCCAATGCCCTGATTGAGCATTATGGCTGTGACCTGATTGTTGCCGATGATGGCTTGCAGCACTACAGGATGAAGCGGGATATCGAAATCGCGGTGCTGGACGGAGATCGCCGGCTGGGTAATGGTTACATGTTGCCCGCAGGCCCGTTGCGTGAGCCGGAGCGGCGGTTGCAGCAGGTGGACTGGATCGTCTCCAAGGGGGTCCCCCGGCGGGGTGAGCAGAAGTTGACGCTCCAGGCCGTGGATTTCCGCCGGGTGGACGGGGCAGGGCAGTCTGAGCTGGCGTTCTTTGCTCGCAGGAAAGTGCATGCAGTGGCGGCAATCGGTAACCCGGATCAGTTTTTCAACAAGTTGCGATCCCTCGGGCTATCCCCTATAACCCACGAGTACCCGGACCATCATCGCTACACGGCGGCGGAGCTGGATTTCGGTGATGATCTGGCGGTGGTGATGACGGAAAAGGATGCGGTCAAGGTGGCCCCCTTTGCCCAGTCCCACTGGTGGTATTTATACATTTGCCCGCAGCTTGACGACGCCTTTGGCGCCGCCCTGCTGACACAACTTGAGAGCCTTCGCTGATGGTCGACAGACAGTTGCTGGATATCCTCGTATGCCCGATCTGCAAAGAACCCCTGGTTTATCGAAAGAGAGCCGGAGAGCTGATCTGCCGGGTTGATCGGCTGGCCTATCCGATCCGGGATGATATCCCGGTGATGTTGCCGGACGAGGCCCGGGTGCTGCCGGCGGATGAGGAGATCGAGGCCTGAACGCAGCCTGTGTTACGGTGATTCCGGCCCGCTACAGCTCGAGCCGGTTGCCCGGTAAACCGCTGCTGGAGATTGCCGGCCAGTCGATGATTCAGCGGGTCTATGCCCAGGCTCTTGCTGCCGGGTCGGGACCTGTAATTATCGCCACCGATGATGAGCGTATCGAACAGGCCGCCCGGGCTTTCGGTGCCGATGTGGAGTTGACCGGCGAGCACCCCAGCGGCAGTGACCGTCTGGCCGCGGTGGTCGCCCGGCGTGGGCTTGCTGACGACACCATTGTGATCAATCTGCAGGGGGATGAGCCGCTGATGCCACCCGCAGTGCTGAGGCAGGTTGCCCGCGCGCTGACTGCCAGCCCCGAAGCCGAAATGGCCACCGTCGCGGAACCCCTGACCAGCGCGGCGGAGTGGCGGGATCCGAACGTGGTCAAGCTGGTGACTAATGAGGCGGGAGAGGCCCTCTATTTCAGTCGTGGGCCGATCCCCTGGCCCCGGGGCGGTGAGGACCATCCACCCCTGGCTGAACCCGCATTCAGGCGGCATGTCGGCCTCTACGCTTACCGTGCCCGCTTTTTGCGGGAGTTTGTCAGCTGGCCACCGGCGGTGCTGGAACAACTGGAATCCCTGGAGCAACTGCGGGCGCTGGCCCGGGGTATCAAAATTCAGGTGGTGGACGCAGTTGAAGCCACCGGCTTCGGCATCGATACCCCAGCGGATTTGGTCCGGGTGAGGGCACTACTGGGGGAAATCTAAACCCCCTACATCAGCTCCCGCAGTGCAGCGGCTTCCGCTTCGATCTGCCGCATTCGGCTCTCTATGGCAGATAGGTCGATAAACTCAATGCCCGGCGTGGCGGCTGCGCTGCGGAGCCCCTGCAGGGCGGTCTCCAGATCACCATTCTGATAATGGTACTCCGCCAGCATCCGTAGTCCCTCTACCCGGCGACCGCTGCTGTCAGCGGCCTGGGCAGCCACAAACCAGGCTTTCGGTGGCAGCCTCTCCAGATGGTCGTTGCGCAGCAGGCCCGCCATCAGCTCGCGGGCGGCGTCCGGATTGCCGTTATCCAGCAGCGTTTCGGCCAGGTAGACCGTCGCTACTGGGTGCCCCGGCGACAACGCCAGAGCAGTGCGGGCATGGCGCAACGCGGCCTGCTGATCGCCCGCCATCCGTTCTATCTCGACCGCCAGTAGCCGGTAGCTCAGATAACCTGGGTCGAGTGCCAGCAGCTGCTGTAGAACCGCTCTCGCGGGTTCAATCTGCTTGTCCCGGTTGAGGGCAACGGCGTAACCGAACAGGGTCGCCCGTTCATCCCGGTACTTCTTCTGTGTCAGGCGTTGCCGAAACAGGGTCACGGCCCGGTCCGTCCGGCTGCCTTTCAGCGCTTCAAGCTTGGCCAGCATGTGCAGGTAGGCGCGGCTGTCCGGCACCTGCCGATAACCATAGTGCTCCGCCCGGGTGCGGGAGTCGGCCACCCGTTCCAGGGTGACCGGGTGGGTCCGCAACAGATCCGGAATATTGCCCTGCTGGAACCGGTTGGCATCCTGCATCCGCTGGAAGAAGTCCGGCATCGCCGCCGGGTCCAAACCGGCGCGGGCCAGGGTCTGAATACCGATTCGGTCTGCCTCCCGTTCGTGGGCCCGGGTGAAATTGATCTGGGCCTGAATCGTCCCGGCGGTGACCGCGCTTATGGCGGCGACCCCGGCCTGGCTGTCCTGGGACGCCAGCACGATAGCGCCCAGCAGCGCCAGTATGCTGGGTATCTGCATGCGGCCTGCCTTGGCCAGGGAGCGGTGCAGGTGGCTCTGGGTAATGTGGGCGATTTCATGGGCCACCACCGCAGCCAACTCGCTCTCTGAGCGGCTGGTGGTGAACAGGCCGGTATGAATGCCGATGTATCCCCCGGGCGCCGCGAAAGCGTTGATGCTGTCCGCATCGATCAGGAAAAAGTGGTAGTCCCGGGCCGCAGTATCGCTATTGGCCGCAAGTCGGAACCCCAGCGACTGGATATAACGGTTTAGTTCGAGATCATCAATCAGTGGCAGTTGCGCCCGCACCTGCCGCATAAACAGCTGTCCTATCCGGCGCTCCTCTTCTGGCGAGAGCAGGGCACTGGTGCCGTCGCCGATGTTGGGCAGATTGATTTCTGCCCAGGCTTGAGTACCCATGGCCGCCAGCAGCAACCACAGCAGCAGAGTCGCGCCGAATAACGGTCTGCAGGTGGCTCCTGGGGTTGGTGGGTTACTGTTTGTCATCAGCCATGGAAATCGGGACGCGTACCGGGTCAGTTGGACCCCATTTTACCGCCAGGGTTTCCACCTGGCGGGTGTGGTCGCCTCAAGGAGTGGTTTATCCTTTAATATGGTGCCCCGGGACCAGGATTCAAACCGCCAGTTATGGCCCAGACCCCTGACAAGATCGTAGATGCCACCGGCCTGAAGTGCCCGATGCCCCTGTTGCGCTGCAAATCCGCCCTCAGGCTGTTGACCTCCGGGCAACTGCTGGAACTGCTTTCAAACGACCCCCAAACCCCGGATGACATCCGTCGGTTTATCGAAATCTCCGGCCATGAACTGGTGGAGAGCTGGTCCGCAGATGGAGTGGTGCACTGTCTGGTGCGCAGGGCCTGAAGTACTAATCCATCGACTGGACTGTCTCCAGCATCTCTTCGACATGTCCCTTGAGTTTGATCTTGCGGAACTCTGCAGCCAGATTGCCCTCTCGGTCGATGATAAAAGTGCTGCGGACGATGCCCATGCTTTTGCGACCGTAGAGGTTCTTTTCGTGGATCACGTCGAATAACTTGCAGAGGGTCTCGTCGGAATCTGAGAGCAGATCGAAGGGGAACGCATGCTTGGCTTTGAATTTCTCGTGGGAGGCGAGACTGTCCCGTGAGACCCCGAATATCTCCGTGTCAGCGGCCTGAAAATCGGCGTAGAGGTCGCGAAAGGTCTGGCCTTCGGTGGTGCAGCCGGGGGTGCTGTCTTTCGGGTAAAAATAGATGATCACCTTGCGGCCACGCAGGTCTGAGAGTTTCAGGGTTTTGTCGCCGGTTGCGGCGGCCTCAAAATCGGGCACGGGGCGGCCAAGTTCGATTGCTGACATCAGGTGACTCCTCTGGTTTTTGGCGAACGAGTATACGACCATGCAGAACGCGTTGCGAAGTCGGTGCTGAGCCGCTTGTCACTGGCCTGGGCCGCCAGTACCATAGCGGTTTTTCGCGGGACGGTATCTTTATGTTTCAGGGCAGCTTCGTGGCTTTGGTTACGCCGATGGCCGCGACGGGTGAGATCGATTTTGCTGCGCTGGAACGATTACTCGACTATCACGTTGAGCAGGGCAGCGACGGCATAGTTGCTGTGGGTACCACAGGCGAGTCAGCGACCCTTGACCAGGCTGAACACTGTGAAGTGATTGCCCGGGTGGTCAAACACCTTGCCGGCCGGCTGCCGGTTTTTGCGGGGACCGGTGCCAACTCGACCCGGGAGGCGATTGAGCTGACCCGGTGCGCCGCCGAGGCGGGGGCTGACGCGGCCCTGCTGGTCACGCCTTACTACAACAAGCCGACCCAAGAGGGGCTGTTTCTGCATCATAAGGCGATTGCAGAGGCGGTTTCGATTCCCCAAATTCTTTACAATGTGCCCGCACGTACCGGTTGTGACATGATCACGGCAACGGTCCTGCGGCTGGCTGCAATCGACAACATTATCGGTTTGAAGGATGCGACTGCCGATCTGGCCCGGGCCCGGGAGCTGCTGGAGCAGCGCCCCGACGGTTTTATGCTCTACAGTGGTGATGACGACACCGCGATGGAGCTCATACTCAATGGCGGTGACGGGGTGATTTCGGTGACTGCCAATGTGGCGCCGCGAGCGATGCGCGATGTGGCCGCGGCTGCCCTGAAGGGGGACCGTTCCAGTGCGGAGGCGCTGAACGGCAAACTGGCGGAACTGCACCAAAAGCTGTTTGTGGAGTCTAATCCAATCCCCGTGAAATGGGGTGTCGAGCAGCTTGGTCTGATCGGTCCCGGTATCCGATTACCCATGACCCCTCTAAGCCCGGAATATCATGACACCGTGCGTAGCGCGATGGACAAGGCAGGTTTGATCTAAATGAAGGACAGTAAAATAATGACAGCAAGCCACGGATGGTTGCCACTTCGGTCCATTTTTCTACTGGGCGCGGGTCTGCTGCTGCTACAGACGGCGGGTTGCGGCTCGCTAAAAAACCGGTTTCCCGATCGGGGGCCGGAGTCCCAGTACAGGGACGCGACCACGTTGCCGCCCCTGGAGGTACCGCCCGACCTGATATCCGGTCAGTCTGTCGATGCGGTTGTAGTGCCGGGGCTGGAGCTGCCGGCGCCGGGCTCAACCCGTTACTCCTCGTTTGTTGGCGGCACCGATCAGTCAAGCCAGCCGACACCGTTGGATAAACCTGCGTTCGTCCGCATGGCCCGGAGCGAAACCGGGGTTGGCCTGTTACAGGTGCAGGAGCCTTTCGCTGCGGCCTGGCCGCATGTGGCCCAGGCGCTGGAGAGTGCCGGCATCGAGGTGAAGGGCATCGAAGAGTCCCTCGGTTACTACGAGGTGGCCTACGAGCCGGTCAATCCGCCGAAGAAGAGCCTGTTACAGAGAATCAATCTCTTTTCCGGCGATGCCATTCGCTACCGAGTGGCTCTTTCTGACAAAACCGAATGGACCGGAATCACGGTGCGGGACGAAGATGGCGCCCGGGAGTCCACGGATTCCGCCTACGAACTGTTAACCACCCTGGCGAAAAGCTATCCGGTGGATAAATCCCCGGTCGCATCCGTGGCGGAGCCGGGTGCAGCCAGCCTGAAGCGTACCGCGGACGGTAGCGCGGAGTTGTCACTGCCGAGTGATTTTGTCCGGGCCTGGCGTGAGATAGGCATGGCGTTGGCTAAGGCCGAGATCAATGTTGAAGACCGTGACCGCTCACGGGGGGTCTATTACGTCGAAGTGGTTGACCAGGGCAAAGCCAAGGGGCTGTTCAAGGGCCTGAAGTCGATGGTGGGTCTTGGAGGTGCGGAGAAATTGAGCTATCTCATCGTCCTGACTGAAAAGGAGGTTGGGGGCACGTCGGTACTGGTGTTCGACCAGGATGAGACACTGGAACGGTCGGAAGCCGCGTATCAGTTGCTGGAGCAGCTTCGCCAGCAGCTCGATTAACCGGCTCGATGCGTTTTGCCTCCATTGGCAGTGGTAGCCGGGGCAACGGCACACTGGTCGAGCACGATGGCACCCTGATCCTGCTGGATTGCGGTTTTTCGGCTGCCGAGACCCGTCGCCGTTTCAGCCGACTTGGTCTGGCGCTGGAAGAGCTGGATGCCATCCTGGTGACCCACGAGCACGGTGACCACGTCAGTGGAGTCGGGGTGGTCGCCCGGGCTGCGGGAGTGCCGGTCTGGATGACACCGGGCACCCATCACAAGGTTTCAGCGACGATGGGTGCGGTGCCCGACCTTCAGCTGTTTAACAGCCACGAGCCGTTTCAGATCGACGGTCTGGAGATTCACCCCTTTCCGGTTCCCCACGATGCCCGCGAACCGGTTCAGTTCAGGCTTGAAGAGGGCGCCCGGAGCCTCGGGGTGCTGACCGACTGCGGTCACGGCACGGCGATGATCCGGCAGATGTTGAGCGGCTGTGACGCCTTACTGCTGGAGGCCAATCACGACATCACCATGTTGCGAGAAGGGGCTTATCCACCGGCCTTGCAAGAGCGGGTTGGTGGTCGCTATGGTCACCTGGCCAACGGCGAGTCGATGGCTATACTTCGGGGGCTGGAGGCCGGATCGCTGCAACATCTGGTCGCCGCTCATCTGAGTGAGCAGAACAATGATCCGGATATCGTCCGCGCCGGTTTCGCCGAAGTGCTGGGGTGTGAGCCGGAATGGATCGGCATTGCAGATCAGGAGCAGGGGCTGGCCTGGCGAGAGATCAGCTAGATCACCCACTCGTATTAAATCTCAACTAATTTTCAATCTAGGCAGGTGTTGAATGATGAATAAGCAAGCAGAACTGTATCGGGGCAAAGCCAAAACCGCCTTTTTGACCAGTGACCCGGACCTGCTGATTCTGGAGTTTCGTAACGACACCTCGGCCTTCGACGGCGAGAAGATCGAGCAGCTCGATCGCAAAGGCGCGGTGAACAACCGGATCAACGCCTTCATCATGCAGAAGCTGGAAGCCGCGGGCATCAAAACCCATTTTCAGGAACTGCTGAGTGATCAGGAGGCCCTGGTGCGACGGCTCGATATGGTGCCGATTGAGTGTGTTGTACGAAATATCAGTGCCGGTAGTCTCTGTAAGCGTCTCGGCGTTGAGTCCGGATTGGAGCTGGATCCGCCGCTGTTCGAGTTCTTCCTTAAAAATGACGAGTTGCATGATCCGATGGTCAACACCCATCACATCCGCTGTTTTGGTTGGGCCACCGAAGCTGAAACCGCTCAGATGAGAGAGTTGGCACTGGCCGTGAATAGCGTGCTCAAGCCCCTTTTTCTGGCCGCAGATCTGCTGTTGGTGGACTACAAGCTGGAGTTTGGCCGGTATCAGGGTGAGCTGCTACTGGGGGACGAATTTACTCCGGATGGCTGTCGTCTGTGGGACAAGGCGACCCGCAAACCCCTGGATAAGGACCGCTTCCGTCAGGGGCTCGGGGAGGTGGTTGAGGGCTATGAAGAGGTGGCCAGTCGGCTAGGCGTGGAGC
>JAKLLR010000073.1 GCA_022014175.1 Gammaproteobacteria bacterium | reverse complement strand
CGCCCGCTCCCTCCAGAATCTCCTCAACCTCGAAGGAGGTTCGCTTGGCAGTCCACTCACCGACGATGCCGTCCACAAACTCCCGGTTTTTGGCCCGGGCTGGCACAGACTTACAGCGGGAGTCATCAATCAGGTCTGGCCGCTCAATCACCTCGCAGAATCGCCGCCACATGGCGTCAAGCAAGGCGAAGATAAAAACACTGCGGCCATCTTTGCAAACGTAGGTGTCGGCTGGTCCGCCCTGAGGAGTCCCATTCCCTTTTAGCTGGCCAACAAAATCCGTGTTAACCGTACTCATCAGCTGATGGTCGCTCACTGCCAGCGCGGTATCCGCCAGGCTGACGTCTACCTGCTGCCCCTTTCCGGTCTTCTCGCGGTGCGCAAGCGCTGCAAGTATCCCGATAGCGCCCTGCCACCCGGTAATATGATCAACAATCGGCATGCCGGTTATCAGTGGACGACCACCCGCTTCACCGGTCACACTCATCATTCCGGACATGGCCTGAACCACAGAATCCATTCCCCGGCGTTTCGCTAACGGCCCCCATAGTCCGAAGCCACTGATTGAGAGGTAAATCAGGCCCGGATTGACCGCTTTCAGACTGGCATAATCAAGCCCCCAGGCGGGCATGGTGCCTGGCACAAAATTCTCGATCACCACGTCAACCTTGGCTGCCAGTTGACGAAACAGCTCCTGACCCTCCGGCTTACGGATATCCAGAGTGACCGCTTTCTTACCCCGGTTGACACTCTGGTACCAGGTGCCGGACTCCAAGGGCTGATCCGGGTCCAGACAGGGGGGGATCGGGCGGATAACATCTCCGCGGCCCGGTAGTTCACAACGAATGACCTCCGCCCCGAGATCCCCAAGAATGGTTCCGGCCATCGGGCCAGCCACCGCTTGAGTTGCCTCCAGCACTCGTAGCCCCTGCAGGGGACCCTTGCCATAGGGCGCCTGATAAAACGGGTGGTCACTCATTCTCTCCCACCCTCTTTGTTTGGCTCCGCCTGCTTAACCACATTCGCGGCAGTAAGGCGTTCGATATCCGACCCGGCAAAACCATAATCGGCAAGCACTTCCAGCGAATGCTCCCCCGGATGCGGAGGTGGCCTGTCTACCGCCCCTGGCGTACGGGAGAATCGGGGAGCTGGTGCAGGTTGGATCAGGCCATCGACGGTGACAAAGCTACCCCGCGCCTGGTGATGCTGGTGGGCGCTGATCTCATCCAGACCCAGTACCGGGGCGTAACAGGCCTCCACCCCCTCCATCGCCAGGTCCCACTCTGAGCGGGGCCGGGTCAAGAAAATCTCGGTGAAATCCTTTCTCATCTCGGCCCAACAGCGCCCGTCCATCTGTTTCTCGCCGTATTTCTCCCGTAATCCTGTCACTTCCAGCAGTACCTGGAAAAACTTTGGCTCCATTGCTCCTACGCTAATCCACTTGCCATCCTGGGTCCGATATACGTCGTAAAAGGGTGCGCCGCCATCGACAATGTTTGACGCGCGATCCAGTCGCCATAAGTTGTGCGCCAACAGCGAGTAGGTCATCACGCTAAACAGGGAAGCCCCATCGATCATGGCGGCGTCGACGACCTGACCCTGACCCGACAAAGAGCGCTCAACAAGCGCTGAAAGCAGACCGACCGCGAGCAACATCCCGCCACCACCGAAATCGGCAATACCCGCTGGCGGGGTTACCGGTCGCTCCTTCGTCCCCAGCATGCTGAGATAACCAGACATCGCCAAATAATTAACATCGTGGCCTGGATCATTCGCCATCGGACCCGTCTGGCCATAGCCCGTCATGCGCCCGTAGACCAATCCCGGATTACGCTCAAGCAAAGCCTCCGGGCCCAGCCCCATCCGCTCCATTACACCCGGCCGATACCCCTCAAGCAGCACATCCATCTTTTCAACAAGCTGCGACACCACCTGCTTGCCCTCATCTGCCTTCAGATCAATCCCGACTGATCTTCGACCACGATGGATTGCGAACTGTCGAGAGGGCAATGTAATCATCCCGCCCAGCTCGTAACCCTTCTCTACTGCTCTCGGTGGTTCTACCCGAACCACGTCCGCACCCATATCCGCAAGCAACATGGCACAAAACGGACCTGGGCCGATCCCACCCATCTCCAGTACCCGAATTCCGCTGAGGGGACCGCTTTGCTTTGGCTCCGTAGACATTCCGTTGTGCTCCCTCAGAATGACCCGGCGTCAGCCCACAAACCGGGCGAAAGCATCCACAGCTATAACGGTGCTATCCCCCGGCGGCACGATAATCGGGTTAAGATCAAGCTCCACCAACTGCTCTCTATGGTCATAAGCGAAGCGCGAAAGAGCGATGATCAGTTGTATCAATCCATCTTGATTAAGTGCCGGCGCACCCCGATAACCCGCCAGTATCTTGTCAACACCCAGGGCATCGATCAGTGCCTGAGCGCCGCCCTCGTCTACCGGGCAGATCGCGTGGCCCCGAGCCGTAAAGAGTTCAGCATTGGTGCCACCGAGACTCAGAGTAATCACAGGGCCCACAGTCGGATCAACCACCACACCCGCTAGCATTTCCAATGCGTGGTCATACTTAACCAGCGGCTGAGCAATCACTTTCCACTGTTTGACCGACTCCCGCTGGGCAATGGCTGTGAGCTCATCAATGGCTGCCTTAAGCTCATCATCATCACGAATGGGCAGCTTGACCGCACCCAATTCGGTCTTGTGCGGGACCTCACCTGATTCCAGTTTCACCACTACAGGGTAGGCCACTCCTGCGCTCGCTCTTGGCTGGTCATTCGCGGCTAATACCGCGTGCTCGGCCAACCCAACACCATACTCCGCCATTAGCGGGGTTAAATCGGGAAAGACCGCAGACTCTGGGCCAGTCCAGGCGCGGGGCGCATCCTGCCCCCAGGTCTCCTCCAGACTTGGGGTATTGGTGAAATAGTCATGCATGGCCGCAAGCGCAGTGGCCATCCGGATACTGCCGCCAATGTAGGGAACCGGGTCCCGTTCAAACATCGCCTGCATACCTGGATTGGGCGGTGTCGCCTCAACGCTACCCAGCAGCACCGGCTTGTTAGTGCGGTAAGCCCAGGACTGGATCGGCGCGAACCACCGCTCCTGCCCATCCCAGGCACCGAACATAATCAGTAGCGCATCAAACTCTTCGGCATTGACCGCCGCATCGATAATGCGGGGGTAGTAATCCGGAAACGCCATGATCGCGCCGGTTAGATCAAGGGGATTATTAAAGGTAATGCCGATTCCTGTGGAGTTCTCAGGAAAAGCACTCTCCACCGAGTCCGGCAGTGGCGGAGTGCCTACCCCAACCTCCTCAAGGGAATCAGCCATCAGCGCCGCCCAGCCACCGGAGAGTGAAATCACCCCGGCAGTTTTCACATCCCGCCAGGCCCGCCTGGGCAGCAACGCAAACAGAGATGCTTTGTCCAGAGCCTCCTCAACATCCTTTGCCTGGATTGCACCAGCCGCCCGAATCGCAGCTGACGCCAGCGCAGGGCCAGTGGTCATTGAACCCGTGTGCCCCATGGTGACGCGACGGGCACTCTCTGAGCCCCCAACCGCCAACACGATCACGGGGACGTTTTTCTCACGGCAGAGGCGCACACCCTCAACAAAACCCGTGTAGTCGCCAAACTGCTCCATATAGACAATCACCACCCGGGTGTCTGGATCTTCGGCAAGAAACCCCAGCAGATCATAGACCGCGAGATTGGCCTGGTTACCGGTCGCCGCCATGTAGCTGATACCAATGCCACGATCCGAGGCAGAGTTGGCCATAGAGCCCAAAACCCCACCACTCTGCCCGATCAGTGCCAGCGGCCCGGGTTTGAGGGGGCGATTCGATGGACCGGCCCAGGCATAGAGTCCGGAACCCACATTGATGTAGCCAAAACAGTTTGGCCCAAGCGCAACCATGTCCAACTCATCAAGCAATGCCTGCAGGCCGGCCAGCGCCTCTGGCTCCTCATAACCTGCAGCCAACAGAAACACAGCATGACAACCCTTGGCTGCCAGCGCTCTCAGAGTGTCCGGAACCGCCTTTCCCGGCACCAGTACCAAGGCGCAGTCCGGGGTCTCAGGCAACTCCTCGACACTCGGGTAGCTGGGAAAGCCCAACACTATCCGGCGGGTGGGGTTGACGATGGAAACCCTGCCCCGAAAGCCAAGTGACTTAATGCCCCCCAACATAGAACGGCCAAACAGACTGTCGGGCGAAGCCCCGATAATGGCAATGTTCTCCGCATTAAACATGGAGTTGAGACGTTTTAAATCATGACGCATTTAAGTTTCCTTACTATTAAATACAGCTGCAGCTGATCACTGGAATCCAGGCTCAGGCGGCAGGTTTGAACTTGGCGAGGGTAATCTCATCGTTAACATCCTCGTACACCACTTCGACCGGCATCCCGACCTTCACTGCCTCTGGCGCACAATCAATGACATTGCTGGTCACCCGCACGCCCTCTTCGAGCTCAACAATAGCAATGGTGTATGGAGCATCCTTGCCGAAGGCGGGATGAGTCGGCATGCGCGCAATGGTGTAGGTATAGACCGTGCCGCGACCGGAGACGGGCACCCACTCGAACGCGTCTGCACCACATTCAGGGCAACGACTACGCGGATAATGGATAAAGCTACTGCAGGCCGTGCATTTCTGCAGTGACATCCGGTGCGCCTTGAGCGAATCCCAGTAGGGTTGGGAGTCGGGGGTTGGATTTGGTAATGGTTTTGAAAAATCGACCATGATGTTCCTCCTTATTATCTCTACAATCGAGTGGCTTAGTTCGCCAGAATGAGTCCGCAATGCTGGCCGACAATGCCGCCATTAGCGACGTAACCTTTGGTCGCATTTTTCACCTGCCGCGCCTCACCGCGGCCCATAAGTTGACGGATTGCCTCCATCACCTGGGTCATACCACCGCCCAGTCCGGGCTGGCCAAACGAAAGCTGCCCACCGTGGGTGTTCAACGGGAAATCCCCGGCAAAAGTCAGATCGTGGTCCTCGGCGAAGGCACCACTCTGACCTTTGACACAGAACCCGGCGTCTTCAATGGTCATCAGCACGACAACGGTGTAACAGTCGTAGATTTGTGCGAAATCCATATCTGAACGGGAGAGCCCGGTTTTTTTAAACAGCTCATCGGCGGCCCGCTTGACCATAGAAGTTGTGTACTTCGGCGCATGAGTTGCATAAATGATGCTGCGATTTCCGCCTGCTTCTGCTGCGCCCAGCAACCGCACCGGTGGATTGGGCCCACGCTCGGCATAGTCCCCCCGGCTGACAACAAAAGCACCACCCCCGGTACAGGGACTCACCACCTCCAGCAGGTGAACTGGGTCACAGATCACCCGGGAGTTGAGAACGTCTTCAATTTCTATGGCCTTGTTGCCATACAGCGCTGTGGGATTAGCCATGGCATTCTTGCGCTGATCCACCGCAATTTTCGCCAGCTGCTCCGGCTTCGTACCAAATTCATGCATATGCCGACGGGTCAGCATGGCATAACCCGGGGTTGCTCCGACCAGACCATAGGGTTCGTCGAACTCCCTGGCAACTTTTGGAAACGGTGGTGGATTAAAAGAGAGGGTTTTGCTGTCCCAAACATCACCGACCACACAGAGGACGTGGTCACACATGCCCGCTTCAATCGCAGCACAGGCACGCCAGAGCATACCGGTACTGGAGCCGCCACCATTCTCGACGGTATTCATGTAACGCACATCCAAACCAAGGTAGTCGACCACCACCGTAGGCCACAGCATGGTGAAACCATCGCCCATAGTTTGGCCGGTTAACAGCCCGTCGATCTGCCCTTTTTCAAGACCTGCATCAGCAATCGCCCGATTTGCCACATCTGCTGTGATCCGCAAAGGTGTCAGCCCGCGTGGATCCCGCGTCGGGGGCATCTCGTAAAACCCTGTTACTGCTGGCTTAGTGCTCATCTTCTCCTCCTGTTATACACGCTGGCTTAACGACTCAGCGTCCCCTGTGGTCCTGCAGCTCACCCGCCTGTTTGGGATGGGGGTAGGGATGAATTCGGCTTTCGGCTGCCGCTTCAGGGGCCAAACCCACACCTGCAAGATCCCGGTTGAACCGGGATAACCGCTCAAACAATCGGTCTTCCCGTTCGTAATCAAACTGGTCACGCAGTGACTGCTGCTCAATTTTTCCTCCCTTCTCGGGCGGGTTCGCCAGCAACCAGTCCACGGTCTGTCCAATGGCCGTTACCACCGGCACCAGGTCGCGGTAGCCCAACTCGCTACGAATCAACTCTGTGCTCACTACCCGATGGTGCGATGTGGTGAACTGCAGCAGAGGAAATGCGGTGGGTGCAATCTCCGTGGGCAGCGAAACATAATCGACCTCAACGCCCATGTGCCGGGCAATGGCTTCAGCCCACTGGCGCAGAGTGAAAACCTGATCATCCGCCGCGTTGAATACCCGCCCTGCCGCTCGTTCCGGGTTATCTACAGCGAGCAGCACTGCGTGAGCCAGATTCTCCGCGTAACCGTGCGAACATAACGAAAGCCCGCCATCCGGCAGAGCAATGGTTTTACGCCCGTCCATAATCCGCCGAATGAGCGACCACTCCTTGGGCACCAGCTGCCTCGGTCCGTAGACGTAGGGGTAACGGAAGTGAGTCGCACGATAGTGCCCAAGCCGATCCTGCTCGAATACCGCCTGCTCGGCCGCCCGGATCAGACCATCAAATCCATAGGCTTTGCCAACGCCAACCAGAGGATCTTTCTCGCTCGCGGGAACCGGCATGCCGGGGGGGAAGCAATCACCGGGCGAGCTTGCACCGCGATAGGCAAAAACCCCACCGATGGAGAGCAGCTGGTCAGTTTTACCCACCAAAGCTTCGGCGATCAGCTTGAGCCGCCCGTAAGTCGCAATAACCAGATCGAACCGGCGGCCCTTCAGGGCTGGCAACAAGGTTTCGGAAAAATGCGGATCGGTATGGATATGCTCGACTTCCGGCGGTATCTCCGGAATCTCGTGATTACCGCGATGGAGAATGCTGACTTCGTAACCACGGGCCAGCAGGCCGGCCACCATATAGGGCCCGGTCGGCCCCGTCCCACCAATAACCAAAGCCTTCACAGCTTTGCTCCGAACGGGTGACCACCACTGCCAGTATCGATCAACACGGTCTCTCTCATGTTGTCAACCAACCGGATCACGCTCCACCGCCAACCGGACGAAACTGTGGCACTTTGAAATCACCCTCGCGGACCTCGTAACAGACCTGCACCGGCAAACCAACGCGAACCGCATCAAGATCACACTCCAGCAGGTTGCACATCATCTGCGGCCCCTCCTCCAGCTTCACCGTCGCCAAGATGTAGGGCACAGAGTCGGTGTAACTCTCAAAAGGGGGATAGTGGACGATCGAGAAACTGAACACTTCTGCGCGGCCTGACACCGGAGTCCATTCAAGCTCCTGACAAAAACAGCTGGTGCACCAGGCTCGGGGATAAAACTGATAGGTTCCGCACCGGGTACAGCGTTGCAAAACCAGCGCCTCCCGCTGCGCCTGCTCCCAATAATGACGCGACAAATCCGACATTTCTGGAATGGGCTTGGTATTCATCTCTATCCCCTCCCCAACAACAGTACTGAGTGCTCGGCCATCATGCCGCCGTAGGTATGGGCCAGCGCGATTTCAGCATTTGGCACCTGGCGGTCACCTGCCACCCCCATCACCTGGCGGGTCGCTTCGACAATCATCGACATACCCGAGCTGTCTCCGGTGTGTCCGAACGAGAGCAGACCGCCGTAGGTGTTGACCGGCAAGCTGCCACCGGGTGCTGCCCGCCCCTCCTCAAAGAAGCGCCCGCCACCGCCGGGTTTTACGAACCCCAGCCCTTCCAGACTCAGAATCGGGTTGAAAGAGAAGGAGTCGTAACTCTCCAACACACTGACCTCAGTCGGGCTCACCCCCGCCATGGCAAAAGCACTCTTGGCTGCACTCTTGCCACCAAGCTCAAAGAGATCACCGGCCTGACTGATACTGGAGTGCAAATGGGTCTCGCCCATACCCAGAATCCGCGCTGGCGTGCTGGTGAGTCGGCAAGCCATATCACTGTTGCAAACAAGTACCGCCGCACCCCCTTCACAAGGCACCGAACAATCCAGCAACTTAAATGGCGTTGCAATCGGCTTCGAAGCGAGCACCTGCTCCACAGTCAGGGGACCCTTGGCGGCCATCAGCGCATCCGGGTGCTTCTGAGCCCAGCTGCGGGAGTTGACGGAAACCGCAGCTAATTGAGCCTCCGTCGTACCAAACTCATGGCAGTGACGTGAGGCTGCCTGGGCATAAAGCGCGGGGATGAACGTCCCGTAAGGGAACTCGAACTCGGGGTGGCTCGCCATCTTGGCGTTTTTCTCCGCCGCACCGGGCCCGCCAACTTTGGGAAATTTGCCGGCGCCGAGACAAAGTACTGCATCGGCCAGCCCACGCTCCACCGCGAGTACCGCCCGCTGCACCATGACCCCGTAGGTCGCACCCCCGGCGTTGATGGTCTCTGCGAACCTGGGTTGTATTCCGATCTCCTCACCAAACCGCTCATGCACGAAGATATCTGCATCGCCGGTGGCCATTCCCGCTGGACAAACCAACAACCCCTGAATATCGGCAGGTCTGATTTCAGGGTGCTCCGCAAGGAATTTACAGACGACCTGGCGGTACATATCTGTGCCATCCCATTCAGGGTAACGACCAGGCCTCAACTCGCTGACGGCGCCGATATAGGCCGCAGGGCTACTGTTACTCATAGTCATTCCCCGGCTTTAGCCGACTCCAAGTACCAGGCTGCACTCCTTAGCCATGATGCCGCCGTTGTTGTTAACGAAACCCCGGGTTGCCCCCTGTACCTGCCTGGCTCCACCACGCCCCATCAGCTGACGGATGGCCTCAACCACCTGGCTCATTCCGCCCCCAATACCGGGCTGCCCAAAAGAGAGCTGTCCGCCGTGGGTATTGCAAGGCGAGTTACCTTTGAAAGTTAGATCGTTGGCCTCGACAAAACGCCCACCCTCCCCCTTAGCGCAAAAACCCGCATCCTCAAGCGAGATAATCACGACCGCAGTGAAACAGTCATACAACTGGGCGAAGTCCATGTCGGCTGGCGTCAACCCTGCCATTTTGAACGCGCCCTCAGCCGACTCCTTTACCGGTGAGGTGGTTAGACTCTTTGCAGCGGCCAGGCTCCAGCGGTTGCCGGCCTCTCCGGCACCCAATAAAACCACCGGAGGATTGTCTGATCGCTTGGCGCCCTCGACCGAGGTGACTACGAAAGCTGCCCCGCCAGTACAGGGGCTCACCGCCTCAAGCAGGTGGACAGGATCACAGATCATGCGGGATGCCAGCACATCCTCAATACCAATCTCTTTGTGACCAAACAGTGCCGTAGGGTTGTGGCAAGCGTTGTATCTCTGATCAACCGCAACCTTGGCCAGCTGTTCGGCCGTCGTTCCGAACTCGTGCATATGTCGCCGGGTGATCATGGCATAACCGGGAGGAGCCCCGACCACTCCGTAAGGGGCCTCCATCTCTTCACCCAGATAGGGAAAGGGCGGGGGGCCCTTTTTCATCAATAGTTTGCTGTCCCAGGTGTCGCCGACCACACAAAGTACGTTGTTACAAAGACCCGCCTCAATCGCTGCCGCCGCGCGCCAGAGCATGCCAGTGGGCATCAGGTACTGTTGCAGGAATTTGGTCTTCAAGCCCAGATATTCAGCCGCCGCGAGCGACCAGTACCAGCCAGGGTTGGAAATCGAACTGCCAACAATCAGACCATCAATTTCTGCCTTTTCCAGCCCCGCATCGGCGATCGCCTCTAGACCCACGTCCGCTGCAATACTGAGTGGTGTGTGATCACCAGGCGATTTTTGCGGCTGCATTTCGGCGAATCCGCTAACTGCCACCTTGCCACTAATACTCATACCTCCCCCTCTTATTAGTCCCTTCTCGCTGACAGTTACACCATCTGCGCTACCCCAGGAATATCGTTAGATACGTTGCAGGAAATCCTCCACAGCGTTAGCGAAAATGTCGTTGCTATCTCCGGCAACCATGTGGCCCGCATCTGCTACATCGACGAACTCGGCGTGTGGCACCAGCTCCAGGAACTCTTGAGCGCCGGCCTCGGTCAGCACATCGCTGATCGAGCCGCGAACGAGAAGTGTAGGAATTTTGACGGCCCGGGCTGCCGCAGTAAGCCGCTCGGCGCTATTGGCATCCTCGCGGAATCCGTCACTCAAGATTTTCGGATCCCAATGCCAGTAATAACGCCCATTCGCACGCTGTCTGAGATTTTTTAACAAGCCACTATTGCTTTTGCGGCGCTTACGATGCGGCAGGTAGCTGGCAATCGCATCCGCAGCTTCATCCAGTGAGGCAAAACCATCAGGGTTACCCCGCATGAATTCGTCAATTCGGCGTGTGCCCTCCCGATTGACCCGCGTTGCGATATCCACCAGGACTAGCGCGGCCAAGGGATTGTGTGAGCCCTCACCCTCGGCGAGCAAACCGGTAATGCCGCCCAGGGACGCACCAACAACAACTGGAGGTTCACCGAGAGCGTCAGCGACCGCGCGAAGATCTCCAACGAACTGGTCGATGGCGTACTCCCCTTCAGCAGACCAACCACTTTCACCATGGCCCCGCTGATCCAGCGTAATGGCTCTCCAGCCACTTTCACCCAGCCGCTGGGCTACCGCACCCCAACTGTGACGAGTCTGTCCGCCGCCATGCAGAAATACGATCGGCTTGGCCTTCTCATCACCCCAGGCATCTCCGACCAGGACGAGACCACCTTCGCCTTGCAGCTCAACCCGCGCCACTACCCCCACTCCTCTTCCGTTAGACCTTTATAGATCTTTATAAACGTTCGTTCTTATAGCAGGAAAGCCAGAGCTACCGCAACCCCGAAACTTATCCGCTTGTGTCTGTCACTCCAGAGTCAGGCTGACTCTGCCGCCTTAACTGTCGGCTCCGTCGGCAGCAGCCACGCCGCCAGGGCGGGCAGCAGAAAGATCGCGCCCAGCATGTTGACGAAGAACATATAGGCCAGCAGGA
>JAKLLR010000072.1 GCA_022014175.1 Gammaproteobacteria bacterium | reverse complement strand
AGAGGTTTTTTGAGCGGTATTGTAGACGTGAGCCAGCATCGGCTCGCCACCCAGGGGGTGCATGACTTTGGGCAGATCTGAGCGCATGCGGGTGCCGCGACCCGCAGCCAGTATGATGGCGTGATGCATGAGATTTGGGCTATGTTGGCCGGTTGAGAGCCATTCTAGCGGGGTGCCTGGCGGTTGTCGTCAGGTTCGGCGGGTTTATCCAGGCCCGTTTCCGCGTGCGGAGATCAGCGTTTCGCTAGTTTGCGTATCCGGTTGAGGGTTTGCAGTTGCGCCACCGCCTCTGCCAGCTCAGTTTGAGCCCTGGCGTAATCAAAGTCTGAACTCTGGTCGGCCATCGCCCGTTCCGCGTCCTCTTTGGCCTTAAGGGCCGCACTCTCATCGATATCATGGGCACGCAGCGCGGTATCTGAAAGCACCGTGATGATATGCGGCTGAACTTCCAGCAAGCCGCCAGAGACGTAGATGTTCTCTTCGCTGCCATCCTCCGCAATGATCCGCACCTGGCCCGCCTTCAGGGTGCTTAGCAGGGGCGTATGCCGGGGCTTGATGCCGAACTCCCCCTCGCTGCCCGGTACGATCACCATCGCCGCGCTGCCGGAGTAGATTTCGGCCTGGGCGCTGACGATTTCGACTTGAATGTGACTCATTTTGGCTTAGGCTCTCAGGCGGCTTCCAGGGTTTTAGCCCGTTCCACGGCCTCATCAATAGAGCCGACCATGTAGAAGGCCTGCTCCGGCAGGTGATCATATTCGCCGTCGACGATGCCCCGGAAGCCGCGGATGGTCTCTTTGAGAGAGACATATTTGCCAGGTGAACCGGTGAATACCTCAGCCACAAAGAAGGGTTGCGACAGAAAGCGCTGGATTTTCCGGGCGCGCTGTACGGTCAGTTTGTCCTCTTCCGCCAGTTCGTCCATGCCGAGAATGGCAATGATATCCCGCAGCTCTTTGTAGCGTTGCAGGGTGCCCTGAACTGCGCGGGCAACGTCGTAGTGCTCCTGACCGACCACCAGCGGATCGAGCTGGCGCGAGGTGGAGTCGAGGGGGTCCACTGCCGGGTAGATACCGAGCTCGGCGATCTGCCGTGACAGCACCACAGTGGCGTCCAGATGGGCGAAAGTGGTGGCTGGTGATGGATCGGTCAAGTCATCCGCCGGCACATAGACCGCCTGGATAGAGGTGATGGAGCCGGTTTTGGTCGAGGTGATACGCTCCTGCAGCCTGCCCATCTCTTCCGCCAGGGTGGGCTGATAGCCCACCGCTGAAGGCATGCGGCCCAGCAGTGCGGAGACTTCGGTACCCGCCAGGGTGAAGCGGTAGATGTTATCCACGAATAGCAGCACGTCCCGGCCTTCGTCACGGAAGTACTCGGCCATGGTCAGTCCGGTCAGTGCAACCCGCAGACGGTTGCCCGGAGGCTCGTTCATCTGGCCGTAAACCAGGGAGACCTTGTCGATTACGTTGCTGTCGGTCATCTCGTGGTAGAAATCGTTGCCCTCCCGGGTCCGCTCACCGACTCCGGCAAACACCGAGTAGCCACTGTGCTCCATGGCAATGTTGCGGATCAGCTCCATCATGTTGACGGTCTTGCCGACGCCAGCACCGCCGAACAGGCCGACCTTGCCGCCCTTGGCGAAGGGGCAGACCAGGTCAATCACCTTGATGCCGGTTTCCAGTAACTCGGTGGCCGCAGAGAGCTCGTCATAGGCGGGCGCCTCCCGATGAATAACCCACTTCTCCTCTTCGCCGATGGGGCCCTTCTGGTCAATCGGGTTGCCGAGCACGTCCATGATTCGGCCAAGGGTTTTGGTGCCAACCGGCACAGAAATACCCTTGCCAGTATTGGTCGCTTCAACATCGCGCTGGAGACCATCTGTGGAGCCCATGGCGATGGTCCGGACAACACCGTCGCCCAACTGTTGTTGCACTTCCAGAGTCAGGCCGTTTTTTTCAATCACCAGAGCGTCGTAGACGCTGGGTACGGAGCCATGGGGAAATTCCACATCCACCACCGGGCCGATAACTTGGACTACCTTTCCTGTGCTCATTAATCCATTTCCTCTGTAAAGCTGTTCCGGGGGCTAGACCGCTGCCGCACCGGCCACGATTTCTGCTAATTCCTGGGTTATCGATGCCTGCCTGGCCTTGTTGTAGACCAGCTGTAACTCGTCGATCAGGTTGGTTGCGTTGTCAGAGGCTGCTTTCATGGCAACCATCCGGGCCGCCTGTTCGCTGGCCGCATTTTCGACCACGGCCTGGTAGACCAGGGATTCGACGTAACGGGTCAGCAGGGCGTCCAGCACCGCGCTGGAGTCCGGTTCATACAGGTAATCCCAGCTGTGTGGCTGTTCGGCTACCCCTTCGCTGCTAACCGGTAGCAACTGCTGTACCCGGGGTTCCTGGGTCATGGTGTTGATGAAGTCGTTGTAGGCGATATGCAACCGATCAATACGACCATCGTCGTAGGCATCCAGCATCACCTTAACGGTCCCGATCAGATCCATCAAACTGGGGGTATCACCCAGATGCCCGGCCTGTGCCACCAGATTGCCGCCCATTCGCTTAAAAAAAGTGACGGCCTTGCTGCCGATGGTGCAGATCTCAACCTCGATTCCATCTTTCTGCCACCCGCCCAGCTGGGGGGTGATGGTTTTGAACAGGTTGTTGTTCAACCCGCCGCAGAGCCCCCGGTCGCTTGAGATCACAATCAGGCCGACCCGCTTTATCGGCCGCTCCCGCAGATAGGGGTGGCCTACTTCAGTCTGCGCCTGGGCCAGGTGAGTAATCACGTTACGCATCTTGTCAGCGTAGGGGCGGCTGGTTATAACCCGCTCCCGAGCCCGCCGCATCTTGCTCGCGGCCACCATCTCCATCGCTCTGGTGATCTTCTGTGTGCTGCCAATGCTGCCGATCTTGGTGCGAATTTCCTTTGCGTTAGCCATGTTGCCCTACTGTGCTTACCAGCTGCCGTTGGCTTTAAAACTGTCCAGCACTGCTTTCAATTCGGCAGCGATGTCATCGTTGTAGTCGCCAGTGAGATTGATTTTGTCTAGCAGCTCCGAGTGGTTGGAGCGGGCATGAGCGTGCAGGTTGTGTTCAAAGCTGACGATGCTGGTGATCTCCACCTCGTCAAGGTAGCCTTCGTTGGCGGAAAATAGAGACAGTGCCTGCTCCGCAATGGTCAGCGGGCTGTACTGCTTCTGTTTCATCAGTTCAGTGACGCGCTGTCCCCGCTCAAGCTGGGAGCGGGTGATCTCATCAAGGTCTGAAGCAAACTGGGCAAAAGCGGCGAGTTCCCGATACTGGGCCAGAGCCAGACGTACGCTGCCCCCCAGCTTTTTTACGATCTTGGTCTGGGCCGCGCCACCAACCCGGGAGACCGAGAGCCCGGCGTTAATTGCCGGTCGGATTCCGGAGTTGAACAGGTCGGTCTCCAGGTAGATCTGGCCATCGGTGATCGAGATCACGTTGGTCGGCACGAAAGCGGATACGTCTCCCGCCTGAGTTTCGATAATGGGTAGCGCGGTGAGGGAGCCGGTCTGGCCCTTGACTGCGCCATCGGTAATCTTTTCGATGTAATCCGCATTGACCCGGGCGGCACGTTCGAGCAGACGGGAGTGAAGATAGAACACATCTCCGGGATAGGCTTCACGCCCCGGCGGGCGACGCAGCAGCAGGGAGACCTGGCGATAGGCCCAGGCCTGTTTGGTCAGATCGTCGTAGACGATCAGCGCGTCTTCACCAAGATCCCGGAAGTACTCACCCATGGCACAACCGGAGTAGGGCGCGATGTACTGTTGAGCGGCGGAATCGGAGGCGGTCGCTGCGACCACGACGGTATGCTCAAGCGCGCCATGCTCTTCCAGCTTGCGGACGACGGCAGCGATGGATGACGCCTTCTGTCCGATCGCCACATAGATACACTTAACACCGGTGCCCTTCTGGTTGATGATGGCATCAATGGCGACCGCAGTTTTGCCGGTCTGGCGGTCACCGATGATCAGTTCCCGCTGGCCGCGACCGATCGGCACCATGGCATCAATCGCCTTGAGTCCGGTCTGGACCGGCTGGTCCACAGACTGCCGTTCGATCACGCCGGGGGCGACTTTTTCGATGGGCGAGGTCTGTTGACACTCAATCGCACCTTTGCCGTCGATGGGGTTACCCAGAGGATCAACTACTCGGCCAAGCAGTTCTGGTCCGGTTGGGACTTCCAGGATGCGGCCGGTGCACTGCACCTTGTCGCCTTCCGTAATGTGCTGGTAGTTGCCCAGAACCACGGCACCGACCGAATCGCGTTCCAGATTCAGCGCCATGCCAAAGGTGTTGCCGGGGAAGGCGACCATTTCGCCCTGCATGACGTCCCCGAGGCCGTGAATTCGCACGATGCCGTCCGAGACGCCGACCACGGTGCCTTCGGTGCGGGTCTCCGTGCCGATATCGAGATTTTTGATCCGTTTTGCGATCAGATCGCTGATTTCAGAGGGATTAAGTTGCATGGCCTCGTTCCTTGTTTACTGAGCCAGGGCGGTGGCAAGTTGAGCCAAACGGCCCCGGATCGAACCGTCGATCACCTGGTCGCCATAGCGGATGACAGCACCCCCGACCAGACTTTCGTCGAGTTGAGTACTCAGGCTGACTGATTTGTTGAGATTTTTCTCTAAAGCGTTCTGTAGCAGCGTCATTTGAACCGATTCTATCGGCCTGGCCGTGGTCACTTCGACCGAGACAACGGCTTCGGCCTCCTGCTTTAATCTATCGAATAGGTCTGCGATCTCTGCAAGCAGCGGCAACCGGTGGTTTTCCGCCAGGATGGCGACGAAATTTCGACCGTTCTGGTCCAGGCTTTCACCGCAGATGTCTACAACCAGCTCAACCAGTTGCTCCTGGCCAATACGCGGATCGTTTATGCAGTTCTGGACGTCAGGATTCTGCGCCAGCTCGGCAGCACTGCCAAGCATGCGCGACCAGGTGTCGACCTGCCCCTGGCCAGAAGCAAATTGGAATGCTGCCTTGGCGTACGGGCGGGCAATGCTGATCAGTTCTGCCATATCGATCTAGAGTTGTTTCGCCAGTTCGCCCAGCAGTTGCTGATGCTGGGCGGTATCGACTTCACGAGCCAGAATACGTTCGGCGCCCGCCACCGCGATGGCGGCGACTTCCGCTCGTAGTGTGGTGCGGGCGCGATTGATCTCCTGCTCCAGTTCAGCCTGGGCGGAAGCGATCAACCGCTGCCCCTCCTGGCGGGCGGTATCCTTGGCGGCTTCGACGATCTCGGTGCTGCGTTTTTCGGCCTGAGCAACGATTTCAGATGCCTGATTCTTGGCCGTAGTGACCAATTCTGCGATCTCCGCCTCAGCGGTTTCCCGGGCCTGCAGGCCGGCTTCGCCCGCAGCCAGACCGTCTGCGATTTTCTTCTGCCGCTCTTCCATTACAGACAGTAGCGGTGGCCAGACGAACTTCATGGTGAACCAGATGAGTAACCCGAAGGTAATCATCTGGCCGAACAGGGTAGCGGTGATACTCACTTGGTGGACCCTCGTGCTGATTCCGGTTGGGTGATCAGTGTCCAGCGGCGGCGGTTAGCGGCGCCAGGAAGGGATTGGCAAAGGTGAAAAACAGGGCCAGGCCGATGCCAATCATGGTGACCGCATCAAGCAGGCCGGCGACGATAAACATCTTGGTTTGCAGTTCCGGAATCATCTCGGGCTGGCGGGCAGCACCTTCGATAAATTTGCCACCGAGAAGACCAAAGCCAATTGCAGTGCCAGCGGCACCCAGGCCGAGAATAATGCCTACAGCAATGACTGTAAGGCTCTGGATTTCGGCGATATAAGCTTCCATTCGAAAAATGCTCCTGAGTTAAAAGCGTGATTTAAAAGAGGGTTAAGAATTCAGTGTGTTTCATGGGCCATGCTCATGTAGACGATGGTTAACATCATGAACACGAAGGCTTGCAAGGTAATGATCAGAATATGGAAGATCGCCCAGGGCAGCGACAGGAACGGCTGCAGATAAAAAGGCAGGAGTGCGATCAAAATAAAAATCAACTCGCCGGCATACAGGTTGCCGAACAGTCGCAGTGCCAGCGAAACCGGTTTGGCAAACTCCTCAACCAGCTTGAGAAGCAGGTTGAAAGGCATCAGCCAGGGGCCGAACGGGTGAAACAGGGACTCCTTTATCACCTCTTTCGGGCCTTTGACTTTCAAGCTGTAGAAAATGATCAGCAGGAATACGGTGATCGACATACCCAGGGTCATGTTCAGGTCGGTAGTGGGCACCACTTTCAGGTAGGGGATGCCAACCAGTTGTGCCAGCCAGGGCAGCAGGTCAACGGGTATCAAATCCATCAGATTCATTAGAAAAATCCAGACGAATATGGTCAGCGCAAGTGGCGCAACGAGCTTACTGTTGCCGTGGAAGCTCTCCCGGACCGACTGGTCGACGAATTCGACCATGATCTCGACGAAGCTCTGGAAACCGGTCGGCACCCCAGTGGTTGCCCGCCGGGCTGCGAGATAGAAGCTGCCGCAAAAAAGCCCACCGAGCAGCCAGGCAATGACCAGGCTATCAATGTTGAGCGTCCAGAAACCCTCCCCTACGGACAGGTTTGTGAGGTGATGAACGATATATTGGGTCGGGGTTTGTGGGCCGGCACTCATTTTCTAAACAATCTGTTTCCGGGTTTGTGGGCCGCTAGCCCAATCCAGTACGGCAGTAGTGTCATTCCAAAACCAGTAATTCCGGGTAGTGGCCCAAATTCTGGCAGCCTTAGCAGCAACGCAAATAACAGCGCAATGATGCCAAATTTCACTGTTTCCGCGAGGTAGAGCCGTCGCAGAAAAGCTCGGGCATCATCTCGTGGCACGCGCCGTAGCAGCCATACCATTGATGTCTGCGCAAGCAGACCTACTATGCCCCCGAGCGCAACATCAAGCGGCCTGCCGGGTGCGTCTAAAGCCCACCAGACCAGCACCATCAGTGCGATCAGTATAAACTGCATGAACAGCAGGCGAGAGGCCAGACTGTCAATGCCTCGAGACTGCTCACCCTGGCTTCGATTATTCATCGAGAAGCCCGTTTGCATGCTGTCTGGCCAAGCTCTGAAACCGGCGCGCATTCTAATGACTGAGCCCTCGTGGGTCAAGGAGATAACGCACGCTATTTGATGTGAGCCAGAATTCCGTCCAGCTCTTCCAGGCTGTTGTACTTGATAACCAGCTGGCCCTGGCCCGAGTTACGGTGGCGGCACTGCACGGCAGCGCCCAGAGTGTCCGAGAGCCGTTGCTGCAGCGCCTCAAGATCTGGATTGTAGGTTGGTTCAGCTTGTTTGGGGGCTTCCGGGCTGGTGGCTCTTCGGGCCAGCGCCTCGGTCTGTCGTACCGAGAGTCCGCCGCTGATAACTCTGCGGGCCAGTTCGGACTGCTGTTGCCCGGGCACCGCCAGCAGAGCTCGGGCGTGGCCCATCTCCAGATGACCCTGCTCAACCTTTTCCCGCACGTCCGGATTGAGATTGAGCAGCCGCAGCAGGTTGGTGACCGCTGCACGGGAGCGGCCGACAGCCTCGGCAATCTGTTGATGGGAGAGTTCAAACTCCTGCTGCAGACGCTCCAGGGCCTGGGCCTCTTCGATGGGGTTGAGGTTCTCCCGCTGAATGTTCTCAATCAGGGCAATAGCGAGGGCTGCGTTGTCGGGGATTTCCCGCACCAGCGCGGGAACCTCCCCAAGCCCCGCCAGCTGCGCGGCCCGCCAGCGCCGTTCGCCGGCGACGATCTCATAGCGGTTTTCAGCCAGCGGCCTGACCACGATGGGCTGTATCACCCCCTGCGTGCGGATGGAGTCCGCCAGGGGTTGCAGCTCTTCGGCCCGGATGTTTTTGCGGGGCTGATACTGGCCCCGCTGCAGATACTCCACCGGCAGATAGTGAAGTTCACCATCCTGTTCTGTTGAGGTCTGTTCACGGGTGGAGTTGTCCGCGGGCTTACTTAGCAGGACATCGAGCCCGCGACCTAGGCCTCGCTTTTTGGATGAATTCAAGTGACTGTCTCCGGTGATGGGGTGAGTTCAGCCCGCCGCAGCAGCTCCCCGGCCATGGCCAGATAGGCGATGGCACCCCGGGATTTGCGGGCGTAGTGGGTGATCGGCAGGCCGTGGCTCGGGGCTTCCGCCAGCCGTACATTGCGGGGCACGGTGGTGCGGTATAGCAGGTCGCCAAAGTGGTTTTGCAACTCTGCGCTGACCTCCCGGGTCAGACGATTTCGGGGGTCATACATGGTCCGCAGCAGCCCTTCTATTCGCAGCTCCGGGTTGACCGATTCGCGAATGGTCTCGATGGTGTCAATCAGATCGCTCACCCCCTCAAGAGCAAAATATTCACACTGCATCGGGATCAGGATGGAGTTCGCCGCCACCAGGGCGTTGACGGTGAGCATATCCAGCGACGGCGGGCAGTCGATCAGCACAAATTCGTAGGTCTCAGCCAGGGTCGCGAGCTGATCCCTGAGCCGGAACTCCCGCCCATCGATCTCCGCCAGCAGGATTTTGGTGCGGGTCAGTTCGCTGTTGGCGGGCAGCAGATGATAACCGTGACACTTCTGGATCGCCTCGGATGCGGGCAGGCCGTTGAGGACGACTTCGGAGACGGTGGGCTGGACCTGGGATTTGTCGATGCCGGAGCCGGTGGTGGCGTTGCCCTGGGCATCCAGGTCCACCAGTAGCACCCGTCGCCGGGTCATCGCCAGAGCCGAGGCCAGATTGATGCTGGTCGTGGTTTTGCCGACACCCCCCTTCTGATTGGTGATGGCGATAATTTGGGCCATAGGTGTCTTGGATCAGGCTTTTTTGAGAACAATCAGATGCCGGCTGGCACTCAGCCCGGGCACCTGCAGGACGGTGACCCGCTCCAGCTTAAAGTCTCCGGGTAGGCTTGCCAACTCTTCTTCCGGCACGAGCCCCTTGAGGGCGTAGATGTAACCAGCTGGTGCACAGAGATGACCGGCGAGCTCCAGCAGCCTGGGTAGCGGGGCGAAGGCCCGGCAGACCACCCCCTCGAAGGGTTCGATGTCAGTGGTCTGTTCGACCCGGGTCTCGATCACTGCGGTGTTCGTGAGCTTTAGCTCGGCGGTGGCCTGATGCAGAAAACGACAGCGTTTGCGGCTGCTGTCGAGCAGGGTGATATGACTCTCCGGTCGCGCCAGAGCCAGCGGAATGCCCGGAAAGCCGGCGCCGCTGCCAACGTCGATCAGGCGCTTTGCAGAGGGCAGGTGGCGCAGCAGGGCCAGACTATCAAGCAGGTGGCGGCTGACCATCTCATTCACCTCCCGCACGGCGGTGAGGTTGTAGTGCCGGTTCCATTTTGCAACCAGGGCAACCAGCTCCAGAGCGCGGGTCTGTAGCGTTGGCTCCAGCTCCAGCCCCAACTCTTTAAGACCGCCGCTGAGGATTCTCTCCGGCGTCTCTGTTGCGGCCATCAGGCCGTTCAGCTGGCGGTGCCGGTCAACTCCGGCGGGGGCGAGCCGGAGTGGCGTTTGAGGTGAATGAGCAGCAGGGAAATCGCTGCCGGGGTGATGCCGGAGATCCGGCTTGCCTGGCCGATGGTTTCCGGTTTGACCTGGGAGAGTTTGTCCCGGACCTCGTTAGACAGCCCGGAGACCGCGCTGTAATCGAGTCGGTCCGACAGGGGGGTTTCGGATTCTGCCGCCTGTTTCTGGATATCCCGGGTCTGGCGGTCGACGTAACCGGCGTATTTCAGCTGAGTCTCGACCTGCTCGGCCACATCCTGGTCATCGACTCCGGGACCCGTGGCCGGGTGGCTCATGAGCTGCGCGTAGCGGACGCCGGGGCGCCGCAGCAGTTCGCTGAGCCTCTGTTCCCGCCCGAGGGGCTGCTCCAGCAGCTGGTGCTGCTCGGCTTGGGTGAGATCCCCAGGCCGTAACCAGGTCTGGTTGAGGCGCTTGAGCTCGGCTTCAATGCGCTCCCGCTTGCGGTTGAACTGGGCCCAGCGGTGCTCGTCCACCAACCCCAGGGTGCGGCCGATTTCGGTCAGCCGCAGGTCGGCGTTATCCTGGCGCAGAACCAGCCGGTGTTCCGCCCGGGAGGTGAACATTCGGTAGGGTTCCAGAGTGCCGTTGGTCACCAGGTCATCAACCAGCACGCCGAGATAGGCCTCATGCCGGGCGGGGACCCAGGCGGGCTGGTCTCGCACTTTCAGAACGGCGTTGATGCCCGCAAGCAGGCCCTGGGCGGCGGCCTCTTCATAGCCGGTCGTGCCGTTGATCTGGCCGGCAAAGAAGAGCCCTCCGAGATGTTGAGTCTCCAGGCTGCTGCGCAGTCCCCGGGGATCGAAATAGTCGTACTCGATGGCGTATCCGGGGCGGGTGATGTGGGCCTGCTCCAGGCCCACTATGCTTTGTACCAGGGCGATCTGGGTGTCGTAGGGCAGGCTGGTGGAGATGCCGTTGGGATAGACCTCGTGGGTGGTCAACCCTTCCGGCTCCAGAAAAATCTGGTGAGCGTGGCGCTGGGCGAAACGAACCACCTTGTCTTCAATCGAAGGGCAGTAGCGGGGGCCAACCCCCTCAATCTGACCGCTATACATCGGTGAGCGGTCGAGGCTGCCCCGAATCAGTTCATGGGTGGTTTCGTTGGTGTGGGTGATATAGCAGGGCAGCTGCCGGGGGTGTTGTGCCGGGTCCCCCAGAAATGAAAAAGCGGGTCTGGGGTCGTCTCCGGCCTGAGCTTGCAGCCGACCGAAATCGATTGTGCGGCCATCCAGCCGGGGTGGGGTGCCAGTTTTGAGGCGACCCACAGCAAATGGCAGGGCCCGCAGCCTGATCGATAGCGGATTCGAGGGTGGATCTCCGGCCCGGCCACCCTGATGGTTCTGCTGGCCGATATGAATCACGCCGCCGAGGAAGGTGCCGACGGTCAGCACCACGGTTCTGGCCCGAATGGTCAGCCCCATCTGGCAGACCACCCCGGCGATCCGCCCCTGTTCGACCACCAGGTCTTCTACCGACTGCTGGAAGAGGGTCAGGCCGGGCTGGTTTTCCAGGCGCTGGCGAATGTAGCTTTTATAGAGCTGGCGGTCGGCCTGAGCCCGGGTTGCCCGAACCGCGGGGCCCTTGCTGCGGTTGAGCACCCGAAACTGGATGCCGGCCTGGTCCGCCGCCTGGGCCATGGCGCCGCCCAGTGCATCAATCTCCCGCACCAGATGGCTTTTGCCGATACCGCCGATGGCTGG
>JAKLLR010000071.1 GCA_022014175.1 Gammaproteobacteria bacterium | reverse complement strand
TCCCGAGCCCGAGAGGCCACTGACGATAATCAGCTGCACGGCCGACTCAGGGCTCCGGCTCTTCCAGGGTCTGGTCTTTCAGGGCACCACCGGCCCGGTGGTGATCGGTGATCTTGCCTTTATGCTTGCGCAGCTGGCCGTCAACCTTGTCGATCATCAGATCAATTGAAGCGTACATGTCCTCCTGGCAGGATTCCGCAAACAGAGTGGTGCCGGTCAGGCCCACGGTGGCCTCCGCCTTGTGCAGCAGTTTTTCCGGGCTCAGCACCACATGAATATGGCTAATGTGTTCGAAGTGTCGCTCCAGCCTCTGGATCTTCTGTTGCACGTACTCCTGCAGCGGTTCGGTGAGCTGCATGTGCTGTCCGCTGATTTCGATCTGCATGGATGCCTCCTTGTCAAATAATGGATTGTTGTCAGGCGTTAAGTTTTTTGCGCTCGTTGGATGGGGGAATGTTGAGTGCTTCACGATACTTGGCGACGGTGCGCCGCGCCACCTGAATGCCCTGATCTTGTGACAGCAGATCCGCCAGTCGGCTATCGCTGAGGGGCTTCTCCTCCGCGTCGATCAGCTTGCGGATCAGGGCTTTGATCGCGACCGCAGACGCCGTGCCGCCACTCTCTGTATTGACATGGCTGGAGAAGAAATATTTCAGTTCGAAAGTGGCTTTGGGGGTGTGCATGTACTTCTTGGTGGTCACCCGGGAGATGGTGGACTCATGCATGCCGAGCTCATCGGCAATGTCGTGCAGTACCATCGGCCGCATCGCCTCATCGCCATAATCGAAGAACGCCTGTTGCCGCTCAACGATGCAACGGGCGACCCGCAGTAGGGTGTCATTGCGGCTCTTGAGGCTGTTGATGAACCAGCGGGCTTCGTTCAAGTGGTCTTTCAGGTAAGTGTTATCGCTGCTGTTGTCCCGCCGTTTGATCATGCCGGAATAGAACGGGTTGACCCGGATTTTTGGCGCAATGTCTGGATTGAGATCTGCCTGCCAGCGTTCGTTAATGCGCCTTACGATAATGTCTGGTACCACGTATTCTGTGGCGTTAGCCCCGATTCTGGCGCCGGGTTTGGGGTCGAGAGACTGCACCAGCCTAACCACTTCGGACAGCTCGCTCTCCGGGATTCTCAGAGCTTTGGTGATGTTCCTGAAGTTGTGACTGGCGAGGTCTTCAAGATGGTTGGCGACCAGAGTCAGTGCGGTTTCCCGCCAGGGGCTCTCCGGGGGTAACTGACGCAGTTGCAGGCTGAGACACTCGGAGAGATCTCGGGCGCCGATGCCTGCGGGGTCAAACTGTTGTACTCGGTGAAGCACCGTTACCACCTCTTCCAGGGTGAGCTCGGGATAGGTGTCGAGCAGATGGGTGAGAACGTCTTCCGGGGTGTCCTCCAGGTAACCCTGGGAGCTGATCGCCCGAATCAGAACCTCTGCGATCTCCCGATCCTGGTCGGAAAAGGGGGTGAGTTGCAGTTGCCAGAGCAGGTGATCGGTAAGGGTTTCATCGCTGCTGGTGCGGCTCTCAAAATCCGGCAGCTCACTGGAGTCGCCGGATGAGGCGCTGGTGGGCAGGTAGTCCTGCACGGTGTCGCCGTAGGTGTCTTCCCAACGGGTATCTGTCTCGGGCTCTTCCGGTATTTTGGCTTCCCGACCAAACTCCATGTCCTGCTCATTCTCGGCACGGGGGGCGTCATTTTCGCCGAGGGCGGAGGCTTCAGCGTTCGCAGGCTCTGTCTCTGCATCCCCCGATTCAGGGCTCTCTTCAATCTCAAGCAGCGGATTGTTATCCAGGGCTTCCCGGATCTCGGTCTGCAGTTCAAGTGTTGAAAGCTGCAATAGCCGAATGGCCTGCTGCAGCTGAGGCGTCATGGTCAGGCTCTGACCGAGCTTGAGGTTGAGCGTCTGTTTCATCCGTAATACAGCTTCGCCGCGCAGTTTGTAGAAGCAAACAACGTACCATAGATTTTCAAATTTGTAGATGTGTGGTTGCAGACGGTGGGTGGTTCCCGGCTTTGCCGGTGGGGCTGGCTGTTTAAAGTCGAAAATGCTCGCCCAGGTAGACCCTGCGCACCTGCTCATTGGCCAGAATCTCCTCGGCGGTGCCCTCAGTCAGAATGCGGCCTTCATTGACGATGTAAGCACGGGTGCAGATGCCCAGGGTCTCGCGCACGTTGTGGTCGGTGATCAGCACCCCGATGCCCCGGTCCCGCAATCGCTCGATCTCCTTCTGCAGTTCCAGCACGGTAATCGGATCGACCCCGGCAAAGGGTTCGTCGAGCAGAATAAACTGGGGATCGGTGACCAGCGCCCGGGCGATTTCGACCCGTCGCCGTTCGCCACCAGAGAGGCTGATGCCTTTGCTCTTGCGGATGTGACCGATCTGCAGCTCCTCAAGCAGCTGCTCCAGCCGGTCACGGCGGGCAGACTCATCAAGCCCTGGTTGGACCTCGAGAATCGCCAGAATGTTGTCTTCCACTGACAGCTGGCGGAAGACAGAGGCCTCCTGGGGCAGGTATGAGAGGCCCTGCCGGGCCCGTTGATGCAGGGGCATTGCGGTGACCTCGTTGCGGTTCAGCAGTACCTGGCCACTGTCACAGCGAACCAGCCCCACCAGCAGGTAGAAACAGGTGGTTTTGCCTGCGCCGTTGGGGCCAAGAAGACCCACCACTTCACCCCGTTCAAGGCAGATGCTGATGCCGTTGACCACAGTGCGGTCACCGTAGCGTTTGACCAGTCCCCGGGCTTCGAGTCGGGACATCAGGGCGCCTTCTGGTCGCGGGGCTGAATGACCATCCGCACCCGTCCGCCGTCGCCACCGCTGGTGGCAGCAGAACTCGCCTGAACCTTGCTTGTGCGCATGTTGTAGACGATGCGTTCGCCCATGAATTCGTCATCATGCTGGGTCACATGGGCCTGTTGAGTCAGGGTGACGATCTCCCGGGCCAGCTGATATTCGATATTCAGGGCGGTAGCAACCAGATCACTGCCGTCCTTTTCCATAGTCTGTTTGTAGCGGGCAGGCTCGCCATCTGCGACGTATCGTTCCGTCTCACCTTCGGCGTTGAAGACGGTCAGAATATCCGACTCCAGCCGAATGCTCCCCTGGGTCAGAATCACGTTACCCTGGTAGATGCTGATGCCCTTGGCGTCGTCGATCTCAACCTGGTCGGCTTCGATGTAGGTAGGTTGCTGCCGGTCTGTCTCCAGCGCCGGCAGCAGTCCGGGAAGGGTGAGCATGAGCAGGCTGCTCAGGATGTTGGTCAGGCGCAGTTTCATCTGGATCTGGGTTCCTGTTTACCACGGACTTTGGAGAGAAGAGTCAGCCGGTCGTTAGCCAGATCGGCATGCATGCCGATCGCATCGGCAACGGTGCCCTGACCCTCAAGGTGTACCGGGCTGTCGGTTTCGGCAAAATCCTCCTTGGGGAAAATTCGCAGGGTCTCCATAGTGGCTTTGATGCTCTGGGTATCGCCGGGCTGACCCTTGTTAACCTGGACATTGCCGACCAGTAGAAGTTCGGTTTCATCAGCATTCATCCAGCCGCGATCGGCGGAGATGAAGACCGGTTTTGCCCCTTCCGGGAATTTAGCATAGCGGGGTTGTTGCAGCTCGGAGGTGTCGTCGTCGCTGAAATGTTTCAGCTCCACCGCTCCCAGCCGGTACAGGGGTTTGCCATTGCGTCCCAACAGGGTGCTGTTGAACTGATCGACGATATAGTCGGGGACGTGACTCTCTTCAGCGGTCGGTATTGGCCGGGGGCTATCCACCGAGGCATCGCGCAGGGCGAAAACCGCCAGGATTGTGACGGTGATGACCCCGGCCAGTTGCAGTGCACGGCGATTCAAATTTCAGGCCGCTTCCGGGGCTAGCCAGTGGGGTCGTTGCCCTGGGCTGCGATGATCAGATCGCATAGCTCTCGTACCGCGCCAAAGCCGCCATTGATTGAGGCAACCCAGTGGGCCCCGAGCCGGGTGAGTTCGTGGGCGTCCGCTACGGCGGTGGCCAGTCCCACCTGGCGCATGATGGCCAGATCCGGCAGGTCATCCCCCATGTAGGCAACCTCATTGGGCGCGAGATCCAGTTCGTTCAGCAGGTTCTCAAAGCTCTGTTGTTTATCGGACTGGCCCTGGGCGAGACGGGTCACACCCAACTCTGCCATACGGCGCTCCACCGCTGATGAACAGCGACCGCTGATGATGGCGATCTCCACCCCGCTTCTCATCAACTGCTTCATGCCGTGGCCGTCCCGGGTGTGGAAGGTTTTATACTCAGCACCATCGTCGCCCATGAAGAGGCGGCCATCGGTGAGTACCCCATCCACGTCCAGAATCAGCAGCCGAATCTGCGCGGCCCGGGCCCTGATGTCACTGCTCATCGGCTCAAACCACCCCGGCCCGCAGCAGGTCATGCATGTTGAGGGCGCCAACTACCCGACCGGATTTGTCGGTCACCAGCAGGGCGTTGATGCTGCGGGCCTCCATTAGATGGACTGCCTCGGCGGCGAGCATCTGTGGCTCAGCGGTGACGCCACCTCGGGTCATGGCCTGGGCGATGGGCATGGTGCCGGGGTTGAGGTTTTGCTCCAGTGCCCGGCGCAGATCGCCGTCGGTAAAGATGCCGAGCATCTGCCCGTCGGTATCGACTACGGAGGTCATACCGAGCCCTTTTTGGGTCATCTCCAGCAGGGCGTCAGATACTGTGGCGGCCTCCGTGACTCTGGGAATCTGCTCACCTTTATGCATCACGTCTTCGACATGGATCAGCAACCGTCGACCCAAACGGCCGGCGGGGTGGGAGCGGGAAAAATCCTCGGTTGAGAATCCCCGGCTCTCCAGGAGTGCAACCGCAAGGGCATCCCCCATCACCAGCGTGGCTGTGGTGCTTGAGGTGGGTGCCAGGCCCAGCGGGCAGGCCTCTTTGGCGACGCTGACATCCAGCGCGACATCCGCGTCCCGGGCCAGCGATGAATTGTTGTTGCCGGTCATGGCAATCAGTGGGACCCCCAACCGTTTGATCAGGGGCATGATCAGCAGGAGTTCGTCGGTTTCACCGGAGTTGGACATCGCCAGTACCACATCGCCGGGCTTGATCATGCCCAGGTCACCGTGGCTCGCTTCGCCGGGGTGTACAAAAAATGCGGGGCTGCCGGTGCTGGCCAGGGTGGCGGCGATCTTGCTGCCGATATGGCCGGATTTGCCCATGCCGGTGACCACGATGCGGCCGCTGCAGCCCAGCAGCAGTTCGCAGGCGGTGACAAATTCGGCCCCAATCTGGTTCGCAAGCTGGGTCACCGCCTCTGCTTCGGTCTCAATTACCGCACGAGCCAGCTCTAAAACCGCCTCCGGGTCAATTTTTTTGGTCATTGGGGATGTCGGCTCATGGGATTCCAGTCGGCTATCAGGTTCCAACCCGTGGCGGGTGTTTCGGGGATCATTATAGATGCTTGCGGGCCTTAACCGGGTTTGGCCAGCAGAAACAGGTAGGCCAGATACGCACTCAAAAAAAGCATGCCGTGCCAGCGTTCCACGATCGGTGATCGGCGTCGGCGAAAAATCAATATCAGCAGGCCGACGCTGAGCAACAGCATGACCGGCAGATCCCGGTGCAGTACGGCGCCGTCCACCGCCGCAGGGCTGATCAGACCGGGAATGCCAACCACCACCAGAATGTTGGCGATATTGGAGCCAATGACATTACCCAGGGCGATGTCATCCTCATTTCGCAGTACCCCGGCGAGGGATGCCGCAACCTCCGGCAGGCTGGTGCCGATGGCGACCAGTGTGAGGCCGATAATCAGATCACTGACCCCCAACCAAGAGGCGATGCCCACCGCACCCCAGACCAGCAGTTTGGCACTGCCAATTAGCACCAAGAGTCCAACTCCCAGGCTGAACAGCGCCTGGTTTCTGGTCACACCCTTGGGTATCGCAGCCACGACCTCCTGCCCAAGCGGGTCGCCCCTTTCAGTGTGTCGGGCGGTATAGACCAGCCAGCCGATGATGCCCACCGCCGTGCTGATCAGCAGCAGACCATCTATCTGGCCCAGGTGGTAGTCCATCAACAGGGCGGTGGCCAGCAACGTGACCAGCAGCATCAGGGGAAACTCCCGTTGCAGAATCTGGGAGTTGACTCGCAATGGCCGAACCAGCGCTGTAAGGCCAAGTACCAGAGCGATATTGGCGATATTCGAGCCCACCGCATTGCCGATTGCCAGGGCCCCGTTGTCACTCAGCGCAGCATTCACTGAGACCAGCATTTCTGGCGCGGATGAGCCAAACGCGACTATGGTCAGCCCCACCACCAGTGGCGAGATGCCGGTTCTGGTGGCAATGGCTGACGCACCACCGACAAAGCGGTCCGCGCTCCAGACCAGCAGCGGAATGCCGGTGAGCACGGCGAGAAAATAGAGCAGCACGAGGTTTTCCAGTCAGTCCTGAGGCAAACCCCGAATTGTAGGGGCAGGTTGCGGCGCTAGCCAGCAAGCGATTGCCGGAACAGCTCCTGCCAGAGTACCCTGTGCGCCCCGAATGCCGTTCCGGCGCAGGCGTTCATGGCCTTGTACACGCGACTTAATAAATAACACAGGGAGCTCAGGAGAAAATGGATCTACAGCTGAAAGAAAAATCTGTCATCGTCACCGGTGGTGGTTCAAATATTGGACGCGCCATTGTCCTGGAGTTGGCGAGAGAGAGTGCCAACATTACCCTGGCGGACCTTGATGAGGGCCAGGCTGGCAAAGTTGCCGAAGAGGCATTAAAGCTGGGTGCCAGTGATATTCAGGTGATCAAGACCGACGTGACTGATCTGGCTAACGTGCAGACCATGGTGCAGGCAGCCCGGCAGAAATTCGGTGGGGTTGACGTTTTGATCAACAATGTCGGTTGGGACGACCTGATGTTCTTCAGCCAGACCACCCCGGAGTTCTGGGACAAAATTATCCGCATCAACTTCCTCGGCGCACTCAACTGCACCAAGACCGTGCTGGATGCCGCTCTGGAGGATAAAACCCCAACCTCTATTGTTTCCGTCAGCTCTGATGCCAGCCGTCAGGGGGAGGCCAGGGAGGCGGTTTACGGTGCCATGAAGGCCGGCATCAACAGCCTGATGAAAAGCATCGCCAAAGAGAATGGTCGTTTCGGTGTGCGTTGTAACGTTGTCTGCCCCGGCGTCACCATTCCCGGTGATGACGACGACGTCGGCGAGACCAGCATGTGGGCCAAAAAAGATGGCATGTTCACCGAAGAGCAGTTCGCCAAGATCGCAGCCGCATTGCCACTGAAGAAAGTCGGACGGCCACGGGATATCGCCAATGCCGTACTGTTTCTGTCATCCAACGCAGTTGCAGGTCACGTCACCGGTCAGGTGCTCAGCGTCAGCGGTGGTTACAGCATGATCGGCTAATTCAGATAGCCGCCTGTTGAAAGACAAGGCCGCTTTGGGATCACTTCCGGGTGGCCTTTTCTTTAGCGCTCCAGGGTCGTTTGGTGGCCATCGGCGGTGCGGAGCCTATCGATACTGGAAGCGGCCTGGGCGGGATATGTGCTACTGAAGGGGCTGAGCGTTTAAAGTATGTCTTTGTTTATCCGGCATTAGCCATCTCCAGCAGGTTTGGTATTGATTGACGTTGTCAGAAATCGAGTGCTGCGGTGGATTAAAAGATCTGCGCGGGAATCGGTGGTGCAGGCCCGGAAGTTGCTGTGGCAACAGCGGGCACGGCCCGATTTCATCATAATTGGTGCGCAAAAATCCGGCACCACCAGTCTTTACTCCTGGTTGGCGCGGCACCCCCAGATACGGCCTTCATTCGTGAAGGAGGTCCATTTCTTCGACGGGGGCCTTGATCCGGCGGTTGACAGTTATCAGAAGGGTGAGCCCTGGTACCGCGCCCAGTTTCCGCTGCGTCGCAGCTTGCAGCCTGACAAACTGACGTTTGAAGCCTCCCCGCTCTATCTGTTCAACCCGCTGACCGCTAGGCGGATTTACGACTGGTTGCCGGAGATCAAGCTGATTGCGGTGCTGCGCAACCCGACCGAGCGCGCGATCTCCCACTATTTCCACATGAAGCGGAGAGATCGAGAGCCGTTGGCTATCGCAGACGCTTTACGGGCAGAGCAGGGCCGGCTGGCGCAGGTTATTGCGGCCAAGGATTTCAAAAACGAGCGGTTTATCCATAACTCATACAAGAGTCGTGGTCTGTACAGGGTTCAGCTGGAGCGCTACTTCGAGCTGTTCCAGCGGCAGCAGATTCTGGTACTGGAGAGTGAGACGCTTTTTGCGGAGCCGACCGCGGTACTGCGCACTGTTTTCGAGTTTCTCGAGGTCGACAGTGGCTGTCAGATCGGACATGTGAAACCGCACAACGTGGGCAGCAATCGGAGCCAGGTGGACGGGGCTGTATATGACTACCTTGACCAGTATTATTGCACTCATAATCAGGCGCTCTACCAGCTGGTCGGCACAGATTACGGTTGGTAGGTGCTGTTTCCACCGGGGGGCTCCCGGATTTTTGGATAAATTTTGACTTAATGAAGGATCCACGCTGGTGAAAACCCTGAAACATCTGTTTGACAACAATCTGGCCTGGGCGGCAGCGATCAGGGAGAAAGACCCGGATTTTTTTCCGCAGCTGTCAAAACAGCAAGCGCCGGAAATTCTGTGGATTGGCTGTGCTGACAGTCGCGTGCCCGCCAACCAGATCGTCAATCTGCCACCGGGTGAGGTGTTCGTTCACCGTAATATCGCCAACGTGGTGGTGCATACGGATCTGAATTGTCTCTCGGTGATCCATTTTGCGGTTGAGGTACTGAAGGTCAAACATATCGTGGTTTGCGGTCACTACGGCTGCGGTGGTATCCAGGCGGCAATGGATGACCACCAGCACGGGCTGATTGATAACTGGCTGCGCCATATCAAGGACGTCAGCCGGTTCAATGCGGACCAACTTGAGGGTCTTGGCAAAGCGGAACTGCTTGATCGTTTATGCGAGCTGAATGTGGTGGAACAGGTGCGTAATGTCTGCGGCACCAGCATCGTTCAGAATGCCTGGCTAAACGGGGCAGATCTGTCGGTCCATGGCTGGATCTATAACATCCAGAACGGGATTTTGAAGGATCTGGAAACTGGCGCCTCGGCCCTCTGCAGCGACGGCGGATAGGCGCGGGATCGGCCAGGTTTTCAGTCTCACCACCTAGTTCGGCAGTGTAATTAGACCCGACCTCTGGTTGGCCCGGGCCGACTACTGAATCCGGTTAATGTGTGTCGCTTTCCGGTTATCGCAGGGGGAGGGTGCCCCCGCTTCGGGCTCAGGGTGGTATGTCATGCTACTGGTGACGAGTAGCCCGCCCGCTGTGGTGGGTGGACTGGCTGCCCCCGGAATTGAATTCCGATGTTGACATTGTTTCCACACTGTGCAAAAAATGCAAAAACGCCAAGAAAAATAATAGGCTGTCGCTATCCAGCATAGCGAGAATCGTGGCATAGATCACGGACGTGGCCGATGGGTTTAACGATTGCGATTCCTGGATTAACGCAGTCGTTAGCGATAAATCGGAGGAGAAGAGATGCGCAATTTCCCGAAAGGATTCGGAGCGCCAGGCCTTGACAGTTCTGCTCGAGGCCATTCTTACTGGTCCGGATTTCCAGCTCGATTTCCGGTCTTTAAATGTAATTCTCCCCCTGTTTTGATCGCCTCTAACATCGACTCCCGCGGATTCTACGTTTGAGCTCCGATAACACTGCCTTCTGGAAGATAGCCAGATTGATCGGCAGGTTATTTTTGATTAGGCATTTGAGTATTTCATTAGGCCATCGGCGCGGGGTCAGGCTGGCATTCAATTCATGTATTGAATCCATGCCCAGCCGTGCCTTTTGGAGCTTTGTGAAAGTTGCGAAGTGGAATAACAATAGATTTGAAAAAACTGGAGGGTGAGGAAATGAGATTAATATTTCGAGTCTTGCTTACGTTGGCATTGTTGATTGCTGCCCCAGCCTTCGCGGCCGAAGTTCCAGCGGGGACGATCCTCAATGCGGCGAATCTGGAGGAGCTCAGAAATGAGACTCTGGAGGGACATAAAATTGGCGATATGCTGACGCAGGCGACCGAGACGATGATTCGAGATCTTAGTCTTGAGATGAGGCTTGGTCCCTACGTGACGGTTAAAAAACCTCAAAGCATGCTGGACAAAACAGCGCTGTACGCCGACGATGTGACCTACGACCCCAGCACCCGCCTCATCTCCGGTTACACCTCAGGTATTCCATTTCCTGAACTAGACGAGAAAGATCCTGATGTGGCGATGAAGATCATCTGGAATTCTTTCTACTCGTCTATTTTGTTTGTCGATTCGTTTCAAATAACTGCGGGAACATACGTTATAGATGCCGAGGACGGTTTAGAACGGACCAACGTTATCATCAACAACCAGCTGCGAATGAACCATCGAACCTCGCTTCCACCGGAAGTTATTGGCGATGGATCGATCAAAAACAAGATCATGTTGATCAATATTGCGCCTTATGACGTAGCCGGAACGGGGGCGTTGATTCAGCGCTATGACGACGGTCGAAATGATGATTCATGGGCTTATATCAAGTCGGTACGGAGGATTCGCCGCCTATCAGGCAACACCTGGCAGGATCCCATCCCGACAACTGATATCAATAATGAAGATAGTGGTTGTCTGGATATCTGGCCGACTTGGTATCCGAAGTATGAATTTGTTGAGAAGCGGCATGTATTACTGCCTACGACTAACGCAGCCTGGACTGGGCAGATGCCGGCGGAAAAACTATTCAAATTTGATGAGTATCCGCACTGGAATCCCGATACCCATACGGACTGGCAGCCCAGAGAGGTTTGGGTAATCAATGCTGTTGCCCCAGAGGGCGGAACCTACGGTAGAAAACTGCTCTATTACGACCCCGAGCTGGTGGGTTCATATTTCTGCGAAATGTTTGATAAAAAGGATGAGTTCTGGCGGACATTTATCCTGGCTACACGCCAAACGAAGATGGCGGACGGGGATGATGGTTTTATTGTGGGCTGGCAAGTTGCTGTGGACTTTCAGCGGTTGCACGGTACCGCGTTCACTCTAGATTATGCAGTTCAGAACGATGCGCGGGTGCCAGTTTCGGACTGGAACGAAGATATGCTGAAGCGCAACAAGGAGTTTTCAGAGGCCGCGCTGAAACGTAAATATGGTGAATCAATGTGAGCCTTGGCCTTCGAGGGGCATCGGGTTCCTGCCGAAACAGATTAATATAGATACGTGACGAAAATATATCGCCTGAGGGGAATTAAGATCATGAACAAAAGAAAATTC
>JAKLLR010000070.1 GCA_022014175.1 Gammaproteobacteria bacterium | reverse complement strand
CCATGGTGTAACTCACGGTAATCCGTTCTGTATGCGGCCCACTCGGGCATGGGCCCAACCAGGGGCAGCCGGTCCGGCGTTGTCCCCCGGAAGCCGACCCAGCCCCCCACAAGGTTCGACTCGTTCAGCCCGGTTAACTCACCGGATAACAGTCGGCAGCGAGCCAGATTCGCCAGATGATCCGCCGGCCGGAGCTGAGAGACCCGGGAGTCGCGGTCGTAGGTGGCGCCCAGATAGTGCACACCATCAATGGGTGGCGTTAGAAATCCACTGCCTGCAAGCACCGCAGTCAAATTCTTACTGGCGAGTGTCGGATCAACCCTGCTGATCTGCCCCCGCACTGTAACCAGTGGAAACGGCTCAGAACCGGGAATCAAATCGGCCTTCAGTCCGAAATTCCCGCCGGTGGCCAACACCAGCAGTTCGGCATTTGCAATCAACTGATTATGGTCGTCATAAAGCTGCCATTCGCCGTCGCTGTGACCGATGCGGGAGACTGGCCGATTGGTATGAAGCTGGATTGATGCCCGAACTGGTGCCAAATTTGGTACCAGCTTTGATGCGGGACCCCGGATTAGAGCCCGACAAAGGCTGGCCGGTTCAATCCAGCCACCTGCGGGGAATTCAAGGCCCGAATACTCAACCTTAAGGCCACAGCGCGCACTGATCTGCTCTGCGGTTCGGATTTCCACCAGACCTGGCGGGAACAGTCCGCTGGCCACCAGACGTTGCATCTGGAGTTGGCTGTTCTTGTCCGGCGCCAATCTCAGCAGGCCCGCGGCTTGATCCCCTCCCCAGGCCCCACGCACCCCCTCCAGTGTTTTGAGACGCGCCAGGGTCCACTGAAACCCGGCGCAGTGATAACGACTCACCGCGCTGTGATCCACAGTCAGGTAGGGCTGAAAAATCGCCACCGGATTGGCCGATGCGCCGCCCCCGGGCTGAGGCCCCGCCTCCAACAGATCAACCTCGAATCCACGCGCCGCCAGACTGCTGGCAACCGCACAGCCCGCAAGTCCGGCTCCAACGACCAGGGCTCGCCGTCCTGCAACCGGTTGCGGCGGGGCAAACCAGGGGGCGGATTCAGTCTGTTTCATCAGCGCTCAAAATTTCACTCCCCATGACACCGATGTGGTGGTCGGGGGACAATTGCGGAGTCGACCATTCCGAGTCTTTTATGAGTCCTGTTTATCACAATATCCTGGTGCTCACCGGCGCCGGCATTTCTGCGGAGTCCGGTATCAGTACCTTCCGGGACAATGGTGGTCTGTGGGAGAGACACCGGCTTGAAGATGTCGCCACCCCAGAGGCATTTGCCCGGGACCCGGCCCTGGTACACAACTTCTACAACCAGCGCAGAGCCCGGCTCTGCAATGATTTGATCGAACCCAACCCGGCCCATCGCGCCCTGGCAGAGTTTGAGCAGAAGAGCCCGGCCCGGTTTCAGCTGGTCACCCAGAATATCGACGACCTGCACGAACAGGCGGGCAGCAGTGCGGTTATTCACATGCACGGGGAACTGAAAAAAGTGCGGTGTCGCCGTAGCGATCACATCTTCCAGTGGAACAGCGATCTCACCACTGAAACGCCCTGCCCCTGCTGTGGAACCGGCGGCAACCTGCGCCCCCATGTGGTCTGGTTTGGCGAGATGCCCCTGGCCATGGAACGGATTCAGGCGGCCCTGATGCTGGCGGATCTGTTTATCGCCATCGGTACCTCCGGGCTGGTCTACCCTGCCGCCGGTTTCGTCGATATGGCTAATCAGGCGGGTGCTCACACGATAGAGCTGAATCTGGCACCGAGTAGTGGAGAATCACTCTTTAAGGAGCACCGTTATGGCCCGGCCAGTCAGGTGGTACCAGAGTTCTTCTCTGAGCTGCTGCTCCCCTGATCCCCTTGGGCCGGACCGGAGGGTTCAGCCCACACCCTGGCGCAACGAACCATCCTCGGCAGCCATCTGCGTCAGGAACCAGCGGTAGGTGGATTCAATCCCCTCACCCAGAGAAATCGAAGGCCGCCAGCCCAGGTCGAACAGGCGGCTCACATCGACCAGCTTGCGGGGCGTGCCATCGGGCCTGGATGCGTCGTACTGAATCTGGCCCTGATAACCGACCAGATCCGCGATAAGCACGGCCAGTTCAGCGATTGAGATATCCTCTCCGAAGCCGATATTCACGATCTGTTCACCCTGATGATGGCCCATGAGATAGAGGCAGGCGTCGGCACAGTCATCCACGTGCAGGAACTCCCGTCGCGGTCGCCCGGAGCCCCAGACCGCGACGCTGGGCGCGGCCTGCGCCTTCGCCTCATGGAATTTGCGCAGCAGCGCTGGTAGCACGTGGGAGTTCTGCAGATCAAAATTGTCACCCGGGCCATAGAGATTGGTCGGCATGGCGGAGATGAAGTTACAACCGTACTGTTGCCGATAGGCCTGGCAGAGCTTGATACCGGCGATTTTGGCCACCGCGTACCACTCGTTGGTGGGCTCCAGTGGGCCGCTTAACAGCGACGCCTCCTGCAACGGCTGGGGTGCCAATCGGGGATAGATGCAGGTGCTGCCCAGAAACAGCAGTTTACTGACACCCTCGACCCGGGCCGCCTCAATCAGGTTGCTCTCGATCATCAGGTTGTCGTAGAGAAATTCGGCAGGATAAGCTGCATTCGCATGAATTCCGCCGACCCTGGCTGCCGCCAGAAAGATGTATTCGGGTCGGGTCTCCGCCATAAAGCGTTGAACTTCGGCCTGATTGCGCAGATCGACCTCTGAACTGGTGGCCAGGATCAGATTCTCGAAACCCTCCGCCTGTAGCCGCCGCACCAATGCCGCACCCACCAACCCCCGGTGACCGGCGACGTAGATTCGACTATCCGGTTTCATCTCACTCATTGTGTTCATAGGTGCGGAAACCTTCCCGTTTGAGTAGATCATCCCGCTCGGAGTGAATCAGATCCTCCCGCACCATTTCGCTGACCAGTTCGGCAAAACTGATCTTTGTGGACCACCCCAGCTTCTCCCGCGCCTTGCTCGGGTCACCCAACAGGGTCTCCACTTCGGTGGGCCGGAAGTAGCGGGCATCCACCTCAACCAGCACCTTGCCACTGGCGACATCGACGCCCTGCTCTTCCACACCACCGCCCTGCCACTCAAGCTTGATGCCGACTTCGGCAAAGGCCGCATCAACGAACTGCCGCACCGAGTACTGCTCGCCGGTGGCGATCACAAAATCCTCGGCCTCATCCTGCTGCAGCATCAGCCACTGGGCTTCGACGTAATCCCGGGCGTGGCCCCAGTCCCGCAGGGAGTCCATGTTGCCCAGATAGAGCTTATCCTGCAGGCCGAGTTTGATTCGCGCCACCGCCCGGGTGATCTTGCGGGTGACAAAGGTTTCACCCCGTACCGGCGACTCGTGGTTAAACAGAATGCCGTTGCTGGCGTGCATGCCATAAGCTTCACGATAGTTCACCACTATCCAGTAGGCGTAAACCTTGGCCGCACCATAGGGGCTGCGGGGGTAAAACGGCGTGGTCTCCCTCTGGGGCACCTCCTGCACCTTACCGAACATCTCACTGGTTGAGGCCTGATAAAAGCGGGTCTTCTTCTCCAGACCGAGAATCCGGATTGCCTCCAGCAGGCGCAAGGTACCCAGGGCATCCGAGTTGGCGGTGTATTCGGGGGTCTCAAATGAGACCGCCACGTGGCTCTGAGCCGCCAGATTGTAGATTTCGTCCGGTTGCACGGTCTGCACGATGCGAATCAGATTGGTTGCATCGGTGAGATCACCGTAGTGGAGAATCATCTGCGGATTTTGATCATGGGGATCCTGGTAGAGGTGATCAATCCGATCCGTATTAAACGACGATGCCCGCCGCTTGATACCGTGCACCACATACCCCTTCTTCAGCAGAAACTCAGCCAGATAAGAGCCGTCCTGCCCCGTGATTCCCGTAATCAGCGCAACCTTGGGCATCAGCCCGTTCTCCTTGGTTTAAAGTCAGAAAATTTAGTGCGCTGATCTTACACCGGATTAGACGACACCCGGATGACGACAACTTCATCCGCACTGACAGGAGAAGCCCGTTTGGCACCAGATCAAAACAACCAGCCGGCGTACAAGTCAGAAAAAACAGAGGGGCGTTGCGTTTAGAGACCGGCTACATCTCGTGTAGGTCGCTCATCGAGCTAGCTGTTCCCGGCTATATCGAGCGGGTCCGGTCGCTGATCGTCCTGTCAGTTCCAGCCCCTCACATCCATATGGATCAGCGCACGAAGAAAATGCCCCACCCAACTCCCCGAGTCAGATAATCGCTACCATCACTATGGCTCTAGCCCCAGGCCCCGCCCAAAGCGACCATCTTTTCGTTTGTGGATAACCCCTCCTGGTTTTCTGGATACTCTATGAACGTGACTAAAGAGAAAGCGCTCAAGGGGCATAAAAACTAGCGCAATAATCTGCGAAAGCCCGCCAGTGATGCGCTGAAAAGAACGACACCAAAAACCAGCATCACCAGCAGGTGCGGCCACAATTCGGCTGGACCGGCACCTTTCAGAAATACTCCGAGCGTGGCGTCCATGTAGTAACGCAGTGGACTTAGATTGGATAATCGCTGCAGCAATGTCGGCATGGCCTCCACCGGCGCCAAAGTGCCCGATAGAAACATGATTGGAAACAAGCCGAAAAACGCCAGTAACAAGGCCTGTTGCAGGGTCTGGCTAACAGTCGCGACCAACACGCCAACGCCAATCGCGCTAAGCAGAAATACGGCTGTCACCACCAGGAAAAACCAGACGCTGCCCCTGACTGGCACCTGGAACCAGGTGACGATCAGCAGACTGATAAACACCGATAACAGTCCGATCAACATCGTAGGCAGAGTCTTGGCAAAAAACAGCTCTCCGACAGAAATGGGGGTCACCATCAGTTGCTCAATCGTGGCCCGCTCTTTTTCCCGCACGATGGCAGCTGCCGGGTGAATCACCCCCACCATCATTCCAGCCAGGGCGATCATCGACAGCACCATAAAGGGCGTGGAGCTTTCCGCCGGATTGTACAAAATGCGCATGGCGGCGCGTGGCCTGGCCTGATGATAGACGGCGATCTTGGGGTAATAAGTCTGTTCGAACTGGTGCAAGACACCATCTACATAACCCTGAACACTGGCGGCCGTGTTGGCATTGCTACCGTCGAGGAGCACCTGCACCGTGGACAGCTTTCCCTGTTCAAGGTCACCCTGAAAACCCTCGGGAATATTCAGAATCAGGCCGGCACGACCCTGCTGCAGTTGCACAACAGCGGCCTCCTCGCCGTCCGGAACGGACAGCAGATCAAAGGCATCGCTATTATCGAAGGCAGTTATGAGGGCGCGACTCGCATAACTGCGATCATGGTCAACCAGCAGGGTCGGGAACTCTTTCACGTCAAAGGAGAGCGCGTAGGCACAAATCACCACTTCGATGGTGTAGAGCCACAGGATCAATATCAGCATCAACGGGTCGCGAAAAAACTGAATCAGCTCCTTAAGCAGGAGTGCCCGCAGTGCCATCACGCCACCTTCTTTTTCAAACGTGCCGCGGCGATGATAAACACCACCAGGGTATAGAGCACCAGCAACAGCAGATTGGGCCAGAGGCTCTCTAAATCTGCACCCTTCAGCACCACGCCACGGGATATCTCCATAAACGGACCAGCTGGGAACAGTTTGCTATAGAGTTGCAGTGCCAACGGCATGGTAAAAATCGGGAACAAAAAACCGGAAAATAGAAACGACGGCATCAGTGTCACGATCAACGCCAGCAACATAGCGGCCAGCTGCGTTCGGGTAACAGCTGATACCAACAGCCCGATTCCCACGGTGGTCATAACATAAACCGCCGAAGAGGCCATAAGCAGCCACGGTTCGCCCCGAAACGGCACTGCGAACCAGAAATACCCCAGGGCAATCACCATGAGAATCTGCAGGTAAGCAACCATGGCATAAGGGATCAGTTTGCCGGCGACAAACTCCCGGGATGTCAGCGGCGAAGCAAATATCTGCTGAATGGAACCTGACTCCTTTTCCCGTACGATCGCAAGGGCCGTGAGCAGCGGCGGAAAGGCCATCAAAATGACGCCATAGAGCCCCGGCACAACGTAGTTCATGCTACGCATAGCCGGGTTGTACCAAATCCGGTACTCGGCACGCACCCGTTCAATTTCAGGGGTAGGAAATCGAACCACAATGGCATTGGCGTAGGCAGCGACCAGCAGCGCTGTGGCTGAATAGGTACCATCCACCAACACCTGCACCCCGGGGTCCATACCCTTGACCAGATCTTTCTGAAATCCCCGCGGTATCACCAGAGCCACCTTGGCACGGGAACGCAGTAACGCCGCCTCCGCTTCCCGCACGGAACTGAGATCCCGGGCATACCGAAAATAGTCGCTCTGCACGAAACGTCCGATCAATGCGCGGCTTTGGGGCGTCCGATCCTGATCCACTACCGCCAGGGGAACGGCCTCCACATCAAGGTTGATGGCGTAACCAAACAGAAACAGCATGACCAGTGGCATGAGCAAACAGACTGCTACAGTGATGCGATCCCGCCACAACTCCCGCGCCTCCTTGCCCACCACTACCGCCACCCTTCCCCATCTCATGTGGCTTGTTCTCGTTCGGCTGCTGCTCGGCTCACGTAGTGGATGAAAACATCCTCAAGACTTGTGCCCTCTGCCAATCTCGCTTCCTGACAGAGGGTTTGCAGCGTGCCACAAGCCAACAAACGTCCCCGGTCCATGAGGCCGATACGGTCGCAGTACGCGGCTTCGCTCAGGTAATGGGTGGTCACCAGCACCGCAACACCGCGGCTGGCCAGCAGCTGAATCAACTGCCAGAAATGGTAACGGGAGAGCGGATCCACACCAGATGTTGGCTCGTCGAGAAACAGCACTTTAGGCTCATGGAGAATCGCGCAGGCTAGCGCCAGACGCTGCCGGATTGCGCCGGAAAGACTGCCGGCGCGTTGATGCTGGTCGATGCCGTCGATCCCAGTCATACGGCTCACAGCTGTAATTGACGCTGCCTTCTTCTTGCCACCGAGCCGGTACGCACCAGCGAAAAATGCCATATTCTCCGCTGCTGAAAGGTCGCTGTAGAGCGAAAAAGACTGTGACATGTAGCCGACATAAGAGCGAATCGCCTGCGGTTTTCGGCGTACATCGACCGCAGCCACTTCCAGCTCACCAGCGGCTGGCGCTAACAATCCACAGAGCAATCTAATTAATGTGGTTTTACCCGCACCATTCGGACCTACCAGGGCGATGATCTCACCCGCGTGAAGATTGAGGCTTACTGTGTCAACAGCCGTAAAACCTCCGAACCGCGCGGTCAGTCCGTGTGTACTGATAACGGGTTTACCGATTTCCAGCAGCCGCGCTGGAGCAGGCGAAGGGACCATCTGATTCCCCTGATCAGCACCGGTGAAGTGAACAAATACATCTTCAAGTGTAGGCTCTACCGCTGTCAGTTCACCCTGTAAACGACATTGCTCCTGAGTGGCCGCCGCGAGCCTTTCTAATGCATCAACTTGGAACCTGAGCCGCGTCGGCAGCCACTGCAGATAATTGACAGCGGGGTCACTCGACAACGTGGAATACAAACTACCGGGCTGGGCCGAAGACAACTCGAAGACCTTATCGGCACACTGCTTTTTCAAATCGATTGGGCTGCCTTCGGCCACTATCTTTCCCTGATCCAGCATCAATACATGGCCACAGTTTTCCGCTTCGTCCATATAAGAAGTGGCAATCACCATTGCCGTCCCCTGCCGCTGAAATTCGGCCAGAATCTGCCACAGCTCGCGACGCGACAACGGATCCACACCTAAGCCAGGCTCGTCCAGAACCAGCAACTCGGGCTGATGAATCAGATTGGTACAGAGAGAGAGTTTTTTACGCATGCCGCCGGAGAGCTTGCCAGCGTAACGGTCAGCAAAAGCGCTTAGCCCCGCCATCTCCAATAGCTGTGCACGACGAGCCTGATACTCGGCCCCCTTGATACCACGCACTCCGGCCGAAAACGCCAGATTTTCTTCCACGGTGAGCCGATCATACAGGCTGAAATTCTGAGACATATAACCGATACGATCAGTAATTTCGGCACTCTGCTTAACACTATCAAACCCGAATACCGTACAGCGCCCGGCGGTGGGATCCAGAATCGCCGTCAACATCAGCATCAGGGTGGTTTTACCTGCGCCGTCCGGTCCTACAACAGCGAGCATCTGCCCATTATCGAGCTGAAAACTCACGTCCTCCAGGGCCCGGGTTTCACCGAAAGAGCGGCCCACTTTCTCCGCATTCAGCAACACAATCTAAGCCTAACGGCCGGGAACCAACAGCTCATCCGGCCAGGCCTGCGAAGGGTCCCAGCGCAGCCAGGCATCGGCGGGCATACCCGGTTTCAGAAAACCGTCAGGATTATCCACATCCAGCGTGACCCCGAATACCATGCGCACCCGCTCATCCGGCATATGCACCGCGCGAGGGGTAAATTGGGCGTTAGCGTCCACCCGCGCAACCCTGCCTTCAAACCAGTGGTGGGGGAAGGCATCGACCCGAATCCGTGCCGCTGTCCCCAGTTTGATCCTGCCGATATCGGTCTCGGGCACGTAGACCTTAAGCTCCATTTGGGACAGATCGACCATCACCGCAATAATCTGTCCGGGTAGAACGACTTCCCCCGGTTCCACTCCTTTCACCAGCACTGTGCCGCTGAGGGGCGCCGTGATCCGCGCTTTATCCCGGCGCGTGCGAAGTAGCTCAGCGCGGTGCTCAACCACCTCAATTTGCGCGACCACCATGTCGAGTTGCGCCAAACGCGCTGCCAGCTGCGACCCTGCGTCCCGCTGATCATTCTCTGCACGATCCAGCTGTGCGCGGCTAGCCAACTGTTGGCTGGACAGTCTCCTAATGCGGACTAACTCGGCTTCTGCCGTCTTCAGGTGGTGTTGCCCGGTCGTCACCTCTGCCTGTAAGGCTTTCAGCTGCACGGTCAGGGATTTCTTTTCCGCCAGAGTTCCGGCAAGTTCAATATTAATTTCATCAGTATCGAGCTGTACGAGAAGTTCACCCCGACCAATTTGCTGTGCCTCGACCATAGAACTTTCCAGCACTCGACCAGTAACCTCTGCGGTAACGCGAATCTCTACACCCTCCACATGGCCGTTGCCATAAATGATGCCGTCGGGAAGAGGGGGCTCGCGCATGGCAAGAAAGGCCGCGTATGAACCCGCCGCCAAAATACCAACAAAAGCCAATGTGTAGATCCAGTTACGATTCATTCGCAGTTCCGTCCCGCTGACGCCCAGCTCGCATAGACAAAATCCAGAAAACCATCAGCACCATACATATACTATATGGCCCGCATGCGTATTTGCACAGGCTATTGACCGACGCCGATGCCGACATCGCCAATTGCCAACTCACAAAAGCTGCAAATTCTACCTTCCCTCTTTAACTTTGGGTCCCCGCGCCCGGCGGCACCTTGTGGCAGCCTAAGGTTTTATGACTGAGGTTGTCGTTGAGGTTTTCATCGACATACCGGTAATAACCTTCCTTAAGGTGGGTCCACCAGTCATGGCTGACGCTGATGCCGTGTTTGCTCAGCACCGCCTCGACACTGTCTAAAGAGACTCGAGATGTATCGTAGGCCAGATTTAACACCTCGGATTTTTCATCAAAGGAGATACCGTCCATTCCGTGGATCTGATCAATCTCGCTGATTGCAGCTACCAAGACCGATTGATTCGTAGCCTCCAGTTTAAGGTGCCGAACGACCAGGGTTGCTGTCTCTACATCCGGGCGATGGTCCTGCTTTTTCATCAAGCTCTCCCCGTCAGATACCTGCCCGGCATCTTTTGCCGAGCAGGTGAGAAACGTAGCCTGTAGCCTAGGTTAATGTTGTCGGGGTGCCTCGTGCATCCTGTGGCCAGCTTGCGCCTGGTGATCCATCATCTGCCCCATCATCATCTGCATCATATCCACGCGCTCTCCCATCATCTTCATGCCTGTTTCCATCATCTCCATGCGATCTTCCAGCTGCATGGCCGCCATCCCTTTACCCTTTTTCATCATTCCGCCTTTGCCACCCATCATCCTCATGCCCATTTGCATGGACGCCATATGTTCCTGCATTAACTGATGGCGTTTATCCGGGTCTTTTTCCTGCTTTATTTTCTCCATCACCGCCTGCATCTCCTGCATTTTTGTATGCATGGCCGCCATTTCTTCATGGCTCATCATGCCCATCATCATTCCGCCCATACCCGATTTTTCGGCACCATCCCCCTTCTGGTGGTGATTTTCGGCAAATGCCGGGGTGATCAGAACGAATGCCAGGATCAAAGCGCTTACAATAGTTTTCATTACTGCTCTCCTTAAATTCAAATTAACGACAAGAAAATACTCAAAATCAACGATCAGTCGAGGCAGATTTCAAAATGGATTTGACGATGTCAGCCGACTGTTCCGCTCTGGTGAAAACTTCTACACAACTTTGGATACCAGCCAGTCCTTGGAGTAAAAATTGGCCTAATCGCCATAACCTTTGACCTTGGTGACACTAATACCTGGCACGCCCAGGTGCTTTAACCCCGCCTCAACGGCCTCCAGTTTGTCCTGCTGGATAATGGCTGTTACTTTCTGGAATTCCATGTTTGCCTTCCTCTCGATTCCTTGCCGGGATTCACTGAAATAAAGCGGCCCCCGGTCAGTGCCTGGGGTTTACGGTTCGCGGAGCGCCGTACAAGACCGTTGTAGTCTGACCAGCAAATGGCACTTACGTTTTTTCACTTGCCCACCACAATGGTAATTTAAAGGTGCGGAGACTGGTCAAGGAGGCACCCGATTCAACCGCAGCGCGTTGCCCACTACGGACAGAAAACTGAAGCTCATAGACGCCGCAACCAGCGGACATCGATCAAAGCTTTCATTCAGTGGCTCGGTCATAGACATCCCGCCGGGTGAGTGGAGCCGGATAACAACCCCCGGCGCGCCTGGAGACAAGAATCTGGTAGACGCCGATGTCACCCTCCTCGAAAGACAGGGCGCTGGCCGCCATGTACAAACGCCAGATCCGGTAAGTCGCCTCGGAAACGTGCTGCAGTGCCTCGTCCCGACGCGCCTCCAGGCGCTGCACCCAATGCCGCAGGGTCAGGGCGTAATGCGGCCGTAACGCCTCCACATCCAGAATCTCGAACTTGCCCCGCTCCATGGCGCGCTGCACATTGCTCACCAGGTCCAATTCACCATCGGGAAAAACATAGCGGTTGATGAATGCCGTCGAAGGGTTTTTTCTGTCCCAACCTTCAGATTCCTGAGTGATGCCGTGGTTCAGAAACAGCCCGCCCGGTTTCAGCAGGCGCCGGATCGCGCCAAAATAAACAGGGAGATTCCTCACGCCGACGTGT
>JAKLLR010000069.1 GCA_022014175.1 Gammaproteobacteria bacterium | reverse complement strand
AGATCCGAGAGGGATTGAGCGGCGGCGAAACCATTGCCACGGATGGTGCCTACTATCTTACCGAGGGGGCGCCGGTCCAGATAACCGGTGAACAGCCATGACACTACCTGAACTGTCGATCAAGCGGCACGCGCTGGCATTCAGCCTGAGTGCGGCGATTATGCTGTTTGGCCTGGTTTCGGCCAGCCGCATCGGCATGGATCGCATTCCGGATATCGATCTGCCAATTATTTCGGTGCTGACCACGCTGCCCGGGGCCAACCCCGAAATTGTGGATTCCAGCATCACCAGCCTGCTGGAGAGTGCAGTTAACAGCGTAGCCGGAATCAAGTACATCGCTTCAGACTCCCAGCCCGGACGCTCCACCATCATGATGATGTTCTATCTTAAGAAAGATGTGGATGTGGCGTTTAACGAGGTACAGAGCAAGGTTAACCAGGTCTTGCCGTTGTTGCCTGAGGACATAGATCCGCCGGTGGTCGCGAAGCTGGACTTCGCTGCCTCACCGGTTATCTGGCTGGCTTTGCAGGGGGATCGTACCCTGCAGGAGCTGAATCAGTACGCGGATAAGGTGATCAAGAAGCGGCTGGAGAATATTGACGGGGTCGGTGAGGTCAAAATCTATGGTGAGCAGCAGCGCACCATACGGATTAATGCCGATCTGGCTCGCATGGCAGCACTGTCGATTACAGCTCAGGATATCGTGGTGGCGCTGGCGCGGGAGCACGTGCAGCTGCCTGGCGGCTTTCTGGTCGGCAGTCAAACCGAGTACCTGATTAAACTGGATCAGGAGTTCCATAACGCTCGCAGCATGCGTCAGCTGATCGTGGGTTACCGCGACGGCGCGCCGATCCGGTTGGCAGACATCTCCGTGGTCGATGACGCCCTGTCAGACAAGCGGCAGTCCGGTTACTTCTTGAAGGAGCCCAGTATCGCCATCGGCGTGGTCAAGGTGAGTACCGGTAATGCGGTGGCGGTGGTGGATGAGGTGCTGCGGCGGATGGATGAGGAGCTGATTCCCAATCTACCCCCGGGCATGACGCTGGGTATTAGTGCCAACGAGGCCAAATTCACCAAAGAGCTGATTGCGGCGCTGGAAGAGCATCTGATTCTTGGCACGCTGCTGGCGGCCCTGGTGGTGCTGGTGTTCCTGCGGGACTGGCGCTCGACCCTGATCGTAGCCACGGCGATTCCGGTCTCCCTGCTTGGCGCGGTGGCGGTGATGTACTTTTTTGGTTACACCTTCAACACCTTCACCATGCTGGCCCTGCTGCTGCTGATCGGGGTGGTGGTGGACGACGCCATTGTGGTGCTGGAGAACATTCACCGCCATATCGAGCGATATGACGCCAACCCCTTTACCGCAGCGATCAGTGGCACCAGCCAGGTCTATTTTGCGGTGTTTGCCGCCACCATGAGTCTGGTCTGTATCTTCGCGCCTGCGGCTTTCACCGGCGGGGTGCCGGGGCAGTTCTTCAAATCCTTCTCTGTGGTCGTGACCATGGGCGTCCTGGTCTCCTTTTTCGTCGCAATCACCCTGACCCCCATGCTCTGCTCCCGCTATCTGAAGGTGGGTAAACCGGGGGCGCTCTCCCGCCGTTTCGGGACCTTTTTTGATGGCATGGATTCGGTCTACAAGCGCCTCCTGGGGCTGGCCCTGAGGCATCGACTGGTCACAGTTATCGGTGCCGCGCTGCTGGTTATTTTCGGCAGTGCCTACTGTTTCGCCAATATCGGCAAGGGCTTTATGGCCGATCAGGACGAAGGCCGGTTCCTGGTTTTCTTCCGCACCCCGGTGGGTTCGAGCATTGAGTACACCGAGCAGAAGATGCACCGTATCGAAGAGGCCTTTGCCAGCTACGAGATTGTTCAAGATTTTTGGACTGGCGTCGCCTCAGGTGGTCGGGGTCAGGTTAATCAGGGCATCGCCTGGGCCCAGTTGATTCCCATGGAGGAGCGTGAGATGAGCCAGCAGGAGCTGGTTCGGGACATCCAGAAAAAGCTCTCGGCGATACCCGGTGTAATGGCGTTTGCCAGCCCGATCTCGATGGTGCAACAGTTCCGGGGTGAGCAGTTGCAGTTCAACGTTAATGGCCCGAATCTGGCCCGTGTTGGAGAGCTGGCGACGGAGCTTAACGAGCGACTGTCGAAAGATCCCTCTATCGCCTATCTCGATCTGGATATGCAGATGGATCTGCCCCAGTTGACCCTTGATATTGATCGGGAGCGGGCCGCCTCCCTGGGTCTGAGTACTCTGGAGATCACCCAGGCGGTCAATCTGTTGCTCGGCGGTATGGATATCGCCTATTACAACGATGATCCGGGTGATGGCGAACGCTATGACGTGCGGCTGAAAGCCCAAGAGGCCCAGATCACCGGGCCGGAGGCCCTGAGCAAAATCTACCTGCGCAGTAGCGCCGGTGAGCTGGTGCGGGCGGATACCGTGGCCAGCTTTGTCCAGGGTATCGGTCCCGCGATAATCAACCGTTTCAATTTGCGCTATTCGGCAAACTTTTACGGTACGCCGGCCACCTCTCTTGATGCCTCCATTCGGGCGATCAACGAGGCGGCGGAGGAGTTCCCCCTGGGTTACGGGGTGGACTATATCGGCCAGGCTGCCGATTTTCAGGAGATGCAGACCGAGCTGGCGATCACCATGGGCATGGCGCTGATTCTGCTTTATATGGTACTGGCCAGCCAGTTCAACTCCTTTATTCAACCCCTAATCATCATGCTGGCCCAGCCGCTGGCAGTCGCTGGTGCCCTGTTTGCGCTCTGGCTGTTTGATCTGCAACTGATGATCTACTCCGGCATTGCCCTGATTCTGCTGGTGGGGCTGGTGGCCAAGAACTCCATCCTGCTGGTGGATCTGACCAATCAGCTGCGGGACCAGGGGCATGAAATTGATGCAGCTCTGCGGGAGGCCTGCCCGATCCGCATGCGGCCGGTGTTGATGACCTCCATGACCCTGATTCTGGCGATGTTGCCGGCAGCAGTTGGTGTCGGTGCGGGGGCGGAGTCGAACCAACCCATGGCGATAGCGATTATCGGCGGCATGATCAGCTCCACATTGCTGACCCTGGTGGTTGTGCCCGCCATGTACTCCCTGGTTGAGGGCTGGCTGGCCCGGTTTGCGCATCGGCAGCCGGACATGGAGCCGAAGCCCATTTCGCCGGTCGATTAACAGGTATAGGGGCACTTGACCGGCCTCTCCCATCTGCCCCTGTTTGTGCGGGGGCAGCATCGCACCGCACTGGTGGTGGGTGGTGGCGAAGTGGCCGCCCGCAAGACCGGGCTGCTGTTGCGGGCGGGTTTGCAGGTCACCCTCGTCGCCCCCAAGGTCAAAGCGAGAATCCGGCAGCTGGCTGAAGAGTTCGGCACGCTGACTCTGGTTGAACGGGCCTACCTTGTTGATGATTTACACGGTATTGATCTGCTGTTTATCGCCACCGACGATGCGGGCCTCAATCGCGAGATCGCGGCCCAGGCCCGGGCTGCAAACACCCCCTTCAATCTTGCGGACGACCACGACGGCCTGAGTGATTTCATTCTGCCTGCTGTGATAGATCGTTCCCCGGTGATTGCCGCCGTGGCCACGGGGGCTCGTTCGCCGGCACTGACCCGCCTGCTGCGGGCACGGATCGAGTCAGTCATCCCCGCCGGGTTTGGTCGTCTGGCCGACTTTCTGGGTGCCCACCGAGACCGGGTCCGTCGGTTGCTGCCGGAGTTCGTCCAGAGGCGCCGGTTGTGGGAGTCCCTGCTGGATGGTCCCGAAGCGGAGCTGGTGCTGGCTGGAAAGCTAACGGAGGCTGAAGGGTTGTTAGCCGAACGGCTCAAAACTGTGGCTGATCAGAGCCCTGGTGCGGTTTATCTGGTGGGAGCGGGGCCGGGCGAGGCCGATCTGCTTACCCTGCGGGCGGTGCGGTTGATCCAGCGGGCGGATGTAGTGGTGCATGACCGCCTGGTCAGCCGCTCTATTCTTGATCTCGCCCGCCCGGAGAGTGCGCGCTACTACGTGGGCAAAGAGCGCAGTCACCACAGCGTACCCCAGGAGGAGATCAACCAGCTGCTGGTTGATCTCGCAGGGGAGGGCAAGCGGGTGGTGCGGCTCAAGGGTGGCGACCCCTTCATCTTTGGTCGCGGCGGCGAGGAGATCGCCGTGCTTGCCAATGCGGGCATCCACTTTGAAGTGGTGCCGGGGGTGACCGCAGCAAACGGTTGCGCCGCCTATAGCGGCATTCCCCTGACCCATCGGGACCATACCCAGTGCTGCGTCATGATGACCGGCCACAGCCAAAACGGCGAGGTTGAGCTACCCTGGGCCGACCTGGCCCGGCTTGATGCCACTCTGGTGGTCTATATGGGCCTCACCGGGCTAGAGCAGATCTGCACCCGCCTGATCGAAGCGGGCAAGCCGGCGGATACCGCCGCCGCCGCGATCCAGCGGGGCACTACCGCAGAGCAGAAAGTGGTGACCGCCACCCTGGCTGATCTGCCTGCCGAAGTCAGGAACGCCGATCTGCAAGCCCCGGTACTACTCATTATCGGTAGTGTGGTTGGCCTTAGAGAAGAGCTGGATTGGTTTGGGGTGTGAGCCAACATAGTTCAGTTTTGGCCCGGATATTTGTTATCGAGACAGGGGCAAAATCAATCAGGTCTGACTCTATTGATTTATTCGAGACTATGGTTGACTGCAAGACCTGACCCCGTTGTGCGAACTTTTGATAGGTAGAGCGCGAAGCGTGCCTACTGAAAAGCCGATAGATACCGCCGCCGCCGCGATCCAGCGGGGCACTACCGCAGAGCGGAAAGTGGTGACCGCCACCGCCACACAAGCTGATCTGCCTGATTCAGCCGCATTATTTTTTGGGGTGTAACGAGGCTGTGGTTGATTGCAAGACCTGACCCCGTTGGGTTTTGTTGGTAACAGATTAAAAGCTCGATCTGCCTGATTCTGTCGCATTATGTTTGGGGTGTAAGAGGCCGTGGTTGATTGCAAGACTTGGTATTTTGTCCATCCCGTTGCTTGGGCTTAATCCTCAGGTGGGTGAGGCTGCAAGGTCGACTCTTGACCACCCCACATCTCGATCTTCCCAAATCGGAAGTTAACTCCAGAAGCGAACACACCGGTGAAATCCTCTTTAACGCTGTACTTAACAGCATCGTCGGTCGAGGGCATATCGACATACCGGGTCCGCCAATCGAGCCGGGGATAGGCTTCGTTTTTAGCCGCTAGCTCACCCTCCGGCCCATTGATGTGGCCACGCACCATTTTAATTACACGCAAATGCCCTGTCTGATCGAATCCGAGGTCAGTCAGGACAGTCTGGCTCTCTTCGGTGAGCTGCAATTCATGGATTATCGAGGCCCGTAGTAGGGACGCCACTCGATTTCTCACGGACGCTGCCTGCTGGTGGAGTTCATTGAATCCGAGGAATCCGTGTTCGAAACCGTCACTTGTTTTGCGAGCCGTGGCGTAGGCGCTTTCATCGCCTCGGAAGATCAGCCGCCGTCGCACCTCCGCCTCCAACATGGTCAATTCGACATTCCATGCGGATGCTAGGCCTCTGCGGTCCGTTGCCTGTTCTTGGGAGACGCGCCGCAACACTACTGTAGTCAGGGCTTCGATACCCATCCATAGATGGGCGACGGCGAGCACCTCCCGCCCAGGTTCCCAGTTCCTGAGAGCCTGATAGTACTGTCCAATGGCGCGTCGAAGTCGATCCTGTTCGTCGTGATGGTGAAGTCGGTGTAGGACGTTCACCACTAAATCGGCGGGCAGCCGACGACGCTTTACCGTCAGGAGCCGCTCTTCTGGCAGAAACAGCTGCTGGAACGCCCGCTCAGTTACGCCGGGCGTGGTCTCGAATCCCAGCTCAGGCACCATGTCTTCGACTGGGGAGTTTCCTATGAGCGACAGGGCAGCGCACATGGACTGCACGGTCATGGAGAACTCTTGGAAAGCGTGATCGAGAGATGGGGCGTCACCTTCCACTTCCGCCATTAGACCCATCGGCACAGGGCCGCTCAGTCCACCGTGCCGAGCCAAACGGGTCTGAATCCGGATGTTTGCACGACCGAATTGCGTTGGAAAGTCTTGTAGGACAACCGGCTCAGCTTTGCCAAACCGTACTCCGGCTTGGGCACGGCAGACGACTAGATACTTCCCCACATTGACTCCCTTCCCCAAGTTCCTACGATGAGCAATGCCACGGAGGCCGACCCGGCCTTGAAGCAAGCGTTTTAACGCTCGTACTAAGGCGTGCGAGGTACGAGCCTCGCTTTATATAGCTATTGGTAGAATTTGGTACACAGCTCATCAATTTTTCCTACGCACTCTGTAATAGCTGACGGCGCTCCCATAGTGCATTGTCTCCAGTTGTCTGTGCCACGAGTATGCCTCGGGCGAACTCTGGTTTTTTATATTTTTCCAGTCGTACGCACCTTGCGCGGCTCAAATACACCCCACCGGCTTCGGCAGCCCCGCAATTTTGCAGCCCTGGCGGGCGGAGCCTTTGGGGAAGAGCTGATAGAGGTAGCGGCTGCGGGCTTTGTCCGGCCCCAGTTCGGTTTTGATCAGGTTGACCAGTGCGCGCATGGCCGGGGCTTTGCCGTGTGTCTGGTCGTGCTGCCGTAACAGGTGGATCACTGCCCAGTGGGCCTCGGTCAGCTCGATCTGTTCGATTTCCGCGAGAGCTTCGGCGACTTCAGTGCTCCAGTCAGAGCGCTCCTGCAGATAGCCCTCTTTATCTACGGGTAGGGCGCGGCCCTGTACGTTGAGTGTTCTGCTCATGATGACTGGTTTGGCATAACTTGAGGTTGGTCTGGCGTTGACTGTTGCTTGCCCTTTCACCTATATAGGGCGTCTCCTGTGAATGATACCGCGACCCTGGGCCTGACCTGACATGCAACTGACCGACTCCTGGCTTGCTTTCGTGATTATGCCGGCGATCGGCGCGCTGATTGGCGCCGTGACCAACGAACTGGCAATCAAAATGCTGTTTCGCCCTTACAGGCAGTGGCGATTTCTGGGCCTGCCTGTGCCGCTGACACCGGGGCTTATTCCCCGGCAGCGCCACCAGATTGCGGAGTCGATCGCTGAGACCTTTGTCGCCCATGTGTTCAGCCAGGAGGACCTCAAGGCGTTGATTCTGGAGAAGTCCCGCATTGCCCGCCTGAAGGAGCGGGTGGGTGGTCTGCTGGACAAGCTCGGGGTGATGCTGAATTTGAATGAGGGCATGCTGGGGATGGCCCGCTCCATGGCGGGTGATTATGTGGTGCGCGAAGTCGAGAGTCTGGCAGGGGAGGCGGGCGAAAGCGCCGACGCGGTGCGTGAGCAGGTGCGGCAACGGATCGATGCCATGGATCTGGAGAGCCTTGAGCGGCTGGTGCTCGGATTCTCCCGCAAGCAGTTTCGCCACATCACCTGGTTTGGGGCGTTGTTGGGCGGCTTGATTGGTTTAGTACAGGCGGGTTTGGTGTACGGACTGGGCTGAACGGGCAGGGTGTAGGTACACCCCTGCTGTGCTAGCATCGTGCCCCTGGTGCCGGTGTGGATTGATCTAGCCGGCTTTTTGGATCTAAACCCACTGGAATATCGATGTACGGACATCTCCGGCCCGTTCTAGCGGCGCTGTTGTGCCTTCTGGCAGCCCCTGTTTTTGCAACGAATGGCTTTTTCTTTCACGGTTACGGCGGTAAGTCACTCGGTATGGGGGGCGGTGGTGTCGCGTTTCCGCAGGATTCGTTTGCTGCGGTGAACAATCCAGCGGGTAGCGTCTGGTTGGGTAATCGGGTTGATTTTGATGTTCAGCTCTTCTTGCCGTCAAACGTTGAAGCGGGTCTCGGAGCGCATCAGACTGAGAGTGAGTGGGACCGCTTTTTCACCCCTAATATTGGGGGGATTTATCATCTCTCCCCGGATCTGGCTGTTGGTCTTGCGATCTATGGCAATGGGGGTATGGGCAGTAAATACCCGGAGAACATCTTCAACCAGCAGCTGGCCACGCTGTCGGGCAGCCCGGAGCTGACCACTGCGGATACTCGGGGTTTTGGGGTGAACCTGGCGAGTGTGCTGGCGACCCCGCATGTTGCCTGGCGGTTTACTCCACGTCAGTCTGTAGGGGCATCGCTGTTAGTTGCGGCACAAAATATCAGCGTGCGGGGGTTCGGTAATTTCCACTGCTTCACACCTACGGGCTCGCAATCTGCCAACTGCGCGCTGGGTCTGGACTCCGATACCCCGTCAAACAACCTGACCAACCAGGGTTATGAGCTCACTTTTGGGCTGGGACTGAGGCTGGGCTGGTACGGGCAGGTGACGGACGAGCTGGCTCTGGGGGCGTCCTATTCCAGCACCGTCAAGATGCAGCGCTTTAAACGCTACAGCGAGCTGTTCCCAGATGGCGGCACCCTTGATTTGCCCCCCAAACTCCAGTTGGGTTTCGCTTACGAGGTGCTGCCGCGCACAATCGTCACCTTCGATTTTCAACGGGTGTTTTATAGCCGTATAAAAGCGTTCGATAACCCAGGCCCGGTATTGGTCGGCGGCGTGCCAGCAATTCCAGCGGGTTATGGGCTGCTGGGTACCGAGAACGGGCTTGGCTTTGGTTGGAATAATCAGAATATCTATCAAATCGGCATCAGCCATGACTATGACCAACACTGGACGCTGCGTGCTGGCTTTAACTACGGCAAAAATCAGGTGCCACCAGAGAGTTATCTGCTGAATTTCCTGTCTGTTCCGGTGGCCGAGCAGCATCTGCATCTGGGGTTCACTTACACCTATATTAATAGTAAGGAATTTACGGTGGCCTATACCCACGGGTTTGGTGCCTACGTCAATGGGCCAACGCCATTGGGGCAGGCTCATCTGGGGCAGACTACGGAATCTATCGACGTGAGTTACGCCTGGAAGTTTTGAGTTCACGGCCGTTAAGAGCCGAATAAAACAATAATTGGGGAGAAGCGCATGACTAAAAGAGCCTGGCAGATACGAGGTTTGTCTGGAGCGTTGTTGCTGGCAATGCTGCTGGTTGCACTGCCGGCCAGCGCAACCAACGGATTTCTGCTGTTCGGTTACGGTGCCCGGTCGGTTGGCATGGGCGGTGGTGGCGCGGCCTTGCCCCAGGACGGTCTGGTTGTGGTCAACAACCCCGCTGGATTGGTTGAAGTAGCCGATGGGTTTGATCTTGGATTGATGGTTTTTAATCCTCGGGTCCGCTCCACGGTGGGTACCAATAGCTGGTCCAGCTCCGAAAAATTCTTTCCGATGCCGGACTTTAGCTTTGTTCGGCATATCACCCCAGATCTGGCGTGGGGTGTCGCCCTGTACGGTAGTGGTGGGTTTGGCAGCCGATTTAAAGACAATCTGTTTACCGGTGACCCTGATGACGATGTAGCCATCCATATTCTGAATACGGTTGTAGCGCCAACCCTCTCCTGGCGTTTTCATCCGAAGCACAGCATTGGATTTACCCCGCTGTTGACCTATCAACAGCTGAGCCTGCGTGGCCTGAATGCATTTCAGTGTTTTACGCCAACCGCTCAGGCGGGTGGCGGTTGCCCGGGTGTGCCAAACACCCCCTCAACTCAGCTGACCAATAATGGTTTTGATGAGTCATTTGGCGTTGGTTTTCGGCTGGGCTGGTTGGGTCAGGTTCTGCCACGAATGACCCTCGGCGTGGCGTACTCCACTAAGGTGAAGATGGAGCGGTTCCCCCACTATGCGGAGTTGCTACCGGAGCAGGGGCGACTCGATCTGCCCGCGATTATGAACGTCGGCGCCGCGTTTGATATGACCCCCAAAACCAAACTCAGCCCGGACTGGATGAAAGTGATGTACGAAGACACCAACGCATTTGGTAACCCGGGGGTAGGTCTGGCCACAGGGCTTTTGGGGGCCGATGATGGGCCGGGGTTTGGCTGGAATAACCAGCACATATTCAAACTTGGGGTCGTGCATGAGCGGAGTGATCGCTGGACCTGGCGGGCCGGGGCCAATTATGGCAAAAACCAGATACCCGCTCGCAGCTTGCCGTTAAATACGATATCTGGGCCCATTGCCGAGAAGCACCTGATGGCGGGTTTCACCTACACACGCAAGAGCGGTGATGAGATCACCCTGGCCTTTGTGCACGTATTGCGAAATAGCCAGACATTGCCTGCGGGCCCATTGGTTGGGGCGGTGCGGGTGACCGCCAAGCAGGATGCGATTGCGTTTAGTTACTCCTGGCGTTGATACCGGGTTTTGTGCAGGTGGCTCTGTTTTCAGGGCTGTTTGGTACGGTTGGTCGAGGCGGTTACAACGAGATCGAACCGCTTCGTTCAACGGATAATGAGCTCCGGCGGTGCCGGGTTTTTTTGTCCCCGGCCCTGATTCCGGTGGGCAGCAGCAGGAATTTTACGGTTTACAATGCTGATTGCTATTGAGTGAAAGCCGGCTGAAAAACAACAGAGGAGAAGAGACACATGGGAGTATTGCGACTAGGGCATCTTGAGGTGTGTGTGACCGATCTGGACAAGACACTGGATCACTACACCAAAATTATCGGACTGCGGGAGATGGATCGCCAGGGCGATCGGGTCTACCTGCGCTGCTTTGATGAGTATGACCACCACAGCCTGATTTTGCGTAAGCACGATGAGGCAGGCATGGCTTACGCGGCGTTCAAGGTGGAGTCTGCGGAGGATTTAAATCAGTACGAGGCGGCGTTGAAGGCCGATGGCCTTGCTGTTGAACGCTTGCCCGCGGGCAGCCAGTACAAGAAGGGTGAGGCGGTTCGTTTTCGCCTGCCCACCGGTCAGCTGATTGAGCTTTACGATTACATGGAGCAGCCGGGTCGTGAGGTGGGTCATCTGAACCCCGACCCTTGGCCGAAGGAGAAGGTGGGGATCTTTCCGACCCATCTGGATCATGTCCTGCTCGGCGGCCTGGATGTGCGGGAGAACATCCGGATTTTCCGGGAAATTCTCGGTTTTCACCTCAGTGAGCAGGTGATGGGGCCAGATGGGGAGACTATGGTCGGTGCTTTTCTGTTCCGCACCAGCACTGCCCACGATATTGCCTTCCTGAATGCGCCGGAAGACAACACCATGAGCCATTTCACCTACTGGCTGGAGAGCAAGTCGGACATTATCGATGCGGGAGATATCCTGGGTCTGAACGGCGTGCCGATTGAAGCGGGGCCGGATCGTCATGGCATCACCCGGGGTTTGACCATCTACTTCCGTGACCCCTGTGGGCATCGTAACGAAGTGTTTACCAGCAGTTATCTGGCCCAGGCCGATATGCCGCCGGTGACCTGGACAGTGGAAGAGCTTGCTCCAGGTAAAAAAGGGGTGTTTTGCATGACCCTGGGTGGATTCCCGGAGACCTTCGGAACTGAACACTCAAAGTGTTTTTAAAACAATAAGATAAAGTAATTATATAAAGGATTTTGTTAATTGAATTCAGGGACTGTCGCAGATTATCCCCAGCTGTTTAGCCCGTTGAAACTGGGTCCGCTCCGGTTGAAAAATCGGTTGATGATGGGCTCCATGCACACCCGGCTGGAGGAGGAGCCCAACGGTTTTGAACGGCTGGCCGCTTTTTACGGTGAGCGTGCCAAAGGGGGCGTGGGGCTGATTGTGACGGGCGGCTTTTCACCGAATCATGATGGTTGTCTGGGGCAGGACGGGCCGCGATTTGATTCTGCTGATGATATTCCCGGGCACCGTGAGATCGTTGATGCGGTTCATCAACATGGCAGTCGGATCCTGTTGCAGATCCTGCATACCGGCCGTTATCGCAAATT
>JAKLLR010000068.1 GCA_022014175.1 Gammaproteobacteria bacterium | reverse complement strand
TGACGGGCATGTGACTCGCGGCTGGCTCGGGGTCTTGATTCAGGACGTCACCCGGGAGTTGGCGGAATCATTTGGTATGGAGCAACCCCAGGGTGCGCTGGTTGCCGAAGTGGTGCCGGATAGCCCCGCAGAGGGGGCCGGGGTCAGGGCCGGTGACATCATTCTCAAGTATGGCGACTATGACATTGTCCGCTCAAGCGACCTGCCGCCACTGGTGGGGCAGAGCCCAATCGGCTCTGATCAGCCTCTTAAGGTTTTGCGAGAGGGGCGCCGCAAGACCCTCAGAGTGGCTATTGCGGCGTTGCCGGAAGATGGCGATGCCACCCCATCAACCCCCAAGGTGCCGCAACAGGACCGTCTGGGGCTGGTGGTGGATGAGTTGGAGCCCCGGCTGGCGAGCCGCCTGGGGATTGCCTCAGGCGTGGTGGTGCGTCAGGTCGCTGAAGGTGCCGGGCAGAGCGCCGGTATCCTGCGGGGTGACGTGATCGTTTCCATCAATAATCAGAACGTCGCATCCCTGGCGCAGTACGTCGATCTGGTCGGAGCACTGCCGACAGGTGAGGCGGTTCCGGTACTGGTGCGGCGTCAGGGCGGGCCGGTTTTCCTGGCGTTGAAGGTGCCCGCCGCGGAGTGATTTGAAGCGTCCGGATCGCTGATCTGGGGTACACTTTGACGCGATTTGTAGACGACCCGGGCCGGGGGGTAAACCCCTGGCCTGTTCTTTATTTGCAGCCCCCATCTGGTGAGCCGTGGATCAATCCCATATCCGCAATTTTTCGATCATCGCCCATATCGATCACGGTAAATCGACTCTTTCCGACCGCCTCATCCAGCTCTGCTCCGGCCTGGCTGAGCGGGAGATGAAAGCCCAGGTGCTGGATTCAATGGATCTCGAGCGTGAGCGGGGCATCACGATCAAGGCCCAGAGCGTTACGCTTCGGTACAAGGCGGAGGATGGCGAAACCTACCTGCTCAATTTTATCGATACACCGGGGCATGTTGATTTCTCTTATGAGGTGTCTCGCTCTCTGGCCGCCTGTGAGGGGGCGCTGCTGGTGGTGGATGCGGCGCAAGGGGTTGAGGCCCAGAGCGTGGCCAACTGCTATACCGCGATCGAGCAGGGGCTGGAAGTCCTGACAGTGCTGAACAAAATTGATCTGCCCACCGCTGAGCCGGACCGGGTGGTGAACGAGATCGAAGAGATTATTGGTGTTGAGGCCCGTGACGCCTGCCGGATTAGCGCTAAAACCGGATCAGGTGTGCCGCAGTTGCTGGAGCGGATCGTCAGGGATGTGCCCGCGCCGAAGGGGGAACCGGATGCGCCCTTGAAGGCGTTAATCATCGACTCCTGGTTTGACAGTTATCTCGGGGTGGTCTCCCTGGTCCGGGTGGTCGACGGCACCTTGCGGGTCAACGACAAGGTGACAGTGATGTCGCGCCAGCGGAATTTTCAGATTGATCAGTTGGGGATTTTTACCCCGGCAAAAACTCCGGTGAAGGCGCTGGAGTGTGGTGAGGTTGGATTTGTGGTGGCGGGCATCAAGGAGATTGATGCGGCCCCGGTAGGAGATACCATCACCCGTCAGGCGAATCCCGCCGCAGAGCCGCTGGCGGGATTCCGGCAGGTTAACCCCCAGGTCTATGCGGGTCTGTTTCCGGTGGATTCAACCGACTATGAAACCCTGCGGGATGCGCTGGCAAAACTGCGTTTGAATGATGCATCACTCCAGTACGAGCCGGAATCTTCCGCGGCGCTTGGCTTTGGCTTCCGCTGCGGGTTTTTGGGCATGCTGCATATGGAGATTGTGCAGGAGCGGCTGGAGCGGGAATACGATCTTGATCTGATCACCACAGCGCCGACGGTCCGCTATCAGCTGCTGAAAAAAGACGGAACGATCAGCTACATCGACAATCCGTCAAAATTACCAGACCCATCGGTGATAGAGGAGATTCGAGAGCCGATTCTGATGGCCACTGTGCTGGTGCCGCCGGGTCATCTGGGCGCAGTGATTACCCTGTGTGAGGAGAAACGGGGACGGCAGAAGCAGCTGCAGTTTGTCGGATCCCAGGCCTCGCTAGTGTATGAGCTGCCGATGAGCGAAGTGGTGACAGACTTCTTTGATCGATTGAAATCCGTCAGTCGCGGCTACGCCTCCTTTGAGTACAGTTTTGAACGGTATGAAGCCGCGGACATGGTCAAGGTTGACATGATGGTGGGGGGTGAGCGGGTGGATTCTCTCTCGGCGATTGTGCATCGTGAACGGTCGCTGAGTCGGGGCCGGGATCTGGTGGATCGGATGAAGGAGCTGATTCCACGACAGATGTTTGATATTCCGATACAGGCCGCGGTGGGCAGTAAGATCATCGCCCGAACGACCGTCAAGGCGCTGCGTAAAAATGTCACGGCCAAGTGTTATGGCGGTGATGTCAGTCGCAAGCGCAAGTTGCTGGAAAAACAGAAAGCGGGGAAAAAGCGGATGAAGATGGTGGGCAGTGTAGAGATACCCCAGGAGGCCTTCATGGCGGTGCTTGATCGGAGCGACAGGCGATGATCTGGGACTTTTCGGCCTATCTGCTGGTGGCACTGGTCATCACCGGGGTGATTTCCGGGGTATACCGCCTGGTTCGTGGGCGGGATGGATCGAATGCGGAACAGAAAGAGCCGCTCGTTGTTGAGTACGCCAGGGCGTTTTTCCCGGTGATTCTGGTGGTTTTTGTACTGCGTGCCTTTGTGGCGGAGCCGTTCAGAATTCCCTCCGGTTCGATGATTCCAACCCTGCAGGTGGGGGATTTCATTCTCGTTAATAAGTTCAGTTACGGCATCCGTTTTCCACTCTTTAACAGGGAGATACTCTCTCTGGGTCAGCCCCAACGGGGGGATGTGGTGGTGTTCCGCTACCCGCCAGAGCCGGAGATCGACTATATTAAAAGAGTTGTTGGTTTGCCCGGCGACCGTATCACCTATGTGAATAAGCAGCTGCATATCAATGGTGAGCCGGTTGTTTATGAGGCCATTGATGAGGGCCAGCCTTTCGGAATCAACCGCTTTGTGGAAAACTTCGGTGCCGGTGGGCACCGGGTTCAGACCTATAGTGATCGGGGCATCCGACGGTTTGAGAGCGTGGTGCCGGAAGGGCACTATTTTGTGATGGGCGACAATCGGGATAACAGTAAAGACAGCCGGGTCTGGGGGTTCGTGCCGGCAGAGAATCTGGTCGGCAAAGCGTTTATGATCTGGATGAACTGGGATAGCAGCGCGACCCGGGTGAAGTGGGGACGTATCGGGCAGATGATTAATTAGGCTAGACGTAGCGGGTGAAGTTAGAGCGGGCGGACGACTCAGAACGACAGGGAGCGGTAAATTATGATTCTAAGATCAATACCGGGGCGGCAGCGGGGCATGACGATCATGAGCCTGCTCATCGTGATTATTGTGGTCTCCTTTTTTGTTGTAACCGGGATGAAAATCTACCCTGGTTATTACGAAAACTTTAAGGCCAAAAAGGCCCTCAACAGCCTGGTGGATGAAGTCGGAATTGGTAAAGCACCGAAAGCGACAATTTGGCGGATGCTGGAGCGCCGTTTTGATATCGACATGGTTAACGGGATAAAAAAAGAGTATCTCTTTATCACTTTTGACAAAGAGACTAAAAAGCGCAAAATCGCCCTCACCTACGAATATCGGACCCCCCTCTACGGCAATATTACTGCCGCTCTAGCCTTTGATGACTATATCCTGGTTGACCCCCAATAGAGACCCCTAGAGAGACCAGCAGGCTTCTGAGCGCACTGCACTATGATTTTGCCGAGCCGGCACGACTGCGGCAGGCGCTGACTCACCGCAGCGTCGGTTCTGCCAATTACGAGCGCCTCGAATTTCTCGGGGATGCACTGCTCGGCTTCCTGGTTGGAGAGTTACTGTTTGAGGCGTTTCCTGAGGCATCCGAGGGCCAGCTGACCCGTCTGCGTGCGTCACTGGTCAAACGGGAGACTCTGGCAGCGATCGCCAGAGAGCTGGATCTGGGCGCCTATCTCCACCTGGGTCCAGGGGAGTTGAAGAGTGGTGGCCATCAGCGTGATTCCATTTTGTCGGATGTCCTCGAAGCGATCATCTGCGCGGTCTATCAGGATGGCGGTATGGCCCCGGCACGGGTGCTGGTCGAAAACCTCTTCACCGCCAGAGTGGCTGGGCTGGACCCGAGCCTGCCGGGAAAGGACCCCAAGACCTGTCTTCAGGAGTTACTGCAGGCGCGGGGGTTGCCGTTGCCGGTGTATGAATTGCTGGATGTAGTCGGGGAGTCACCGGATCAGGTTTTCAGGGTCGCCTGTTTTGCTGACGGCCTGGAGTCTGCGCTGCAGGCCAGCGGTAGCAGTCGCCGCAGGGCGGAGCAAATCGCAGCGGCCGCAGTGCTGGAAAAAATTCAGTGAGTGAACAGTCGAGCCAGGCGCCACGCTGCGGTTTGGCCGCGCTGATTGGACGGCCTAATGTCGGCAAGTCGACGCTGTTGAACCGTCTGCTTGGGCAGAAAATCGCCATCACCTCCCGTAAGCCCCAGACCACCCGTCATCGTATTCTGGGTATCTGCCAGCGAGGTTCAGACCAGGCTATATTTGTGGATACCCCGGGCATTCATAAAGCGGAACGGCACGCAATTAACAGGCAGATGAATCGCACAGCGCTGGCCGCGATGGCGGATGTAGATGTGGTGATTCTGGTGATTCAGCACAATCACTGGACAGCCCATGAGGATCGAATCCTTGCGCGGATCGGGGAGTTGGCTCTGCCGGTCATTCTGGCGGTTAATAAGGTTGATCTGGTGTCACACAAAGCGGATTTGCTGCCGCGACTAGCGGAGCACTCCCAGCGCTATCCGTTTGCCGCGATCATTCCGGTATCGGCCCGCACCGGGATTAACGTCGATGCCCTGGCAGAGGAGGTCATTAGCCGTTTGCCGGTCTCGCCGCCCCTGTTTCCGGAAGGTCAGGTGACGGATCGCTCTGAACAGTTTCTGGCAGCAGAGATCGTTCGCGAGAAGCTGATGCGCTCGCTGGGTGATGAGTTGCCTTACGCCTGTAGCGTGGCGATTGAGCAGTTTCGGGAGACCGGTTCACAGACCCGTATTCACGCCATGATCTGGGTTGAGCGAGAGAGTCAGAAAGGGATCGTGATCGGACAGGGTGGTCGTCGTCTGAAACAGGTGGGGGAGCAGGCCAGGGCGGCTCTGGAGGTGTTGCTGGATCGTCCGGTTCATCTGGAGACCTGGGTCAAAGTGCGGCCAGGCTGGCGCGACGACAGCCTGGCCTTGAAGCAGTTCGGATACGTTGAGGAGTGATCCTCAACCTTCAGAGCGTCTGAAACCTGATGACAACGCAGCTCCAGCCCGGGGTGGTGATACATACCCGCGCCTATGGTGATACCAGCCTGCTGGTTGAGCTGTTTACCCGGGAGCAGGGTCGGCTCGGCGCGATCGCCCGGGGGGCCAGGGCGGCCCGCTCCCGCATGCGCCCACTGTTGCAGCCGTTTCAGCCCCTGTTGTTGAGCTGGCGGGGACGTGGTGAGTTAAAAACAGTGACTGAGATCGAGGCCACCGGGGCGCCCTGGGGTTTGCGGGGTGATGCCCTGTTGAGCGGTTACTATCTGAATGAATTGATCATGCGACTGCTGCCGCGAGAGGATCCGGCCGCGGCGGTTTACGGCCATTACGTCAGCGCGATCAAGCAACTCGAAAACGGCACTCCCATCGAACCGGTGATGCGGGTGTTTGAGAAACGGTTGCTGGATGAACTTGGCGTCGGGCTAGTGCTCGACAGAGATACGACCGGCTCGCCGCTGCAGAGCGGCCAGCTATATCGTTATCAGCCTGAATCGGGTCCTGGCCTGAGTCAGGAGCATGGCCTGAAAATATCCGGGGAGGCTCTGATGGCACTCCAGGCGGAGTCTCTGGAGTCGCCAGAAATACTGGCTGAGGCCAAGGGGCTGATGCGCTGGGTATTGCGGCAGCATCTGGGGGAGCGTCCGCTGCGTAGCCGGGCGATCTGGCGCGATCTGAAGCGTTCAGCGGGCCCATGACAGACAGGGAGAGAGCCAGGGTGTTGCTCGGCGTTAATATTGATCATGTCGCCACGGTTCGTCAGGCCCGGGGAACCACCTATCCGGATCTGCTGGAGGCGGCCAGTCTGGCCCGATCCGGCGGGGCGGACTACATCACCTTTCACCTGCGGGAGGATCGGCGTCATATTCAGGATGAGGATGCCCGGCGGCTCTGCCAGATGCCGGGGGTGCGGATGAACATGGAGATGGCGGCCACTACCGAGATGCTGCGGATTGCCTGCGCGCTGAAACCCGAGGATGTCTGTCTGGTGCCGGAGAAACGGCAGGAGCTGACTACAGAGGGTGGGCTGGATGTCGCCGGGCAGCTGGCCGCAATCACCGGGATCTGTGGAGAGCTGAGATCTGAGGGAATTCGACCCGCGCTCTTTATTGATCCGGAGCCTGATCAGATCAGGGCTGCGGCTGCCGCTGGCGTGCAGGTCGTCGAGCTACACACCGGGCGTTATGCAGAGCTGCGCGAGAGCAGCGCTGTTGAGGTCGAGTTGTCTCGGCTACGGCGGGCCGTGGTTCAGGGGCAGGGGTTGGGGTTGCAGGTCAACGCCGGGCATGGTTTGACAGTTGAGAATGTCGCTTCTGTGGCCGCCATTCCCGGGGTGGCTGAACTGAATATCGGGCATGCCATCATCGCCCGGGCGGTGATGGTCGGGCTGGTTGAGTCTGTGCGAGAGATGAAAGTCGCCATGCAGGTCGAAGCGATCCCCCAACCATGATCTTTGGTATCGGCACCGATATCGTCTCGATCCAACGGTTGGCAGCCAACCTGGAGCGCTTTGGCGAGCGCCTGCCAAACCGTTTGCTGGGCCCGGAGGAGCTGGCGGATTTCCAGGGGGCTCCAGACGCTGCCGCATTTTTAGCGCGTCGTTTTGCGGCCAAAGAGGCTGCGCTTAAGGCTCTTGGAACGGGTCTGACCCAGGGGCTCCGCCTGAAAGACATCTGTGTACGGCGGCGCCGTAACCAGCGTCCGACCCTCTGTTTCAGCGGCCGCGCTGAGGCGTTGTTGCAGGAGTATGCGATCATAGCTCATCACCTGAGTATCAGTGACGACGCGGGCTGTGCCATCGCCTTTGTCGTACTCGAGCAGGCCGGTTGACTGACAGCGAAATTTCCATGGATTACCCCACGATTGAGGCCTTTATCGGCAATACCCCGCTGGTCCGCCTGCAGCGGCTGCCTGGCAACAGCAGTAATATTCTGCTGGCAAAACTGGAGGGTAATAACCCGGCGGGTTCGGTGAAGGATCGCCCGGCCCTCAGCATGATTCAGCATGCGGAGGCTCGGGGTGAGATCAAGCCCGGTGACCGGCTGATTGAGCCCACCAGCGGCAACACCGGTATCGCTCTGGCGATGGCCGCCGCGATTCGTGGTTATCCCATGACCCTGATCATGCCGGACAACATGACCGAGGAGCGGCGCGGTGCGATGCGTGCGTTCGGCGCAGAGATTATTCTGGTGTCTGAGCAGGGAGGCATGGAGGCCGCTATTGATCTGGCCCGGGAGATGGAGGCTCGCGGGGAGGGTCAGGTGTTGAACCAGTTCGGCAACCCGGATAACCCCCGGGCCCATTACGAGGGCACTGGGCCTGAGATCTGGCGGGATACCGGCGGGGAGATCACCCATTTCGTCAGCTCCATGGGCACCACTGGCACCATTATGGGGACCTCCCGCTATCTGAAAGAGATGAATCCAGCGGTTCAGATCGTCGGTGTGCAGCCTGAAGAGGGCTCCAAAATTGCGGGTATCCGCCGCTGGCCCGAGGCCTATCTGCCTGCGATTTATGACGCCAGTCGGGTTGACCGGATTATTGATGTCTCCCAAACCCTTGCGGAGGAGACCACCCGGGCACTGGCGGCCCGGGAGGGGATATTTGCCGGGGTTTCATCCGGCGGCGCCCTGGCTGCGGCATTGCAACTCTCCGCAGAGGTCACTCATGCGACCATTGTGACCATTGTCTGTGATCGGGGTGATCGTTACCTCTCCAGCGGGGTGTTTTAGCTCTGAAGATGTCAACCAGTTCGACTGGATGATCAAGTTGATTGCCCCCGATTTCACCCTGATACGCCCTGGATTCCCCTTTTATGAATAGTTCAGATATCCCCCCTTCACCGAGTCCGGATTCGGATTCGGAATTGGTCACCATAAGAGTCGATAGCCTGGCGGATGACGGAGTCGCGGTCGCCCGTATCAACGGTAAAGCGCTGTTTATTGAACAGGCTCTGCCAGGTGAGTTGGTCCGTGCCCGTTACACTCGGCGCAAGCGGCGATTTGATCGTGCCCGGGTCGAAGAGGTTCTGGAGCCCTCGCCCCATCGAGTAGAACCCCGTTGCCCCTATGTGGATGAGTGCGGGGGGTGCGCGTTGCAGCATCTGGAGAGCGAACATCAGCTGCCCGCCCGGGCGCGGATACTGCGGGATAAGCTGGACCGCATTGGGGGCGTTCAGCCCGCGCGGATGCTACCGCCGGTTTCCGGACCCCAGTGGAGCTACCGCAGTCGTGCCCGCTTCGGTGTGGTTGCGGTTGAGAAGGGTGCGAAGGTGGTGATGGGTTTCCGCGCCCGGGGTCACCATCGGATTGCCGGAATTGCAGGCTGTGACATTCTGGACCCCTGTCTCTCCGGGTTGATACCGGCGCTGCAGAAGGTGCTCCAGACCCTCTCCGTCCGCTGCAAAGTGGTGTCGGTTGAGGCTATGGTCACAGATACCGATGCTGCAGTGGTTGTGCAGCATCTGACACCTCTCGGTGAAGCGGATAGGGCGCGGTTGCGGGAATTTGCGGAGAAGTCGAAGGTGGTGATCTACCTGCGGCTCGGACGGCAATTGCTGGTGCCCCTGGGTGAGGAGGCGGATCTGCACTACCCCCTGCCAGAGTTCGACCTGACCCTGCACTTCAGCCCCGGGAATTTTGTCCAGACCAACCCGGTGGTGAACCAGAAGTTGGTCTCCCAGGCGATGGCGTTGCTGCAACCCGCCCAGGGTGAGCGTATTTTTGATCTGTTCTGCGGAATCGGTAACTTCACCTTGCCCATCGCCCGGCTCGGTGCCGAGGTCGTGGGGGTGGAGGATCTGCCCGAAACCTTGGCCCAGGCGGAGAAAAACGCGGGTGCGAACGGATTGGGTGGCCGTTGCAGCTTCCTGAAAACAGATCTGTTTCAGCTTGAGCGTGATGAGATTGCAGGCTGGGGCCGGGTTGATAAATTGTTGTTGGACCCACCCAGGAGCGGTGCTCTGGAGATCTGCCAGTTGATGGCCAGACTTGGCCCGGAGCGGGTGGTTTATGTCTCCTGCGACGCCGCCACCCTGGCGCGTGATACCAAGGAACTGGTGTCGTCACAGGGGTACCTGCTGGAAGCGGTCGGGGTGCTGGATATGTTTCCCCAGACGGGGCATGTGGAGTCGATTGCGCTGTTTCTGAAGGCGTGAATCCAGAGCTGTAACAGGGGTCGATCCGGCAACTGGATTCACCCATAATTGCCGGTCCGGGTTGCTCGGTATCGGACCCTTTGAGTGCGTGATTTTCTGATCTTTTATGAGTGGTAGCCCAAACTTCGTACACCTGAATCTGCACACGGAGTACTCCCTGGTGGATAGTCTGGTGCGGGTGAAACCCCTGGCCCAGCGGGTGGCGGAGTTGGACATGCCTGCGGTGGCCATGACCGATCTGGCGAACCTGTTTGCCATGGTCAAGTTCTACCGGGCGACACAGCAGCAGGGGGTTAAGCCGTTGATCGGGGTCGATCTGGCGGTGATGCCCAGTGATCGAAGCCCGGGGGGGCGAATCCTGCTGCTGACCCAGAACGAGCAGGGTTATCGCAACCTCACCAATCTCGTCACTCGGGCGCATCTGGAGGGTAAACATCAGGGCCAGGCCCGGATTGAGCAGGCCTGGTTAAACGATGTGACCGATGGGCTGATCTGCCTCTCCGGTGGTTGTGACGGTCCGCTGGGGCTGTTGCCAACGGCGGAAGCCGAGCGATCTGTGGCGGTGCTCGACAGCTGGCGTCGGCTGTTTCCGGATCGCTTCTACCTTGAGATCAGTCGCACCGGGCGGCCCCGGGAAGAGGCCTGTCTGGCCGCCGCGGTCGAGTTGGCGATCTCCACAGACACCCCGGTGGTGGCGACCAATCCGGTCCGTTTTCTGGACGAGGGTGATTTCGAAGCCCACGAGGCTCGGGTCTGCATCCAGGAGGGGCGAACCCTGGGTGATCCCCGGCGACCGAGAAATTATACGAAGCAGCAGTATCTGCGGTCCGCGGAGGAGATGTCGGCCCTCTTTTCCGATCTGCCTGCGGCGCTTGAGAATACGGTTGAGATTGCCCGTCGTTGTAGTCTCACCGTGCGACTCGGAGAGAACTTTCTGCCCGCCTTTCCGCTGCCGGAGGGGCAGAGCGAAGAGGCCTATATCCAGGCCCAGGCGGAGCAAGGGCTAAAGCTTCGCCTAACCTGGCTCGAGCAGCACCGGCCAGCCTTTGCCGAGCCCGATGCCCGGGCTTACCACCAGCGACTCGCGTCGGAACTTGAAACTATCAAGAACATGGGTTTTTCGGGTTATTTTCTGATTGTCTCGGATTTTATCCGGTGGGCTCGGGAAAATGATGTGCCAGTTGGTCCCGGCCGGGGTTCTGGTGCCGGCTCCCTGGTGGCTTATGCCTTGAGGATTACCGAGGTTGATCCGATTGAACACGACCTGCTGTTCGAGCGTTTCCTCAACCCTGAGCGGGTCTCGATGCCGGATTTCGACATCGATTTCTGTATGGATGGCCGGGACAGAGTCATCGACTACGTGGCCAATCATTATGGCCGTGACCGGGTCTCCCAGATCATCACCTACGGCAGCATGGCGGCCCGGGCAGTGGTGCGAGATGTGGGGCGAGTGCTAAGCCTGCCTTACGGCCAGGTGGATCGTATTGCCAAACTGGTGCCGTTTGAGATCGGCATGACGCTGGATAAGGCGCTGGAACAGGCCGAGGAGTTCCGCCAACTCTACGACAGTGATGACGAAGCCCGGGAGTTGATCGACCTGGGTCGTCAGCTGGAGGGGCTCGCCCGTAACGCCGGGCGACACGCCGGTGGAGTGGTCATTTCGCCATCAGTGTTGACAGATTTCACCCCCCTCTACAGAGAGCAGGGGGGTGAAGGCATGGTCACCCAGTTTGATAAGGATGATGTTGAGGCCGTCGGTCTGGTCAAGTTCGACTTCCTTGGCCTGCGGACCCTGACGATAATTGATCTCGCGGTCAAGGCGGTGCGGGTGCTGGATCCGAACCGGTCTGATTTCTCCATCAACGCCATTCCGATGGATGACAGTGCCACCTTCGACCTGCTCAAGCGCTGCGAGACCACGGGTATCTTCCAGCTTGAGTCCCGAGGCATGACAGATCTGGTGGAGAGGTTACAGCCGGACTGTTTTGATGATGTGGTCGCGCTGGTTGCGCTGTTTCGCCCCGGTCCGCTGCAGTCCGGCATGGTGGATGACTTTATTAATCGTAAACATGGCCGGGCGAAGGTCGACACCCTGCATCCGGATCTGGATGAGATTCTGCGGCCCACCTACGGGGTCATCGTCTACCAGGAGCAGGTGATGCAGATCGCCCAGGTTCTGGCCGGGTACAGCCTGGGCCAGGCGGACATGTTGCGCCGGGCCATGGGTAAGAAAAAGCCAGAAGAGATGGCTAAAGAGCGGGCGATCTTCATGGC
>JAKLLR010000151.1 GCA_022014175.1 Gammaproteobacteria bacterium | reverse complement strand
CTCCCGGGCCGCAGTCGTCTGCTGCAGCGTGTCACTCTTGGTATTCAGCTCAGCTTCAACCTCGCCACTGCGGCTACGGAGCCGGGCCAACTCCGCCTCCACCACCGCCAGCCGCTTGGCCGCAGTCGGGGTGCGTTGCAGATACTGAGAGAGGGCGTACCCCTCCTTGCCTGAGGCCAGCCGCACTCTGGACCAGCCGCTGTCGGCGTTGCGCGAAACCACTTCGACCTTGTCACCACTCCTGAGCATGGAGATGATGCCGAATTGCGTGCCTTCGCCAGTGCGCACCGTGATCTTGAATTCATCAACCACATAACGGCTTTCGGCCAAGACCGGCAGAGCAAAAAACAGCACGAACAACAGCAGCAATCTGGCTTTCAACACAGCCTAAACACCCATAGCGGAAAAGCGGAAAAGCGGATACCTTAACAGGGGAGGGCTGGAAGCGACAACGGCAGACCCAATCAATCAAACAAAAGGGCCGGCGAAACGCCGGCCCATGGTTTAGAGCGCAACCCGTTACCCGGTCAATCAGGGCACGATGCAGAGCTGGAAGTTAACGCCGGTCGCGGGCACCGTCACCGCCGCGCTGGAGGGTGTAATCGTGTAGACCGGATCTGTTCCGGGGGTCACCGTAATCGGTATGCCACCCAGGATATTGTTACAGCTATAGGAGCCAGAGTTACCTGCCTTGGGGAACACCGTACAGGCACCAAAGTCCCAGGTTATCCCGGCTGAGGTCAACGCATCGTAAACCGTGTTTTTCTCAGGGTTACTCATCCCGCTACAGAAGGTGATCTGGCCACTGGCAGCGGCCAGAATCAAACTGGAGTCCACCGTCGCCACAATCGAATCTGTCACCGTGCCGGTGGATGGCGTCACCGCTGGGGTGCCGGTAATACCACTGTTACCCCGGTTGACGGAGGAGGCTATCGTACGTGCCCCATCCGTGTCGCCCGCCACGATCAGGCCACGACTGTAGTTGTTCTCCGAGGGGCCTTCGTCCTCCACGTCCTCGTTGGTGACACAGGCGATCTCCCCGGTCATATTAGCTGCTGGGCAGGGGTCCAGGTTATCCGAGAGGGTGGTTGGATAATCCAGGGCATCCCACTCCGACAGCTTGGTCAGATTAACCTCGTAAAACGGCACATCCACCAGAAAACTGCTGGGGGTGTTGCTGATCAGGCTGGTGACATGGCTGAGATGGGTGGCAGTCATGTAATCGATGAAGAGGGTGCGGCCCAGCAGGGGGATCGACCCGCCCGCTGGCAGGGTGACATCCCGACTCGGCAGCCAGGTGATCTTGTCCGGCGCCGTGGTGGTCGTGCCATCTTTTGTTTTAACGTCTGCGCTCATCAGCTCGGAGACGTAGTTTTTATAATCCGTCTGCGTACTGGCACCGTCAATCAGGTAGTTATAGGGCAGCACGTTATGGTCGATCTGGTTCCAGTCCCAGAAGACCCGCCAGATTCCCTCTACCTTCTTCATCCGGCAGACTTCATCGTAATCCGCGTTCGGTACGGTTGCCGCAGAGGCGCTGCCGATTTCGTAGTGAGCGTGAGCCGATCCGGTATTGAAGGGATCATAAAGGTTGTTCGGATCGTTCAGGTCCGCCGGATTATCGTGGTGATCGCGGCAGCAAATATCACAGACATCGGGCTGCGAACCGTTGTCACTCTCCCCCCGCAATTTTGTCGCTGCGGCCCCGGGAACATCCACCACCCCACCGAAATCCGAATCGAACTCGACCCGGGCCGGGGCATAGGCCAGACCGCTGCTGGCGATTTGGCACTCACAGTTGATGGTGCGGAACTCCTCCTTGCGCTTGATAACGTTGTTACCGCCGGTGGTGACCCAGGTGATGACATTGAAATCCACAATATTGGAGCCTGAGTTGACGTCCACATCCGGCAGTGGCTTGCTGGTCTCCTTCTTAAGACCTTCGCCTACATCCACCGGAATCGCGATAATCTCCGGCGCGGCACCGGGGTTGAAGACGATGTCAGGCCCGGGGGGAACAGCATTGGGCGTGGACGAAGCCGCCGCCGTATTCTTTGGATCGAGCGCGGCGATGATACCGCGCAGGGTTACGCTCTGCTCTTCAGCGTTGGCGTTATCGTCAGAGAGCTGCTGCCAGGCCACGGTGATGTCCACCACGTTGTAGTCGATGGTGGTGGCCGTGCCGGTCAGGGTCTGGGGCGAGACCACCCAGTCCCGGGTGAACTGTACTCCGCCAGACTCCAGTGCCGCGCTGTAGGCAGTGGTGGGGTCGAGTCGACCGCCCTCGTGGGAGGCGATCCAGCTGAAGAACATGTCACCTGTGTAGGTGGCCGTCCAGGTGGCGCCGCCATCATCCAGGGCCTGGAAATCCCGCAGGTCATCCATCTTCTCCTGGGCCAGAGCCAGGGCCAGACTACGGGCCTTTGCATCGGATCCGCTGCGGAGCAGATCGCCCTGGAACTTGGCCAGGGCCAGCAGCCCCACGCTGATAATCAGGGCGGAAATCATCACTTCAATCAGGCTGAAGCCCCGTTGCCGGGTAACAGGAAACTGCATGTTCATCATAACTACCTCACTGAGTGGTGACGATCAGAGAGCGTCGAACCAGCTGCCGGATATCGCGCCAAATCGGTTAAAGGTGTCGCTGGTAAATAGGGCATCAAACACTGTGGGGTCATACATGGCGTTGAAGGTGCCGCCACTGTTATTCATGTTGCCTTCGAAAACCAGCGCACCATGCATATAGACCGTACCTGCATTCTGGAAGGTATTGGTGCCGTAGGGCCGGTCCAAACCGTAGACCAGGCCCCAGACGTGCACCCCGCCGGCAAAGCGCAGATCACCCTCGGTAACAATAATCACTGGATCGCTGCGGGAGCCCACCGTGCCACCATTCATGTCACAGTCCCCCTCAATCCACCACAAACCGGTGGCGCTGGCCCCCGCCGTTAGCAGGGTGGAGCAGTCTGCCACGGTAA
>JAKLLR010000067.1 GCA_022014175.1 Gammaproteobacteria bacterium | reverse complement strand
CCACACTGAGTCGCTCCGCCCCGGCCAGTAACGGCAGCAGCAGTAACGACAAACCTGTAAGGTGAAACAAAGCAACCCGCACCGGAAAACTCTCAATCAGATCCGCAAACACAACGCCTGAACTATAGAACTATAATGGCCGAATTGTCGCTACATTAACCGAGCTCGACAGATGACAGAGTCAGACGCTGACCCGAAACCGGAGCAAACCGACGCAGACTCCTCCGTCCCTGAGGAGCCACCGGCTGATCGCAGCAACTCAACCGACACCCCTCACCCCTCAAGCCCGCCCAATCGTGGTCGTCTGTTAACCGCCCTGTTCGCCCTGCTACTCCTGGTTCTGGGATGCGCTGGCGCATTGACCTGGTTCGGCCTGATCAAACCGCTGCAGGAGAGACAGGCGACGCTGGAACAGACCCTGATTCGCCAGCAGGGTCAACTCGCCAGTGAGGTGGGCACACTGAAATCCGCGCAGAATACGTTGCAACAGGCCGTCGCCGATGCGGCCCATCAGATTGAGGCGATCACCGAACAGAACCTCGCTCTGCAACGCACCTTCGAGCTGACCCGGGCCTATCTCGGCTCCAGTCAGGACGACTGGCAGCTCTCAGAAGCACAATATCTGCTGGTTCTGGCCAACCGGATCCTGCAGCTGGAGCGGGACCCTGCCCGCGCCGCCCGGGCCCTGACACTGGCGGACGAGGCGCTGGCACGGCTGGCCCACCCGGGGCTGCGCAGCGTTCGCCACGAACTGGCCCGGGAGAAGCTACTGCTGGAGGGGCTGCCAACCACGGACATTCAGGGCATCAGCAGCCAACTGGAGAGCATTCGCCAGCAACTGCCAAATCTGCCCCGCTATAGCCCGGCGCCGGGCGCACCCAACCCCAGCCAGGCAGACGATCAGTCGGCCAGCCACTGGTGGCAACGCGTCTGGCGCGACCTCTCCGGCTTTGTAACCGTGCATCGCACCGATGAGCCCATCAACACCCTGATGTCACCCACCCAGCAGCAGCTGGTCACCACGGCCCTGCAGCTGCGGTTGGTCACCGCCGAAACCGCACTGGTACGGGGCGATGCAATCACCTACCGGCTACAGCTGCAGGCGGTGCGGAATGGTATCAGCGAGATTTACCTGACCGGCCGCTCAGAGACTCAAGCGGTGCTTCAGAGCCTCTCGCAGCTGGGCTCCGCCCCACTGGCCGGCGCCACGCCCGACATCTCCGGATCCCTCACCGCCCTGCGCCAGCTGCGGCGGCAGTGGTCAGCCGCTGATGAAACGCTGTCGGACTCGCCGTGAAACTGTTGCTGATTCTGCTGGTAGCACTGGCTCTCGGCGCGGGCATCGGCCTGCTGCTGCAGGGCGAACCCGGGTATCTAATGATCGCCCACGGCAACTGGCGCATCGAGACCTCGGTGATCGTCGCCCTGCTGGCAGTTGCGGGGCTGTTTTTGCTGCTGCACGGAGTCTCACGACTTATCACCTGGGGCATTGGCGCCGGCCCCCGCTGGCGGGGCTGGCGGAGTCGCAGACGCCGGTCCATCGCGCATAGCGAACTCACCCGCGGCGTCACCCTGCTGCTTGAAGGCCAGTGGCCGCAAGCCGAAAAACGCCTTGGCAAACACCTCAATGATTCAGAAGTACCTCTCCTGAACCACCTGGCGTTAGCCTGGGCCGCCCAGGAGCAGGGGGATATCGACCGACGCAACCACCACCTCAACCGGGCCAGTCGCAGCAACCCCAAAGCGGAAGTCGCAGTGGCTCTGATTCAGGCGGAATCCCAGTACCGCAGCGGGGAAATTGAGCAGGCACTGGCCACTACCCAGCAGATCGTCCACACCACCCCAAAACACCCCTGGGGACTGCGGCTGCTAGCCAAAATTCGCTATCAGGTGGGTGACTGGCATGGCCTGCTCACCCTGCTGCCCGCCCTTGTTCGGTACGCCAAACTACCGACCGATGAGGCTGCGGCGCTGACCCGGGAGTGTCACCTCGCACTGCTCGGTCAATCCATAGAACTGGCGGATGGCCACTGGCAGAGCCTACCCAAAACCCGGCGGGCTGAGCCAGAGCTGCTGCTGGGATTCTGCAACACCCTGGTCAAAGCCGACCAGGGGCTGCGAGCTGAGCGGCTGCTGCTGAACGGGCTCGAACAGACATGGGACAGCCGTCTGCTGGAGGCGCTGGTCGCGCTGCCCAGCGAGGAGCCGACTGCCCGACTGCACCGTCTGGAGCGCTGGCTGCCGGATCATCCCGATGATCCGCAACTGCTGCTGGCCACAGCCATCGCCTGCCGCGACCTGGAGCTCTGGGGTAAGGCCCGTAGCCTGCTGGAGCAGGGCATCGCCCTGAATTCAACCCGGGAGGGCCGTTACCAGCTGGCGGAGCTGCTGCTGCAACTGGGTGAAAATGAGGCGGCCCTGGGGCAATTCAAAGAAGCCGCGCTCATGGCGGAAACAAACCCCGAGTCCATTAATCAAGAACCGAATTCGACTGCAAAACCGGGGCACTTAATCCCTGGCCTGAAAGACAATCTACTTCCTGAACCGAGGTTCCGCAGTGAATGACATCTCTCTCGGCGTAGCGTTCGGGCTACTGCTACTGCTGTTGCTTTGTTCCGCCTTTTTCTCCAGTTCAGAAACCGCGATGATGGCGCTGAATCGCTATCGCCTGAAACACATGGCAGACCAGGGCCACCGGGGCGCCATGCAGGCCCAGCGGCTGCTGCAGGAGCCAGATCGGCTGATCGGCGTGATCCTGCTGGGCAACAACTTCGTCAACATTTTCGCCTCCTCAGTGGTTACCCTCGTCGCATTGCGCTGGGGGGATCTGGGCATCGCCATTGCGCCGATCGTCCTGACCCTGCTCATTCTGATCTTTGCCGAAGTCCTGCCCAAGACACTTGCGGTGCTGCATTCCGAGCGCATTTCCTTTGCCGTCGCTACCCCCTTGCGCGGCCTGCAGGTGCTGCTGCATCCGGCGGTACGCGGAGTCAATATCATCTCCAACGGTATTATCGGGTTGCTCCGGTTGCTGCCCACAGACCCGGGAGAAGATTATCTCAGCCGGGATGAGCTACGCACCGTGGTCTCCCAATCCGGTGGACAGATCCGCCGCTCCCACCAGACCATGCTGCTGCGTATTCTGGATATGGAAGCGATCAGCGTCGAAGATCGCATGGTGCCCCGGGCAGAGATCGAAGCCATCGACCTGGATGACGACTGGAATCTGGTGGTTGAGCAGCTCACCACCTCCCCCCATACCCGGGTGCCGGTCTGTCAGGGCGGGCTCGACAACATAGTCGGGATAATACATCTGCGCACCATCGCCCGCATTCTCGGCCATGATGAGTTTGACCGGGAGGCCCTGGTCAAGCATATGAGCGAACCCTATTTTGTGCCGGAGAGCACACCGCTGACCACTCAGCTGCTGAACTTCCAGAAAACGGCCCAGCGGATTGCGGTGGTCGTCGATGAATACGGCCAGACCCGGGGCGTCATCACCACTGACGACGTGCTCGAAGAGATTGTCGGCGAACTCAATCTGCAACCGCAGACGAATCAGTTGGCGGACATTCATCCCCAGAAAGATGGCTCGTTTCTGGTAGATGGCAGCGTCAACCTGCGGGAGCTCAACCGGACCATGAACTGGACCTTCCCGGTGGACGGACCGAAAACTCTCAACGGCCTGCTACTGGAGTATCTGGAGGATATCCCCACCCCCGGCACCGGAGTCAAACTGGCGGATCACCCGGTGGAGGTGGTGCAGATTGCTGACAATCAGATTAAGAGGGTACGGATTTATCCCGCCCTGGTAGACCCCAACAGTGACAATAGTAGTGAGAGCTCCGACGGCTAAAGTGTTGAGGGAAATTGATCCCGAGATTCCACCCGAACCCGCAGCGGACAACACCGGAACCCATTTAAGCGGGAATCAGACAAGCCGCCTCATGGGCTAAAAAGCCTTGGCCATCGTCACTGGTTTTCCTCAAACCGTTTTCTACCAACCAGAAACCCAACGCTAGTCCCGACTTTTTGGAGGATATAACGGCCCGGACGAGTCGGCACGTGGAACGATATGATGACGACTGAACAAGGATCTGATGCCATGGTCTGACACCGGGCTTCATCCCCGGGGTGGTTCGTCATAAAGCCACTCCGAAAGCAGCGGTTGCAGCGTTACCCCAGGGACGATCCGGGACTACTCAGCCGAGTTTGAACCTCACTCTGACCTCCAGGCCATGCCCATCGCTCAGTTGAATTGTGGCCCCACAGCGGCGGCATATGCTCTGCACAATCGCTAACCCCAAACCGCTACCCGGCTCAGCGCTGCCGACTTTTCGATAGAAACGATCGAAGACCCGCTGGCGTTCGCTGGCGGTAATGCCGGGGCCGGAATCTTTCACCCTCAACCAGCCACCACCGCCACCGGACCCGACCGCGAGCTCAACCCGGCCGCCTGCAGGGGAGTATTTGATAGCGTTCTCAACCAGATTGCGGCAGAGAATCGTCAATTCGGCCTCACTGCACAGAACCTGAATTTCGCCACCCTCCTCTAGCTCAAGTTGAACCTGTCTCGCATCCGCCTGGGGTGCCAACTCGGCCAGTGTCTCGATCAGCGTGCCACGCAAAGGCGCAGTACACAGGGCGTCAGATGGCTGTTCCGCCCCATCCAGCCGGGCCAGAACCAGCAACTGCTCGATCAGATGTGCGGCCCGATCAACCCCGGCCAGTACCTGACCAAGGGCATGATGCTGAACCGCATCCTCCTTCGCCCGCATGGCAACCTGAGCCTGGGTACGAATCGCTGCCAGCGGAGTACGCAATTCATGGGCGGCATCCGCGGTGAAATCCCGCTCTTTGGCCAAGGCCTGACTCAACCGCTCAAGCAATCCATTCAACGCCCCGATCAGGGGTTTCACTTCGCTGGGTGCACGCTGGGGATCAAACGGGTGCAAACTGTCAGGGACCCGCTCAGCAACGCTCTCCGCCAACTTGCTCAGGGGCGCCAGGCCCCGCCCCAGCCCTGTCCAGATCAACAACCCCATCACCGGCAGCGCCGCCAGCAGGGGCAACATCGCAGCCTGGGCCATACTCTGGCTGACCCGCTGCCGGTTGCGGTAATTCTCCGCCAACTCGACTTTGACCAACTGGCGCGGATGGGTGTAGCTGTAGGTCCGCCACTGCTGACCATCGTGAACCCGATCCTCGAAACCTTCGTTCAGCCTGGAGAGGGCATCAACCGGACTGTTCAGCGTGCGGAACACCATGCTGCCGTCCGGGCCGAAAATCTGGATCGCCAACTCTGTCTCATAGCGGTGCAGATGACGCTCCACCGCCAGCAGCATATCCACCTCCCGCTGAAACAGGTCAAGCCCACTCTCATCCAGTTCATGGGAGAGTTGGGCCGTCACCAGACGCGCAGTCTGGCTCAACTGGGCGTCCGCTCGATTGTGGATCTGGGTCAGCACGGTCTGATAGCCGAGGAGCACCGCACCGACCCAAACCACCAGCAACACCCCGAGCAGAATCAGCAGCAGTCGCGACCGGATAGAGTGACAGAAACGACTCATGCTGTGCTCCGGGCCAACAGATAACCCACACCCCGCAGGGTACGGATACGCTGCTTACCCAATTTTTGGCGCAGGTGGGAGATATAAACCTCCACCGCATTGCTCTTGATCTCACTATCCCAGCCATATAGCAACTGCTCCAACCGCTCCCGGGAGAGGACCCGTCCGCCCGCCAGCAACAGGGCTTCGAGAATGGCGAACTCCCGTCGGCTCATCTGCACCTCAACGCCGGCCAGAGTTACTCGGTGGGTCTCCGGATCCAGTACCAGATCACCCTCAACCAGAAGCGGCTGAGCCTGCCCGCCCCGGCGCCGCATCAGTGCACGCAGCCGGGCCGCAAGCTCATCTAGGTCAAAGGGTTTAACCAGATAGTCATCGGCCCCGCTATCAAGCCCCCGCACCCGCTGGTCGGTCGCCCCCTGGGCGGTCAAAATCAGCACCGGCACATCATTGCCACTGGCCCGCAACCGGGTGAGCACTTCCAGACCCGACCGCCGGGGCAGACCCAGATCCAGCACCACACCGTCGAAAGCCTCGGTCTCCAGAGCCAGGCTCGCGGCGACCCCATCCCGCACCCAGTCCACCCTGTAACCGGCCTGATCCAGCCCGACCCGGGTACCGTCCCCCAACAGGGCATCATCTTCGACCAGCAGCAACCGCATTAACCGATCCTGTTCACAACCCCGGTGGCGGTCCCGGCAGCCAACAATCCCAAACTATAGCTGCGCGAGTTGCTCTCTGATCTGCCGCCGTCGGCCCGCATCGGCCACCGGTCGGGCCAACAATGGCGGTGCCGCCAGAGCGTGCTCAAAGTGCCGCCGAGCGGCAGCGGTCTCACCCAGGCCAAGCAGAAAATCAGCATAAAAATAGTTACTCTCAAGTCCATCCGGGTCCGCTGCCAACGCCCTGTCCAGATACGCTCTGGCCACCTTGGGATCACCATACCCCACCGGCCAGCCCGGTACTTTCGCATAGAGGGTGCCCAGGGTCGCGTTGATCGACGCCTCGGTAGCGCTGTCGGCCGGCATCCCCTGCGCGGCCTCCAGCTCCGCCCGGGCCTTTTTCAGCTGGGGCATCGCCTTGAACAGGGATTTGAGCCCGCCCATCGCCTCGGCGTATCCGGCCCGGGAGATCGCCAGCCACAACCGCAGGGCCGCCTCATCCGGGTAACGCGCGACTGCCCGTTCGGTCTGCTCCACCAGCTGCAGAAAACCCGCCTCCCGCGACGCCTCTGGAGTCTGGTAGTAGACCACCGCCCAGTCCTCGGCGAAACGGGTGACCAGATCGTCCACACTGTCGGCCAGGGCGAATCGCGGGAAGCTGGACAACAGCAGCAAAAACAACCCGATAGACACTCTCATGATTCACTCTCCCGCCTCTTCTCTTTGGCCCCTTCAGGCTCTTCGGTAAAGGTTCGGGCCGTGCGATTCCGGGCCGCAGTCCCTCGATCCACCAGACCGGGAAACAGCCCGTTGAGACGCACAAAGAACCGCTCCGGCCAGCCCAGAAACTGCTCCTTCCGATCCTGCTCCAGCGCCCTGACAATCTGGCCCGCCACCCAGACCGGGTCATCCATCTTCATCCCCACAGCAGCGCCCATCCGCTCAATCGCCCCGGCATTGAGCGGAGTCCGAACCGCCCGGGGGGCCACATAGGTGACACCAACTCCGGTGCCCGACAGCTCACGCCGTAGCGCTTCGGAAAACCCCCGCAGGCCAAATTTGCTGGTGGAATATCCCGCAAAATAGGCGAAACCAATGGAGCCAAAAATCGAACCCACATTGAGAATTCGGCCCCCACCTCGCTCCACCATCTCCGGCAACACCGCCCGGGTCAACAACATAGGCGCCAGCAGATTGACCTCAAGCAGATCACGAATAGTGTCTGGTGACGCCTGCTCAAACCGGCAAAAACGGGTGCCACCGGCGAGATTGAGCAGAACATCCACCGCACCCAGCCGCTCCCGGGCCGCTAAGGCAACCCTATCCGGGGCGCCCGGCGCAGTCAGATCCACCTCAACAAAACTGTGATGACCGGGCAGCCGCTGCTCCAACACTTCAAGGGCGTGCCGATTCCGCCCCACCAGCAGCAGTCGGCCACCCCGTGCGGCCAGCTGTTCCGCCAGGGGTCCACCAATACCGCCACTGGCACCGGTCAGAACAATGCCTGCGCTGCTCAGATCCATAGTATTTACTCCACTCCAGACGGCAGGGCTTCAAATATCCCCCGGTAGAGCCGGTAGAAGACCCCGGCACAGTGACTCACCGCAGCCTGGTCAACCGGGTTGTCCAGCTGGTCCATCAACTGCTCGAAAAAGCGCACGTGACCCTGGTCCAGATCACCGTGGCTGGTGAGATAGGTCAACGCCTCCGGAGGCAGAGCCAGACTCTGCTGCAGCGCGCCGGCAGCGGCGGAGGCGACCGCCACACTGGTCCCCTCCAGCACCAGCACCATGCCGAAAAATCCCACCGGATTGCCCCGCTGAATGGTGTCGTAGGCATAGGCCACCATCAGCTCCGTGGCCAACAGGGGCGAACTCTTCCCCACGAGATCCGCATCGCCCCCAGCGGCGGTGATATCGTCCAGAATCCATATCTCGTGTCCGCTCTCCTCCGCGATATATTCGGCGATAGCCGTGCGCATCCAGGCCTGCTCCGGCCCCAGACTGGCACCACAGGCCATCAGCAGCGGCAGCGTATGTTTGACATGGTGGTAAGCCTGCTGCAGAAAGGCCAGATACCCCGCTCGACTCAACCCGCCACTGAGCGCACTGCGAATAAACGGCGTGTTGACCAGCGCCCCCCGGGCCTCGGTGGTGCTCGCCAGCAATTCAGCGTAAAAACTCATGAGATCGAATACTCCAGATCACCTTCTGTAAAAAACTGCTGATGGGCCGCCCAGATGGCCTGCCGACAGAGCGCCCCGGCCGCTGTCAAAAGACCGTTCTCTCCACTAAAGGGTTCCGCTGCCAACACCCACTCTGCTATCCGGGCGTACTCCGGCAAATTCGCGTTGGCTCGGGCCACAGCGGCGGTCGCTGATTCCGACGATACCCCGTCGATTACTGCCACCAACTGGGCCATACCGTCCCCATAAACTGCGGCATGTCGGATGCCCCGCCCTCTGCTCAATTCCGCCTCCACCCACCCGGGCGAGACATTGCGACCATAGGCGGTGACCAGCAGATCCCGACAGCGGCCCCGGATGTATAGAAAACCCGCGTCGTCCAGAACTCCCAGATCGCCACTGGGCCACTCCACTGGCGCTGGCGAGAAGCCATCATCCTGCAGATAACCCAGACAGACCGGGCCACGCAGGTGTATCTCGCCAGACTCACTCACCCGCAGCTGCACGTGGGGCAGAGGCTGGCCAACACTACCGGGGCGGTTGGCGGCCATGGTGTTAACCGCCACCACCGAACCGCACTCCGACAAGCCATAACCCTGATACACCGGCAGACCCCGGCGCTCCGCTTCATCCAGCAGATTCAGGGGCACTGCGGCACCGCCGACCGCAACAAACCGCAACTTCGGCAGCGGCAGGGGCCGCGCCGCAACGGCCTGATTCAGACTGCGCAGCATCTCGGGCACCAGAATCACGTTATCCGCGCCACTCACCTGTAACTGCTGCTGGAGATCCGGCCCGGGCAGGCCCCGATAACCCCGCTGCCGGAGCCCGGGCAGCAGACTCAAACCACCCGCTAGCAGCGAGCAGTAGAGACCACCAACACCCTCCAGCAACGTTGACAGCGGCAGGGCAGCGAGATGTACCGAGTCCGCATTGATGCCCACCCGCTGCACCACGGAGACCGTCACCTCCTCCAGCCCCGGGAGGCTGAGGCAGACCCCCTTCGGCCTGCCGCTGGTGCCTGAGGTGTAGGTGACGAGGGCGCACTCCAGAGGTAGCGGTCGGGACTGGACCCCAGGCAGGCGATACAGCAACAGATCGGTGTCAGCGGCCCGGTAACACCCCATCGGCTCGACCACCAGTCCGGTGGCAGCGGCTAAAGTCGCAACCCCCCGGGATGAGTCACTCAGCAACACCCCGGCACCACTGCTGACGAGGCTGTGAGCCTGTTGTGCCGGGGAGAAGAATCCCGGCAGTGGCAACGCGGTTTTACCGGCGGAAAGAGTCGCCAGATGGGTCACAGCCCAGGCTGGGCCATTGTCCATCAACTGGGCCACCACCTGGCCCGGGCCACTGGCCAAACGGGTCGCGAGAAGGTCGACCTCCTGCTGCAAGGCGCCGTAACTCAGTTCGGAGACGTCACCCCGCACCGCAACCCAGTCAGGATGGGTCAGGGCGTTACGCCGCAGCGCTTCAAGCAGTAGACTCAAGGTGCTGCTCAGGCCAACCTGAGGGCAGCACCAGAGCCTTGAGGATCGCCAAAAACGGCTCGGCCTGCCTGCTGCACGCTCACCACCATGACCCTCGGCTGATGCTTGTAGTAATCCCCCCAGGCCGCCGCATCCGCGCCCACCCGGGCCGGGTCTGCTGGCCCCAGATCCAGCAGCGGCACGTTCATTCTGCGGAAGGTGTTACTCAATATCGGCACTGCCGTAAACGCCACCCAGCCCACCCCTTCGGTATGGAGGGAGTGGGTCAGAGCACGAATGATCCGGCGTGCGGCGCCCCTGGATGCAGCCGCAAGATGACCCACCTCCAGAATCTCTTCACGACCAACGCTTTCACCCGCGACCTCCCCAATCAACTCCTCCAGCGGCCGATCGAAGTAGCGCTGGACCATGCCCCCCGGCTCGTCCAGGCTACGCACACCGACCACCGCATTCAGCTCTGCCCCCCTTCTCTGCAACAGCAACCGGGTCATCACCTGTTCGATTTTTGCCTGATAACAGTGCTTGAAACCGGCTTGAATGAAGCACACCACCTCGGCCCGCTCAGCACTCCCTGCATCAATCCAGTAACTGCCGTGGGGCGTGGTCCCGGACAGAGAGAATCCTGACATTTAATAACTCCGGCAGACGAGCAAGCTGGCATCATAGGCGACCAACCTTAAAGAGATCTTAAGACGGGAACTTCCACGGTCGGGACGGTCTCACTGCTTGCTGAACCCGCCTCGGCGAGACAGACCAGTACAGGACACACCCAGATATGAAAAGACACCACATCCACCTCAGCGTGGCACTCATCACCATCACTGGCGCGCTGGTGCTCTACTTCGTTCCCCGCCAGGTCAACGAGACCCCCGAACCGACCGTCGACGTGACGCCACCCCTGGTCCAGCCACCTGAGCAGATCTCACAGGCCTCGCCGAACTGGCCTGCCAGCGGGGGGATCCAGATTCCCGGCCTGCCTACGCTGACAACCGACGAGCCGACACCCGCGACAGCCCCTGAACCGCTGCCATCCCTGGATGAGAGCGACGAGATGGTCAAATCCGAACTTGCGGCCCTCACGCCTGATCAAACCGAACCCTTCTGGCTGGAGAGCCGGGAGCTGGTGCGGCGAATGGTGATGCTCACCGATAACATCGCCCACGGCAGCGTTCCCCGCCGCTATTTTCAGTTTCTGGCCCCCGATGGGGCCTTCAAGGTACAGAAGGCAGGCGAGACACTGACTATTGATCCGGCCAGTTACCAGCGCTACACACCGCTGGCCGAGGGTATCGCCAGCGTCAGCCCTGCCGCCGCAGCGACCCTCTATCGGCGGTTATCGCCCCTGTTTGATGCGGCCTACAGAGAGCTGGGGATCCCCGGCAGTTTTAGCGCCAGCCTGACCACCGCCCTGGATCACCTGCTGGCCACGCCAGTACCAGACAGCGCACCGGAACTGCTTCAGCCGAAAATCATGTACGCCTATGCCGACCCGGCGCTGGAGGGGCTCAGCGCGGCGCAAAAGCAGCTGCTGCGGATGGGACCGGAGAACGCCGAGGCAGTCAAGCGCCAGCTCAGGGCGCTGGCGGCGGCGATAGGTCTGGAGCTGACCTCGCAATAACCAACCCCTCGGTCAAGCCCTGGCGACACCGGCCCCATGATAAGTCGCCCTGAACGCTGGCCCAGGTCGAAACGCTGTAGGGCACCAGATAGGTCAGCCCTGTTTTTGCGACCATGAACGGGGCCAGCAGCGCCCCGAATCCGCCAGGCAGTCATAGCTCAGCCGTTGACTTGGTGATTAACCGGCCGGGATCAAATCCAGCCTCGCGCCCGCAGCGCCCGATCATGCCAGTGGGACAGGCTCAGGAGCGCCACGCAGGCCCCAATGGTGGCCAGAAACATATCCCACTGGGTGTCCCATACGTCTCCCTGAGTACCGAGAAAATCATGGGCCGATGCCCCGTAGATCAGCGCAGCCCACCACTCCAGCAT
>JAKLLR010000007.1 GCA_022014175.1 Gammaproteobacteria bacterium | reverse complement strand
CTACGGTGATGCGGGCCATGCCAGGTTCCTGTAATTAACGTCAAGTCGTGATAACACGGAACCGGTAATTCTAGCCTAGTCGCTGGCAAAAATCTCCGGCATCTGACGGTTTAACAGACGGGCCTGGGGTTTCACCCGCAGCTGGCCGACGGTGTAGATTGCTTTCAGCTCCGCGGCAGCCTGATCAAACTCCGCATTTACCAGCAGGTAATCGAAATCCCGATAGTGGGAGATCTCCGCAGCCGCCTCGGCCAGACGGCGATCAATTTCGCTGTCGTCGTCCTGCTTGCGGGACTTCAGTCGCGCTCGCAGAACCTCGAGTGCCGGGGGCACCACCAGGATGCTGATCGCCTCCGGAAACGCGGCCCGGGCCTGGGCCGCGCCCTGCCAGTCGATCTCCAGTAGCACGTCGTGCCCCTGTGCGAGGCACTCGCCCACCCAGCGCCTCGAGGTGCCGTACCGGTTGCCAAAGACTTCGGCGGATTCGAGGAAATCGCCCCGGGCATCCATCTCCGCAAACTCCGTAGGGCTACAAAAATGGTAGTCCACCCCCTGCTGTTCACCGGGCCGGATTTTCCGGGTGGTAAAGGAGATGGAGAGCTTGAGCTCAGGAAAACAGTCAACCAGCGTCCGCACCAGGCTGGTTTTGCCGACCCCGGACGGGCCGGAAATGATGTAAAGGGTCCCTGTACTCACGGCTTGAGAATATCGATAATGGAGGCTGTCCAGTGCGGCAAATACTATACCTGCTTTGAGGGGATTCTCCATCTGCCTGCTGCTGTTATGCTGTGCCGGTGATCACCCGTGAGAGAGCGTATGGAGACTGCAGTCTGGACACTGGACCGGGCCAGCGGACTGCTTCAGGCGGCCCATTTTGTGCCCAGCCCCAATTGCGATGAGCGGCCATCGCAGACCGATATCAGCCTGTTGCTGGTGCATGGCATCAGCCTGCCTGCAGGTTGTTTTGGTGGTGACGAAATCAGCCAGCTCTTCTGTAATCGGCTCGATTGTGAAAGCCGGGATGAGTTTGCTGAATTGGCGGGTTTGCGGGTCTCCGCACATCTGTTGATTCGCCGGGACGGCTCGCTGTTGCAGTTCGTGCCTTTTCACCGGCGGGCCTGGCATGCGGGGGAGTCGAGCTGGCAGGGGCGCTCCGCCTGTAATGATTTTGCGGTGGGCGTTGAGCTGGAGGGGTGCGACGATTTGCCCTATGAACCGGTGCAGTATGAGGCGCTGGCGGGCATTGCCCGTGAGCTGATGGTCAACTATCCGGCGCTGACGCCAGAGCGGATTGTCGGCCACAGCGATGTGGCCCCTGGGCGAAAAACTGACCCGGGTGAGGCTTTTGACTGGGGTAAATTACGGCGGCTGATATCGGATTCATCCGGACTGGACTCGTCAGGGAGCGTAGAGCGATGACTTTACTGGTGATGTTGATAGCGGCCCTGCTGGACCGGTGGGTTGCCGCCCCCCGAGTCTGGATCGCGAGGGTGGCGCGACCCTGGGCCGAGTTCTGCAGTTCACAGCTGACAGAGTGGCCAAAGCTGCAAGCGGCTCTGGTGCTGTTGCCGCCACCGCTGCTGCTGGCGTTGCTGCTCTATCTGCTCTCCTCCATGCATCCCCTGTTCGCCGGGCTGGGTTCATTGCTGGTGTTGTGGCTCTGTCTCGATCTCGGGACCCTTGGCGGTCAGATTCGTGATCGGATCAGGGCGCTGGCGGAGACCCCCGGGACAGATGATGAGGCAGCGCTGCTGCCCCACCTGCCGATGCTGGCCCTTGATGCGGTGGTAGGGGTGGGCGTCTGGTTTCTGCTGCTCGGTCCGGTGGGGGTGCTGAGTTATCGCTTGCTGGCGATCTATGCCGCAGAGCCCGACGGCGGGATAAGCCGGGGAGTGAGTCAGATTGCCTGCCGTCTTTACGGGTTGATGGCGTGGTTGCCGGCCCAGGTGATGTTGGCTGCCTATGCCATTGTGGGTCGTTTTGACGAAGCCCGGGATGCCTGGCGGCACCACCCGGATTCGGGTATCAGGGTCAGTGCTGGCCTGTTGCAGACCGTGGCTTGCGCGGCTCAGGGCCTTCCCGAAAATCAGATGGATACGGTGGAGAATCTGCAGGATGGCTGGCGGCTGATCTGGCGGCAGGTGGTGTTTCTGATTACCGTTGCCGCGATCCTGACTCTGGCGGGTGTGTTGCCCTAGGGGCTGGTTGGATTGAGGTCCGCCAGGACCTGGTCACCCTCGATCTTCACCGGGTAGACGTCCAGATCGACGGTGGCCGGGAAGGTCAGCGCTTTGCCGCTGCGGATATCAAACTTGGCTGCATGCCAGGGACACTCAATTTTGTCGTCCTCAAGATAACCATCGCAGAGTGCCGCATCCGCGTGGGTGCAGTACCCCGATGTGGCGAAATACTCACCACCGAGGTTGTAGACCGCAATCGGCGGATGGTCGGGCAGATCGACCTGAATCAGAGTGTTTTCGGCGACTTCGCTGGTTTTGCAGAGGGGGGTGAATCCTTGCGACATCGGGGTATCCTGTTGTGTGGGCTATGCTCTGTCGAGGGGCCACACTCTACTGATATTCGTCGTCGCTGTGCAATCCTGCTCTCTGTTGCGAGGGGAGGGTGGAATGAGATTGAGTTGAGTCGCTGGTCACGGCGCCGCAAGGTCATGGAGTGCCGCCAGCATGCCAGCATCACTCGATTCAGGGGCGATCTGGATAGAGGTAAAACCCAGTTCACGGGCTCTCTCCGCCACTGCAGCACTGAGGACAATCAGGGTTTTATGGCGCAGGGGCGCCTGCAGAGACTCGGGTGTCAGCCTCAGCAGATTTTCTAAACCCTCCCGGGAGTTCGCAGTAACCCAGTCCAGGCCCGGGTTCTGCCAGAGGAGCGCCAGATCGGGGCCATCAGTGGGCAGGTTGCGGTGATAACAGGCGACGTAGGTCACGGTTGCGCCCCGCTGCCGGAGCTGGTCGGCAAGATACTCTCGCCCCCCGTCGCCACGAAAGATCAGAAAATTCTGGTCTGTCAGGGGTGCTTGCAGTGCCGGTAGCGCCAGCAGCCCTTCGCTGCTGAATTGGTGGGCTGGACGGGTTACGCTGTTGATGCCTGCCGCGACCAGCACGGTACTGCTGGCGGGCCCCACCGCCAGATAAGCCGGGCCTGGTGGGGGTTTGCCGAAAATCCTCTGGATTAACTCAAGCCCTCGGTGGGCCGCGTTGGCGCTGATAAAAATAGCGCCGGTGCAGTTTGGCAGAGTCCGAGTTGCTGCTGCGGCCGCAGCAGGGTCCTGGGGTGGTCCAATGGTCAGAGTGGGGAAGAGAAGGGGCTGGCCGCCAGCGGATCGGATGCCGGTCGCCAGCACCGCTGTCTGCTCCGCCGGGCGGGTGATCAGGATGCGCCGACCTGCCAGGGGCCGGTGCGGCGGCTCACCCGGTTCAGTCATGCAGCGCCGCAAGCAGGGCGTCGGCACCTTGCTCCAGCAGCTGGTCCGCGAGCTGTCTGCCCAGCGTCGCTGCATCCGCCGCCAGGCCGGAAACCCGTTGATGCAGGATCTGGCTGCCATCCACCGCGCCGACCAGCCCGTCAAGCAGCAATCTCCCCCCGTCCAGCAACTGAGCATGGCCAGCAATCGGCACCTGGCAGCCCCCCTCAAGTCGTGCATTGAAGGCCCGTTCGGCAGTGATGCACTGGGCGGTGGGCCGATGGTGTAGCGGGTCGATCAGCCGCTGTGTCTGGCTGTCGCTAGTGCGACACTCAATGCCAATCACCCCTTGTCCCACTGCGGGCAGGCACTCTTCAGGTTCGAGATACCTGCTAATGCGCTCTGCCATGTCGAGTCGTTTCAGGCCAGCGGCGGCTAGCACAATGGCCTCAAACCGGCCCTCGTCCAGCTTCTGCAGGCGGGTGTTGACGTTGCCCCGCAGATCCAGGATCTGCAGGTCCGGCCGGATCGCCCGCAGCTGGCACTGGCGGCGCAGGCTGGAGGTGCCGACCCGCCCCCCCGGGGGCAGGGCAAGGAGTCCCTCAGCTGCGGCGGTGCCAACCAGCGCGTCCCGTTCATCCTCCCGTTCACAGAGCACTCGCAGGGAGAGTCCGTCCGGCAGTTGCGCGGGCACGTCCTTCATGGAGTGGACCGCGATATCCGCATCGCCGTTCAGCAGTGCCTGTTCAAGCTCTTTGAGAAACAACCCCTTGCCGCCAATTTTGGCCAGGGGTGCATCCAGAAAGCGGTCTCCCCTGGTGGTCATTTTCACCAGTTCGATCTCTAGCCCGGGGTTTTTGGCCAGCAGCTGCTCCCGTACCCACTCAGCCTGCCAGAGGGCCAGGGGGCTTTTACGGGTCGCTATTCGGAGTTTCAACAGAGGTGGCCTGGGTGTGATTCGGATGGCGATGGAGCCCGGAGGGACATCCTGTGATAATGCTGGCACAGTTTCTCCCAGCGTGGAAGTGACGGAGCCCGAAATGACCGAGGAACAACCCGAGTTCCCCAAATGGCAACAGTGGCTGGTGAAAATCAGTCTCTATCTGCCGCACCAGCTGATCGGCGCTATCGCTTATCAGGCCAGCCAGTGGCGTTGGGCGCCCTGGAAAAATCTGCTGATTCGCTGGTTTGTCAGGCATTACCAGGTGGATACCAGCGAAGCCCTGGCCAGTGTGCCCCATGAGTTCGACTCTTTTGCCGATTTCTTTACCCGGGAACTGGTTCCAGGGCTGCGACCGATGCCGGAGCAGGCGACAGCGCTGACGAGCCCGGCAGATGGCCGGGTGAGCCAGTGCGGCGCCATTTATGATGGCTTGCTGCTGCAAGCCAAGGGCATCAGTTACTCTCTGGAGGCGTTGCTGGGTGGTGATGCGGCCCTGGCAGACCAGTTTTCCGGCGGAAATTTTCTGACCGTTTATCTCGCACCCCGGGACTATCATCGCGTGCATATGCCGTTGTCCGGCCGGTTGCGGGGTATGACATACGTGCCGGGCCGGATGTTCAGTGTCAATGATGTCTCCAGTGCATTGATTCCGGATCTGTTTACCCGCAACGAGCGGGTGGTGGCCTGGTTCGATACCCTTGTGGGACCGGTTGCTCTAGTGCTGGTTGGGGCGATGTGTGTCTCTGCTATCGAGACCAGCTGGTTCGGCCGGGTGACGGTGGACCGTCGCAGTGGGTTGTGTCGTTGGGACTACCCGGGAACCGGGGAGGGGGTTATCGCCCTGGCCCGGGGCGAAGAGGTGGGACGTTTCAGTATGGGTTCAACGGTGATTTTGGTCACCCCACCTGGCGGTTTCCAGCCTCGCGCGGATCTGGCGGCGGGACTGCCGTTGCGGGTCGGCGAGAGTTTGGGGTCGCTTAAGCTGGCGGGCAGTTTGTGAGCTGGACCGAACTGACCCTGGAGGCGGATGCCGCCGAACAGGAGAGTCTGTCAGACTGGTTGTTTGACCAGGGCGCGGTAGCGGTTTCCCTGAAAGATGCGTCCGGTACACCGATTCGGGAGCCCGGCCCCGGAGAGACTCCGGTCTGGCCGCGGCTCTGGCTGGTTGGGCTGTTCGACCAACGGGTGGATTGCAGGGGTGTGGGGCGGCGGCTGACCCAGGTCGGCCATCCGGACTGGACGCTAGCCACGGTACCCGAGCGGGACTGGATAAGGGCCGGACAGGATCAGTTCGAGCCGCAACAGATCGGCCCCAGTTTCTGGGTCTGCCCGAGCTGGCGAGCGCCGCCGGATCCCCAGGCCGTGACCCTGTTGCTGGACCCGGGTCTGGCCTTTGGCACTGGCAATCATGAAACCACCGCCCTCTGTCTCGAACGGCTGGTGGAAATTGACCTGAGGGGGCTGGATATTGTCGATTATGGCTGTGGTTCCGGAATTCTCGGCCTGGCGGCTCTGAAGCTTGGGGCGGGTCGGGTGCGGGCCGTTGATATCGATCCACAGGCGTTGCAGGCCACTGCGGAGAACGCCAGGCTGAACGGTATTGGTGACGAGCTGGTGATTGGTCAGCCGGGGGAGCTTGACCTGGGCAGTGCCGATCTGTTGATTGCGAACATTCTGTTGACGCCGTTGCTGGAGCTGCGGGACCGTTTCAAGGGTCTGTTGCACCCTGGGGGGCGTCTGTTGTTGTCCGGGCTGCTTGAAGAGCAGGGCCCTATTTTGCGGTCCGCCTACGCTGAGAATTTTCGGTTTGGGGTAGAACGGGTGCGGACACCCTGGCTATTTTTAGAGGCTGAGAAACACTTTTGAACACCCCCTACCAGAGCCGTTGCCCGCACTGTGGGGCCATTTTTCGGGTTGACCCAGAACAACTGCTAGGGGACCAGACCGCCCGTTGCGGGATCTGCTTCGAGGTGTTCCGGGCCGCGCCACTGGTCGAGGAAATCGCCGTGGTGGAGAGGGAGCAACCCCCGCTCTACGAAAAGACAGTGTTTCTGGTTGAGCCCTTCGAAATTCCCGATAGCGGCGGCGCAGACGAGCGCAGCATGGCCGAATTTTTTGCTGAGGCTGAGGCTGAGGCTGAGGCTGAGGCTGAGACCTCCGGACCATCCGGCGGCGGGATCCGGCGTCCCAAGTCTGGTCTGTGGGCCGGCCTGCTGTTTCTTCTGTTGCTACTTCTGACCGGGTTAACCCTGAGCCCCTGGGCGAGTGGCTGGGTGGCTGAGCGGCCTGGATTGTCCACCCCGATCCTGGTCGGTGGCGGACTGGGGGCGCTGGTGATAGTGCTATGGGTTGTCTGGGTTGGTGCCCGGATCAAACGCCAGCGGGTCGCGGCGGAATCAACGTCGGCTGAAGCGCCACCCCCAACCGAAGCCGAAGTTGAAGTCGGATTTGATCCGGATCTGCGCAGCCGCAGACAGCTACGCAGCGGGTTGCTACGCGGTGCGCTCCTGCTCGTCGCCAGTATGGTCGCCGCCGGCCTACTGCTGGGTTACGGCTATCTGTTTCGGGCGGATCTCTCAGCTACCTTAGTGCTACGGCCGATGCTGGAGCGGCTCTGTGCGGTGACGGGTTGTGATCTGCCGCCCCTGCGTGACCCCCAACAGTTCGGTTTGCGCCAGATTTATGTCGGGGCGCACCCGCAACGGTCTGGTTATCTGCTGGTGCAGGGCCGACTTTACAATGGTGGCGGCTTTCGTCAGCCCTATCCGGAGCTGCTGCTGGCGTTTTTTGATCTGCACGGGCGTGACATGGCCAAATTTCGCTTTCCCCCTTCCGAATATCTTGGCACCAGAATTGACCCCGAGGTGGGTATTACCCCCGGGGAGAGCGTGCCGATGACGGTGGAGATCGAAGATCCCGGCCCGACTGCGGTCAATTACAAGTTTGATTTCCGCTAAGGTTGAATTCGGGGTTTTTCCCTGCGAATAGCGGGGGTATAGTGCTTTGCCCGCAGTAAGCGGGGTTTCTCCGCTCAGGTTGGTTTGTTTTGCGTATAGGCTCTCTCCCAGTCGATAACAATCTTTTTCTGGCACCGATGGCCGGGGTCACGGACCGGCCGTTCCGGCAGCTTTGCCGCGTATGGGGCGCGGGCCTGGCCTTCTCCGAAATGGTGAGTGCCCAGCCTGAACTGCGGCGGAGCCGTAAGAGCAAATTGCGCACTGACCACCAGGGGGAGAGCGGCCCCAGAGCGGTACAGATTGTCGGCACTGATCCAGATATGATGGCTGACGCGGCCCGCTACAATGTCGCCCGCGGTGCTCAGATCATCGACATCAACATGGGTTGCCCGGCCAAGAAAGTCTGCAAAGTGAATGCCGGTTCGGCCCTGATGGCGGAGCCCCGGCTGGTGCGCAGGATATTGGCTGCGGTGGTGGCCGCAGTGCCGGTGCCGGTGACCCTGAAGAGCCGGACCGGGGTTGATCCTGACCATCGCAATGCGGTGGAGATCGCCCGTATTGCAGAGGGCGAGGGCGTGGCGGCGGTGACGGTGCATGGCCGCACCCGGGCCTGTGGTTACCGGGGTGACGCGGAATACCAGACTGTGGCCGCAGTTAAACAGGCGGTCTCAATCCCGGTGGTGGTGAACGGGGATATCACCAGCCCCCAGACTGCAGCCCGGGCGCTGCAGGCGTCAGGCGCAGATGCATTGATGGTGGGGCGTGGTGCTCAGGGGCGGCCCTGGCTGTTTACCCAGATTGGTTATTATCTGGTGACTGGCCGCCATCTGCCGGAGCCGGAACCGGGTGATATCTACCCGCTGGTTTTGGCCCATATCGGCGATATCCATCAGTTTTACGGCCCAGTTGGCGGGTTGGGCATAGCCCGCAAGCACTTTGGCTGGTATCTGGCGGGGCGGCCCGGTGGCGCGGAGTATCGCCGTAAATTTAACGAGCTGAAGTCGGTTGGGGAGCAGCTTGTGGCTATCGAGCGCTATTTTTCTGATGACGGTGTTATGGCGGAGTGGGGGAGGAGAGCGGCGTGAAGCCTAATACGACAACTATAAGCCCCGAAGGGGCGCTCCGATCACTACAGCTGACCTGCAGTGAGGGCGAGTGTCTGCCCTTGAAGGCCAGTGTGGCCCGGGCGATGGAGAGCTATTTCCAGGAGCTCAACGGGGAGCGACCCTGCGGTCTCTATGATCTGGTGCTGACCCAGGTTGAGGAGCCGCTGTTGCGGGCCGTGCTGGGGTACACCGGGGGTAATCAGACCCGGGCGGCGGAGCTGCTCGGCATCAATCGCAATACCCTGCGCAAGAAACTAAAAACCTACGGCCTGAACGGCGGCGAATAAGCCCCCGGCGCTGGCCTCTGGGTCGGGCTGCCAGTACAATCTGGCGCTTTTCCGCCACCCTTGAGCCTTGTTCCTATGACCGACAAGCGGCAGCCCCTGCAGCGTGCCCTGATAAGCGTTTCTGATAAAACCGGAATTACCGAACTCGCGCGGGGGCTGATCGAACTCGGAGTGGAAATTCTCTCAACCGGTGGCACTGCTCGCCAACTGCAGGCGGATGGTCTGGCGGTCACCGAGGTCGCCAGCTACACCGGTTTCCCGGAGATGCTGGATGGACGGGTGAAGACCCTGCATCCCAAGATTCATGGCGGCATTCTTGGTCGACGGGATCTGCCTGAGCATCTCCAGCAGATGGAGGCCCAGGGTATTCCTCAGATCGACCTGGTGGTAGTCAATCTCTACCCCTTTGAGGCGACTATCGCCCGGGATGATTGTGATCTGTCGTTGGCGATCGAGAACATCGATATTGGTGGCCCCAGTATGTTGCGGGCGGCAGCCAAAAATCACGCTGCTGTGGGCGTGGTGGTTGATCCGGCGGACTATCCGGCGCTGCTGACTGAGTTGCGGACCAGTGGCGAATTGGCCCAGGCTACCCGCTTTCGCCTTGCAGCCCGGGCGTTTGCCCACTCTGCCCGTTACGATACGGCCATCGCTAATTATCTGGGTGGCTTCGATCTGGATGGTCAGCGCCAGCCGTTTCCTGATGTTCTGGGTCTGCATTTCGACCGCACTGAGGTGATGCGTTATGGCGAGAACCCCCATCAGGGCGCCGCGTTTTATCGGGAGTCAGCCCCGTTACCGGGCACCATTCCCGCGGCAACCCAGCGGCAGGGCAAAGCTCTCTCGTTCAATAACGTCGCCGATGCGGATGCAGCTTTGGAGGCGGTCAAGCTCTATCCGGAGTCGCCCGCCTGTGTGATTGTCAAACACGCCAATCCCTGCGGCGTGGCGGTGGCCGAGAGTCTGGAACAAGCATATCAGCTGGCGTTCGCGACGGATCCCACCTCCTCTTTTGGGGGCATCATCGCCTTTAACCAGCCACTCGATGCCGGGACCGCCCGGACCATCATTGCCGGTCAGTTCGTGGAGGTGATCATCGCCCCGGAAGTGACTCCGGACGCCCTGGCCGTGCTGGCAGAGAAGCCCAACATCCGGGTGCTGGAGAGTGGTTTATGGCCCACGGAGGCTGCAGCAGGCCGCGACTATAAACGGGTCTCTGGTGGCTTGTTGGTGCAGGATACCGATTCAACAGTGCTTGATGAATCCGCCCTCAGGGTGGTGACCCGGCGGGCTCCGACTACGGCGGAGCAGCGTGACCTGCGGTTTGCCTGGCGGGTGGCGAAGATGGTCAAGTCCAACGCCATTGTCTACGCCGGCGACGGCCGCACTCTCGGCATTGGGGCGGGTCAGATGAGCCGGATTGATAGTGCCAGAATAGCGGCCTTGAAGGCGGCGGAAGCGGGACTCGATCTGAAGGGTTCGGCCATGGCCAGCGACGCCTTTTTCCCCTTCCGGGACGGTCTGGACCAGGCCGCTGAGGTTGGGGTGAGCGCGGTGATTCAGCCCGGTGGTTCGATCCGGGACGACGAGGTCATTGCGGCGGCGGACGAGCGGAATATCGCCATGCTGTTTACCGGCATGCGCCACTTCCGCCACTAACTGCGGGGCAAAACGATGAAGGTACTGGTCATTGGTGGCGGCGGTCGTGAGCACGCCCTGGTCTGGAAGGTGGCCCAGTCATCGCTGGTCGAGGCCGTTTATGCGGCACCTGGCAACCCGGGTACTGCCGCTGAGCCGAAAACCACCAACGTGGCGATTGCGGCGGATGATCTGTCGGCATTGGTGTCCTTTGCCCGGGACAACCAGGTTGGGCTAACCATTGTGGGTCCGGAAGCGCCTCTGGCAGCTGGGGTGGTGGATGCCTTTGAGGCGGCAGGGCTGCGCTGTTTCGGGCCGACCCAGGCGGCGGCCCGGCTGGAGGCGTCCAAGTCGTTCAGCAAAGCGTTTCTCTGCCGACACGGAATTCCAACTGGGGCTTACCAGAGTTTTACCGAGCTGGATGCGGCGCAGGATTACATTCGGACTCAGGGCGCACCCTTGGTGGTGAAAGCGGATGGCCTGGCTGCTGGCAAAGGGGTGGTGATTGCCCACACTGAGGCTGAGGCGCTGGCCGCGGTGGAGCAGTGTCTCTGTGATTCCGCCTTTGGGGATGCAGGCCGCCGAGTAGTGATAGAGGAGTTTCTGCTGGGCGAGGAGGCCAGTTTTATGGTCATGGTGGATGGTCAGCAGATTCTGCCGTTTGCCAGCTCCCAGGACCACAAGGCTCGGGATAACGGGGATCAGGGCCCCAACACCGGCGGCATGGGGGCCTACTCACCCGCGCCGGTGGTGACCCCGGAGCTGCATGAACGGGTGATGCGGGAGGTGATTGAACCGACAGTGGCGGGACTGGCTGCAGAGGGCACCCCCTATCGGGGTTTTCTCTATGCGGGCCTGATGATTGATGAGCAGGGTGTGCCCCAGGTGCTGGAGTACAACTGCCGTCTGGGTGATCCTGAAACCCAGCCGATACTGATGCGGCTGGAGTCGGATCTGGTGGCGCTGTGTGACGCGGCGCTGTCTGGCACCCTCGATCAGTGTCAAACGAAGTGGTCGCAGCAGACCGCTTTGGGGGTCGTGATGGCGGCGCCGGGATACCCGGGTAGTTACCGTAAAGGGGATCCGATCAGCGGCATTGATGCGGCTGAACGGACTGGAGCCAAGGTGTTTCAGGCGGGCACCGGCATCGCGGATGGTCAACTGGTGAGCGCCGGTGGCCGGGTCCTCTGCGTCACTGCGATGGGAGATACGGTGGCAGCCGCTCAGGCTGGGGCCTATCGGGCAGTGGCAGAGATAAACTGGGACGGTGCCGGTTACCGGACCGATATTGGCTACCGTGCGGTAGCCAGGGAGGAGCAACGTGACTGAAGCTTTTGTAATGATTCTGATGGGGTCTGATTCCGATCTACCGGTACTGCAGCGCACCTTTGATGTGCTGGAGGGCTTCGGTATCCGCTACGAGGCCCGGGTGGCATCGGCCCACCGCACGCCCGAGTGGACCCGTGAGCGAGTCGAGGATGCGGAGGCCCGGGGCTGTCGGGTGTTTATCTGCGCCGCTGGCCTGGCTGCCCATCTGGCGGGTGCGGTCGCGGGTATGACCACTCGTCCTGTCATTGGGGTGCCGGTGGACGCAGGCCCCCTGCAGGGGCAGGATGCCCTGCTCTCCACCGTCATGATGCCTGGCGGAGTACCGGTCGCCTGTGTCGCCATCGGTAGCGCCGGCGCCCGCAACGCGGGCTTTCTGGCGGCCCAGATTCTGGCGGTGGCGGATGATCAGCTCGCTCGTTTGGTGGCGGAGCAGCGGCAGAAGGCCGCTGAGGGGGTGCTGAAGGCGGATGCGGCCCTGCAGCAGACCCTTGGCCACTCCCGGTAATTGGTCTGTGAGTTTTCGGTGAATCGGTGGCAACTGAGTCAGGCTGCCGGCATCGTCCGGGCGGGGGGGGTGATCGCCTACCCGACGGAGTACTGTTTTGGCCTGGGGTGTGATCCCCTGAATCTCTCTGCTGTGTTGCAGCTGCTCTCATTGAAACAGCGGCCGATAAGCAAGGGGTTGATTCTGGTTGCCGCGGACTATAGCCAGGTCGATCCCTATATCGGGCCGTTGCCGACGGAGTGTCTGGCGACGGTCAAAGCCACCTGGCCAGGGCCTCACACCTGGGTGCTGCCTGCGGCCAGGGGTGTCCCGGAGTGGCTCCGGGGCGACCACGATGGTATTGCCCTGAGGGTCTCCGCCCATCCCCAGGTCGTCGCGCTCTGTCGCGCTTCTGGCGGCCCGCTGGTCTCGACCAGCGCTAATCTCACTGGCTGCGCCCCGGCTCGCTCTCTGTTAACACTCCGCCGCCAGTTTCGGGGGTCGCTTGATGGTTACCTGCCCGGCCCCCTGGGTGGGGCGGCCGCCCCCACCGAAATACGGGATGCTCTCAGCGGAGCGGTGGTTCGACCGGCCTGATCAGATCAGACCAGCCTTCGTTGCCAGAGGCCGCAGGCAAGAAAGCGGTGCTGACCAGAAAGCCCCAGAGCGGCAACCAGGTCGGAGCGGTCCAGACTTCCCAGGGAGCGGGGCCCCATTTTTTCATCCGGTAGAGGGCCAGATTGCAGAGGGCGAAGACAATGTCGCCACGGCAACGATCATGGACCAGCCGTATAATCCGAATCCGACCTTTGATCATGTATGACAGGAATGGCAACCCCATGAATCAGCCTGATATTCCAGCGGTGCGGGATTACCTGCTCGATCTGCAGCAGCGTATCTGCGAGGGGCTTGAGGGCGAAGAGCCTGGTGCCCGTTTTCAGGAGGATGTCTGGCAGCGGCCCGAAGGTGGCGGCGGTCAATCCAGGGTGATGGCCGGGGGTGAGGTGATCGAGCAGGGGGGGGTCAATTTTTCCCATGTTTTTGGTCAGGGACTACCCCCCTCCGCTACCGCCCAGCGGCCGGAACTGGCGGGTTGCAGTTTCCAGGCCCTGGGTGTCTCCCTGGTGATTCACCCCCGCAATCCCTACGTGCCGACCTCCCATGCCAATGTTCGCCTGTTTGTCGCTGAAGCCGAGGGTCGGCCACCGATCTGGTGGTTTGGTGGGGGTTTTGATCTCACCCCCTATTACCCGGCCATGGAGGATACGGTGGCCTGGCATCAGCGGGCCAAGGCCGCCTGTGACCCATTTGGGCCGGATCACTACGACCGTTACAAGCGCTGGTGTGATGAGTACTTCTACCTGAAGCACCGGGGTGAGACCCGGGGGGTTGGGGGGCTGTTTTTCGATGACTACAGCGAGGGTGGCTTCAGTCAGGCTTTTGCCTTTATGCGGAGTGTGGGGGATGCTTATCTGACGGCCTATCTGCCGATTCTGGCGAGCCGGAAAGAGACCCCCTACAGCGACCGGGAGCGGCAGTTTCAGCTCTATCGCCGGGGTCGTTACGTGGAGTTCAACCTGCTCTACGACCGGGGCACCCTGTTCGGTTTACAGAGCGGAGGCCGAACCGAATCGATCCTGATGTCGCTGCCGCCACTGGTGCGCTGGGAGTACGGTTACGAGAGCGAGCCGGGCTCTGCGGAGGCGGAATTGACCGATGATTTCCTCAAGCCCCGGGACTGGCTGGGGTTGAATCGTACTGATTAGTCGTCGAGCAGGTCCCGGATTGACGCGGGCAGACTTTGGCCCGGGTTCCCGCTCGGATATTGCACATGATTCTGCAGTGCTTCCAGCCGCAGCAGTGGGTTGGTCAGCTCCAGCAGCCACTGTTTTTTGGCCAGGGGCAGGGGCAACAGCTCCGCCAGGCGATGTCCGACCCAGCGGGCATCATTCAGATAGCGCCCCGGCACCGCATCCTGGACTCCCAGCTCCTCCAGAGCCTGATCAAGATAGGCCCGCAGTATTTCAAACCCGGCGGGAATAGCGGGCGCAGGTTCCTTCTCAATGGCGAGCGTCTCCCCCACCAACAGCTGATCTGGCAGTACCTTCAGCGATAACACCTGAAAGCGCTCCTGCCCGACAACCGTGACCTGCAGCAGGTCATTGGCCTTCTGGCGCCAGTCGGCGACCCGGGCGAAAGTGCCGACCGGGTGGGTGCTGGCGGCCTCCCCGACCTCCGTACCTTCGGCAATTAGCACCACGCCGAATTCAGTCTGGTTGTTAATACAGCGGCGAATCATCCGCAGATAACGGGGTTCGAATATGCGCAGGGGCAGTTGTCCGCCCGGAAACAGTACGCTGTGGAGCGGGAAAAGCGGGGTGCTGGCGGTGCCTGAGTTGGACATCTGTAGGATCCTAGCTGCTGCAGGTCATTTTCTGCAGCCGTTCCGGATCGAGGATAGAGACCTCTCGACGTTGTACACTCAGGATCTCTTCATTGACAAAGCGGGTAAAGGTGCGGCTCACGGTCTCCTCGGCCAGACCCAGATAGTTGCCAATGTCGCTGCGGGACATATTCAGGGTGATTTCCGTGGCGGAGAGGTGACGCTTGCTGCAACGTTTGGCCAGATTGGTCAAAAAAGCCGCGATACGGGCTTCAGCGCTTTTCTTGCCCAATAGACCGAGCAGCTCCTGGTCATGCATCAGTTCATCGCTCATGACTTTGATGATCTGCTGCGAGAGGGCGGGAATCTGTTGGGTGACGTCATCCATCTTGCTGAACGGTAGCTCACAGATGTTGGTTCGTTCCAGTGCCTGGGCCGCGGTGGGCTGTTTGCCGCTATTGATTCCGCTGAGGCCAAAGAGCTCTCCGGGCAGGTAAAAGCCGGTGACCTGCTCCTCACCGGACGGGCTCGGCGTATAGGTTTTGATACAGCCTGAGCGAACGATGTAGAGCGACTCAAACGGGTCATTCATATGGAACAGGTGTTCGTTCCTGTCGATTGCCCGGGGTTGTTTGATCAGGCCATCAAGCTTGACCAGATCCTCTGAACCCAGGGCTACGGGCAGGCACAGACGGGCCAACGCACAATTCTGGCAGGCGACTTGAATCTGCTGCAAAGGGCATCTCCACTGACTTCTGCCGCACTCACCACGGCGTTTATAGTGGTATTCAGTCTAACTAAAACCGCGCAATCTTTCCGGTTTTTTAAATGGAAGGTGTCAGAAAGCCCTCATTCATGTTGTTGTCAAAATAGGAGAGCGCTTTGGCGAGGTTGGCTTCGGTCCAGTTTACGGGCATGAATTCCGGGTGCAGCTCGTTGAGCCGACCCCCGGCACAGAGTTCGTTGCGTATGCCGCAGTCGTCAAAAAAGTGCAGGGAGAATGTCTTGCCGTAGGACTGCCGGGTCGGGCCATAAATATCAATTTTAACTCCGTCTTCCCGCAGGTAGGTGCCGCTCTGGAGTATCTCGGTCTCGTCCTCCTGGTTGAAAGCAATATGGTGAAGTTTGCCGGCTTCTCCCGGGAACACCGCGAGATCATGCCCACATCCGTGGGCGGAGCGGAACAGCAGGGCGGACAGCGTGGAGTGGCCATCATCTGTGAGAATCTTTTCTGCAACCCCAAATTCCAGAACATCTGTCAGAAAGGCGATGGTTTCTGCCGGGTTCGGGCTGGTGATGCCGCAGTGGACCAGAAACAGGGGGGCGGGTTTGCCCCGCAGAAGCTTGGGTACGTTCCAGTCCGGCGATGAGTAGCCGGTGACGTAACCCGGTTGTTGCATGTGGTAGTAGAGCCGCAGTCGCTGTCCGCCAGGAATCTTGAAAGCGATGGAGGGGCCGAGCCCGTTGAGGGCTGTGTTGGCCCCGGCGGACTCGACTTCGATATCCTGGCCACTTACACGTGCGGTGATCCTGTCCAGATCCAGCTGGTCTCGAACCTCGAAGCCGATCTCAATCAGCTGGTTCTCCGGGGTCTCCTCGATCACCAGGGAGAACTGGTGGGGTTCGTGCCAGCAGCGCAGGTAGGTCCGGCCCCCTTCCAGGGTGGTCTCCAGCATGCCGATGACCTCTTTGTAAAAGCGTCGTGACTTCTCCAGGCGGGGGTCATTCAGGCCGGCTCGGATATAGCCGAGCCGCAAAATACCGCGATGTTCCAGAGCCATTGTTGTTCTCCGCGTGCCGGACCGACCTTTAGGTCAGTTCCCCAAAAAAGTTCATGTCGAGCTCATTTTCGTAATAGAACGCGCCCCGGGGGAAGTTCTCCATATCCCAGCTGATGGGGGCGACCCGCCCCGGTACTGGAGTGGTCATGTAAGGGCCGGTGAAAATTTCGTTACGGTTGCCCGACGGGTCAAAGAAGTAGACGGTGGTGCCACCACTTACGCCGTGACGGGTAAGGCCATAATCAAAAGTCCGCACGTTGTTTTTCTTGAAGACATCGACCGCGTTGACCACATCCGAGCGGTTATCCACCCAGAAGGCCAGGTGCTGGAGACCGCCGTCCGGCCCGGGGGACATGGCCATGTCGTGCATGGTGTTGGTGCAGAAGAGCCACACCGCCTGGGGAACGCCGGCATCGTCCACCAGCTGTTCGCTGGTGCCGAAGTCGAGAATATCCCGCATGAATTTCATGTTGGCTTCTACATCGGTGGTGGAGATCAGCAGATGGTCGAGACGGCTGCATTTCACCCCGGCTACCTCGCCTTCCCGCAGTACCGGATCCGGGTTTTCCATGCCGTTCAGGTAGGGCAGTTTGTCGGCGTGATAGTAGAGTTCGATGGTCTGCTGTGAAGGCAGCTGAAAGCGGATCGCCCGACCCTGACCCTTCTCTTCGCCAGCGCTGATATGTTGTACCGCTGCCCCGGCTTTAGTGATGAGTTGTTCCGCCACCGCCAGATCCTCTTCACGACCGACCTTGAAGCCGATGTGATCCAGTCCCGCACTATCGGACTTGTTGAGCAGGATGGAGTGGTGGTCCTGCTCATCGCGACCCCGCAGAAAAGCCTGGGTCTCGGTCCGCTCCGTCAGCACAAGCCCAATGATGTTGGCGTAGTGGTGGATGGCTGCATCCAGATCCATGACTTTCAGGCTGAGGTGCCCGAGACGGATAACTGACATGGTTAGTCTCCTTAATTACTCAAGAGTCGGGGCGGTTCGCCGCCCCGACTCTTGTCAGGCTGGCGGTTTCAGTTCTAGAACCGCTTACCGACGCCGATGCCGAAGATGACGGGATCAATCTCTACGCTGACATTGCCGATGCCCGCGATTTTGGCGGTGGTGTCGATGTCCACGTATTTGACGTCGACATTCAGGAACCAGTCACTGTTGAGATCCCAGTCAGCCCCGAGCTGGGCAGCCCAGCCCCAGGAATTTTCCAGGGAAACATCCAGACCGCTCAGGGCACCTTTAGTCTCTTCGCTGTAAAACATGGTGTAGTTCACACCGGCGCCCGCATAGGGGCGGAACTTCGCCTGGGGGGTGAAGTGGTATTGCAGGGTCAGGGTGGGTGGCAATACGCTCGCTTCAATAATGTCGCCCAAACCGCTGATACTGCCGCTGCCGTCCACATCGTGCTCACTGGTGGCCAGAATAAGCTCCAGCCCCAGATTGTTGGTCACCATGTAGGTGAAATCGACTTCCGCAGTCCAGGCGTCGTCCACACCGACTGAGGAGCCCGCAAACCCAGGTACCGGCCCGCTGCTGTCATCAGGGCTGACATTGATGATGCGGCCCCGAACCAGCCAGTCGCCCTGTTCGACTGCCAGGGCTGTGGTCGCGCAACCGAGGGCCAGAGTCAATGATCCGACGAGTGTAATCAGGCTTTTCATGCAGAGTGCTCCCATCTGTATAAGGCTGACCAAAAGGCGGATCAGCAACAACAGAGTGCGACTCAAAAGCGGCTATTGCATTGACATGGATCAGGCTACGACGCGGCGTCGCACCAGGAGAAGAGGAAGAAAGTGGCCGGAGCGGTTCCGCTCCGGCCCTGGCAGGATGGGCTAGCTGTTAACGATGTCGTCCACCACCTTGTACTGGTGGCGGCAGAGAATTTCCTGGTCGGAAAAGCGGATGGTATCCATGACGCCGGTGTTGAGCGCTTCCTGGGTTGTTTCCAGGGTGTTGAGGTCTTCCCGAACGATATCGCGCAGCAGTACCCGGGTGTTCTCCTGGCTGATCATCTCCCCCGCATTCCTGGGCCGTGGCATATAGAGACGAATCTCGTAAAGGGTTTGGTCAACAGAGATGGGCAGGAAGTTGTCGGCAAAATAGAAGCCCTGGCCTGGATCGAAGCGGAAATTCGGGAAGATGACGTTGATATCAAAGCCCCAGTTCGGGGTCCGTTCCGGATTAACGCCGACCGGCAGCTTGTCCAGATCTGCCTGTGCGGCCTGAATGAATGTCGGACCATGCTTAAAGGCAACCGCCGCGGAGGGCGAAGGGGTGAAGTCGGGGTTGGCGTAGACCGAACCCCGCCGGTTGCGGCCATAGAGCTCCACCGCAGAGAGCTTGCAGTAGGGGGTCTCTGGGCTGGTATAGGCACCGGTCGCCGTACGTCGATGAACAAAAGCGACGTGGTAGGCCTCCTGAAAGGCATCGATCACGACTTTCCAGTTGGCCTTTACCTCTGCCCGGTACTCGCCAAGGCAGACCATATCATCAAACGGATAGCCGTCTAACTGGCGGTCCAGTTCTCCCACCCACTCCAGCAGGGTTTCACTGGGCTGTTCCTCTACATTGATGAACACAAACCCATTCCAGGTCTCGCAGTTGACGGCCTTCAGACAGAAGTCGCCTTTGTCGAAATCGAAGAACTGCTCTTCATCGGGTACAAAGACCAGAGAGCCTTCGGTGTTGAAAGTCCAGCCGTGGAAGCCGCAGGCAAACCCCTTTGTATTGCCTTTGCCCTGGGCGACCTTGTTACCCCGATGGGGGCAGGCGTTGTGGAAGGCCCGGACCTGACTATCCTGACCCTGCACGATGATCAGGGAGGTATTGAGGATGTCGAGATCCCGCACCATGTAGTCGCCCGGGCTGGGAATTTGATCGATGCGCCCCACATTTAGCCAGGACTTCTTGAATATCTTCTCCCGCTCCTTCTCAAAGTATTCAGGGGAGATGACCGCTTCAGTAGAGACCGGGCCGGTGCCCAGCTCAGGATAACGTGCGGTGATTGCGTTAGCGGGTCCGGTTTGGGGGGCATTCATCGGTAATTCTCCGTTGCTGGGTCGGATCGATCAGGTCAGCGGGTGGAGCAGGACGACTTCGCCCCACCCGGGTTGCACTCAGGGCTCCAGAATTTCAAATCGTGCTGCTTCAAAGCTGTCTGGCACATCCGGCTGGTGGAACAGCTCGATGGCCGGTGAAACTTCCATGAACATCAGGGCCAGCTGCAGCAGTGCTGTTTCGGATTCCGGCATGCTGTCGAGGGGGAACTGGTTCAAGTGTTCGACCATGGCATCCATGCGCGGTAGCAGGGTGTCGTAGTAGTCCTGCAACTCCTCCATGGTGCTGGCAAGCCGTTTTTTGTTGCGTTCTGCCTCTTTCTCAATGTTCCAGGCCGGCACGTATTTTTGCAGATCTTCAAAACCGGCGGGCAGGGTGGTGTTCATAATGATCATCCTCTATTGTTTTGCGTTGTCATTGTGCGCGGAGAGATATCCACGGTGTTTATATAGTTATTATTCCCGAGTCTTCTCGGAGTCGTTAAGACTAGCACGGGACCCGGGATCAAAATCAAGCAAAAAAACGCGGCCCGAAGGCCGCGCAAGAACGCACCTCTAATAAAAGAGGTTGGAGGAGATGCTCGGTTGTTTCATCCGGCGGTCATGAAGTGATCCGCGCTGGGGCTGAGAATGTTGTAGCGCTCGGCGGGAAAGCTCTCTGGCACATCGACCTCCTGATACATCTCAACGGCGGTTGAGACTTCCATGAACATCAGGGCCAGATAAAGCACTGTTTTGGCCTCTTCCGGGGTGTCAGCCAGTTTGAAGCCGTTGAGATAGGTCATGGCTGAGTCCATCTGGGGCCGCATGGCATCGTAAAACCCCTGAATCTCCGCCATGCTCGAAGCACGTCGCTTATGGTTCCTCGCGGCTTCGTCGGCAAAGGCCCACTCTTCCGCCAGGGGCTGAATTTCGTTGAACTGATCGGGCAGGGTGTATTCCATATCGATCTCCTCCGTTTAATCCCGGTTCATGAAGTTTTCGACCACCGCGTACTGGTGGCGGCAGGCCAACTCCTGATCCGAGAACAGAACCGTATCGACCGCCCGGGAATCGAGTCCCTGCTGGGTGCTCTCCATGGTGTTGAGATCTTCCCGGATCGCATCCCGCAGTACGACTTTGGTCAACTCTGCTGATACCAGATCCGCCGGAGTTTTTGGCTTGAGGGTGAATAGCTTGACCTGCCACAGGGTGCGGTTATGGGCCGTGGGCCAGAAGTTGTAGCTGAAGAACCATCCGTTTGAGACATCCTGAAAAAAGTTCGGGAATATCACGTTGATATCGAAGCCAAAGTCTTCGATCTTCTGCGGGTTGGTCCCAGGATAACCTTCCTCGGTTAATCCGCCGGCTGTGAGCGACATTGCACCCTGCTTCATGGCGACAGCCTCGGAGGGCCAGAGGCTATGCTTCGGATTGGCCGGGCAGGTGGTAGCCCGATGGTAATCAAACAGGCGAAACCCGGGCACATGGCAGTAGGGGTTGTCTTGTGTCACGAAGCCATCAGGCACAGAGCGGGCGTGGACAAAACCAACATGGTAGGACTCCTGAAAAGCATCGACGAAGACTTTCCAGCTGACCCCGACGTCAGCGCTCCAGCAGCCCATCAGCTCCATCTCCTGGAAAGGAAATTGACCCAGGGTGTCATCATAGTCGGACATCCATTCGGCCAGTGTTTCCCGTGGCTGATCCATCATGTTGATGAAGATCGCACCGTGCCAGACATCGCAGTTGATTGCTTTCAGGCCGAGGCACTGTTTGTCCAGATCGAAAAACTGCCCTTCGTCGGGCACAAAGGCCAGATTGCCCTCGGTATTGAAGGTCCAGCCATGAAAACCACAGGCAAACCCCTTGCTGTTGCCCCGGCCTTCGGCGACCTTATTGCCGCGATGAGTGCAGGCGTTGTGGAAGGCGCGGATCTGACCATCCTGGCCATGCACGATAATCACCGAGGCATTGAGAACAGCGAGATCCCAGACCACGTAATCACCGGGTTTGGGGACCTCCTGCAGATGTGCCACGTTGAGCCAGCACTTTTTGAACAGCTGCTCCCGCTCCCGCTCAAAATATTCGGGGGAGATATTTGGTTCAGTGGAGATTGGGCCGGTGCCAAGTTCCGGGTGTTTGAGTGTGTAGGCCTGTTGCGGTGCATTCATGTCGCTTTTCCCTTCCCTGTTGCTGCCAGTGTGGGGCCAGTCTGGGAGGAGCAGCCGCTACTGACATTGATGCAGATCAACTGCTTTCTTCCTGGCTTAATAATGAAAAGGCGCACTTAGTGCGCCTTTTCTATGGCTGCTGGAGGGCACGGCTCAGGGCTGGAGGATTTCGAACCGCTCCGCCTCAAAGCTGTCTGGCACATCCGGCTGGTGAAAGAGCTCGATTGCAGGTGAGACCTCCATGAACATCAGGGCCAGGTTGAGCAGCGAGCTCTCCGGGGCTGGCATGTCGTCGAGGGGAAAGGTGTTCAGATGCTCGACAATCGCGTCCATTTTTGGCAGTAAGGTATCGTAATAAAGCTGGAGTTGGGCCTGGGTGCAGGCTCTGCGATGGGTGTTTCGTTCCAGCTCGGTGGCCAGGGCCCATTCGTCTACAAAAGGGGCGAGATCGCTAAAATTGTCCGGTAGTTTTGCCATTGATAATTCCTCCTGGGGTTTTAGTTCTGGTTGGTAACAAGCTGGTCCACCACCTTGTACTGGTGGCGGCATAAAAGCTCCTGATCAGAGAGGAGAATCGTCTCCAGGGCGCCGGACATCAGTGCAGCCTGAGTGGTTTCCACCGTGTTGAGATCCTCCCTCAGCAGATCCCGCAGAGAGATTTTGGAGTGCTCAACACTGATTTTTTCGCCGGCGTTATTCGGCGGATCCATGTAGTAGCTGATTTCGTAGAGAGTCTTGTCCACCGCAACGGGCCAGAAGTTGTAGGTAAAGAACCAGCCGTTGGCCACGTCGATAAAGAAGTTGGGGAAGACCACATTGATATCAAACATCCACAAGGGATGGTTTTCGGGGTTTGCCCCGGGCGGAATCGGGTGGCTCTCGGAGGTCTCCTGAGCCCATATGGACGCGCGAATGCGGGTTGCCAGCTGTTCTGACCGGGTCAGTTCGTGGTCAGGATTCAGAGGGCAGGAGCCCGACCGATGGCCCTGTTCGTAAAGCCGAAAGGAGGTCATATGGCAGAATGGATCCGAACCAGTGGCTATGGCGTTTCCGGCACTGTATTTGTGTACGAATCCGGCGTGGTAGGACTCCTGAAAGGCGTCAATGATGACTTTCCAGTTGACCTTGACCTCCGCCCGGAACTTGCCGACACGGGTTAGCTTCTGGAACGGGTAGTCTTGCAGCTGTTGCCCCAGTCCGCCCAGAAATTCCGCCAGCGGCTGGGGCGGTTTTTCCTGGGGATGAATAAAGATAAAACCGTTCCAGGATTCGCAGGGCACCGGCTTCAGGCCAAGTTTGGATTTGTCCAGGTCGAAGAACTGCCCTTCATCCGGCACGTAGGCAAGTTCGCCCTTGGTGTCGAAGGTCCAGCCGTGGAAGCCGCAGGCAAACCCCTTGGTGTGCCCGCAGCTTTCCGCGACCTTGTTGCCCCGGTGGGTGCAGGCGTTATGGAAAGCCCGGACCACACTATCTTTGCCGCGAACAATGATGAGGGAGGCGTTGAGTACCTGGATGTCCTTAACGAAGTAGTCCCCCTTATTCGGGATATCCATCTCGCAGCCGACATTGAGCCAGGATTGCTTAAAAATTTTCTCCCGCTCAAGCTCAAAATAGTCCGGGGAGATGTTGGGTGTGACCTGCACCGGGCCACGGCCCAGCTCGGGGTGTTGCTGGGTAAAGCGGTTTTCTACGGGGGAATTCATAGTGTCTCTCCAAGGCTAGAGCGCTATTGCGCCTGCTGGCAGGAGAGCTTGCGCCAGGTCGCCCTGGCGGCACATTGATGTAGGTCAACCCGGAGAGGAAACCCCGGTTACTGGTCAGCTCTGGAGCGGCACCATGACCGAGTGGACCGGCTGGCCACCGACGGCAACAGTGTGGTGGCCCTGGCCGTCTGTGTCCTCGGCAAGAATCACATCTCCAGGCCCCAGGGAGCGGGTTTGGCCGTCACCGGTTTCGATCTGTAGCCGACCGGAGAGAATAATCAGATAGAGCGCATGGGGCACGGTGTGCCAGCCCGAATCGTAGTCCGCTGGTGCCTCCCGGAACTGGATGCCGGGGCCAGCCTGAAGTTCGGAGAAGTGGCCGTACTGCCCCTGGGGCAGCAGTTCGATCTGCTTGTGGCCGAGGCAGGAGCAGCCATCGCCATCGCTGTAGATATGGGTAACCCGCATGGGCTGAGTCCTAGTTCTCCTTGGGGTAGAGTGGTAGTTGCAGCCCGGCGAGGTGCTGGACCAGACGAATCACCTGGCAGCTGTAACCATACTCGTTGTCATACCAGACGTAGAGCACGCAGCGGTTACCTTCAACGATAGAGGCAAGTGAGTCCACCACACCGGTGTGGCGAGAGCCGATAAAGTCGGAAGAGACGACTTCCGGAGAGTTGGTGTAGTCGATCTGCTGCTGCAGGGCCGAATGCAACGCGATCTCTTTGAAATAGGCGTTGAGCTCATCGACAGTGGTGGCGGTCTTCAGGTTGAGGTTCAGAATTGCCAGCGAGACGTTGGGGGTCGGCACCCGAATCGCATTGCCGGTGAGTTTGCCTGCCAGTTGGGGCAACGCTTTGGCGACCGCTTTGGCGGCGCCGGTTGATGTGATCACCATATTCAGCGGCGCTGCCCGCCCGCGGCGGTTGGCTTTATGGAAATTGTCGATCAGATTCTGGTCATTGGTGTAGGCGTGGCAGGTCTCCACATGGCCACTCTCGATTCCAAAACGGTCATCAATCACCTTCAGGGGGGGCACGATGGCGTTGGTGGTGCAACTGGCGGCGGAGAGAATTTTCTCCTGAGGGTCCAGGGTGTCGTGATTAATGCCGTAGACGATATTGGGCACATTGCCTTTGCCGGGTGCTGTCAACAGCACCTTCCAGACCCCCCGGGCGCCCAGGTGTTGGCTGAGCCCCTCCCGGTCCGACCAGCGCCCGGTATTGTCGATCACCAGCGCATCCTTGATGCCGTAGAGGGTGTAATCCATCTCTGATGGTGAGTCTGAGTAGATCACCCGGATCATGTTGCCATTGGCGATGATGGCGTTCTCTTCGGTGTCGATGGTGACAGTGCCATCCAGTGGCCCGTGGACCGAGTCGCGCTGCAGCAGGCTGGTTCGCTTGATCAGGTCGTCCGGCCCGCCTTTGCGTACCACCACCGCCCGCAGTCGCAGTTTGTCGCCGCCACCGGTTTTCTGGATCAGGATGCGGGTGAGCAGGCGGCCAATGCGGCCGAAGCCGTAGAGCACCACGTCTCGCGGTTCGCTGAGAATCGGTTTACGGCCGGTATTGATCTCCGCCAATTCTGCGGTGACATAGTCATCCACAGTCTCTGTCTGGGAGAGGTTCTGGTAGTTGACCGCCAGTTTGCCCAGATCAATCCGGGCGGCGGCAAGATCCAGTCGGCTGATTGCCTCAATAATCGGCAAGGTATCCCGGGTGCTCAGCTCCCGCTGCTCGATCTGGGCCACCTGGCGGTGAGCCTGCAGAATATCCAGGGTTGAAGCGTTAACGATTGAGTCACCATAGAGGGTGGTGACCACGCCGAACTCCCGATAGAGACGGCCGATGACCGGAATCATCGCCTCGGCTTGCTGTTCCTGTTCTTTCCAGTCGGAGAAATAGTCGCCGGAGACGTCCTTGGTCATGGGTGATCAATCCAGTGGGGTTTGCGTTAATTCGGGGCGGGCTATTCTACCCGAGCCTGAACAGGCAAGGGCGTACGGGGCGGTGCCGGGGCTACATGGGAATATAGTCAGCCTCAATCAGCCGCTGGATCTCTGCGGGTCCGAACGGGACCATCTCAAGGAATGGCGGAATTTCATCCCGGGCGATACCGGCCTTCTCCATTGCAGTCACACATATTTTCATATCGATGATCTGGTAGGCGTCCAGCTTGGCAGCCAGATCGACAATCTCTTTGTAGGCCTGGTAATGCTTGCGGGAGAAAAAACGCACGTCCGCACCGTGCAGGACCAGAACCAGATGGTCTGTTTCGGTTTCGTGACCTTCCACCAGGGACTCCGCTCGTTGCAGTGTGGCCTGCAACTCCGCGGGCGTATGGGTTGCCAGGTCGAAAATCAGTCGCCGCCCCGGGGGGTGTTCCGGTTTTGCTGCTGCGACGGGCTTTATTGTGGCTTGAATCGCCACAGGTTCCGCTTCAGTCGCGGCCACCGGTGATTGGGGTGGTGTGCTAAGCAAGAGCCAAACGGCTGTGGCCAGGGTGATCAGCGCCAGTAACAGAGTCAGTAGATGGGTGGAGCGATTACGCATCAAATTGGGGTTGGCCGACCATTTAGCGGGAGTCTAACATGGGGTTTGTGGCCCCTGTTTCAGCAATGGGCCAGAGAAGAATCGCGGTGTGCTGGCCGGGTTATCCGGCGCTAGCCCCCGGGCCGACCGCCGCCGGCGCCATCAAGCCGAATAGCCACGTTTTTGGTCTGGACGTAGTTGAGCAGTGCCTCCTGCCCCTTCTCGCGACCGTAGCCGGAGCGTTTGGTGCCGCCAAAAGGGGTTTCCACTCCTCCGGCAAACCACTCATTGATGAAGACCTGTCCCGCGCTGAGCCGGTCTGCGCTCCAGTGGGCCAGTGCCAGATCCCGGGTATAAACCCCCGCCACCAGGCCGTAATCGGTGCCGTTGGCCAGAGCGATGGCCTCCTCCGGCGTGTCAAAGGGGATGACCGCCAGAACCGGCCCGAAAATCTCTTCCTGGGCCACTGCCATATCGGGGGTGGTGCCGGTGAGAATCGTCGGCGGAAAAAAATGGCCGTCCCGGGGCAGTGAGCTGCCACCGCAGACTGCGGTGGCCCCCTGTTTGATGGCCTGCTGACAATAGCGTTCGACTTTGGCGAGTTGTTGTGAGGAGATCAGCGGTGGCATCTCGTGGCCTTCCATGCCTGGCCCTGCCGTGCGTTCACCCGCTGCGGCCACCAGTCCCGCCACCACCTCATCATGCAGGCTGCGGTGGACCAGTAGCCGGGAGCAGGCGGAGCAGACCTGTCCGGAGTGGGTGAAGATGCCGATGGCGGTACTGTTGACTGCCTGCTCAACATTGGCATCCGCATAGATGATGCCGGCGGATTTTCCACCCAGCTCCATCACGCAGGGGATGATCCGCTCCGCCGCGGCTTTGAGGATCGCGCGACCAGTGGGCACCGAGCCGGTGAAGACGATATGGTCAATGTCTCTGTGTGCCGCCAGCGCCGCACCAGCGGTATGGCCGAAGCCGCTGATGATATTGACGGTGCCCGGAGGCACCCCTGCATCCGCCAGCACTTCGGCCAGCAGGTAGAGACTCAGGGGTGAGAGTTCCGGTGATTTCATCACCACAGTGTTGGCGGTCGCCAAGGCGCAGGCGATAGAGCGCGCACCGATCTGGAGGGGGAAGTTCCACGGCACGATCTGGGCTGAAACCCCGTAGGGTGCTGGAATGGTGTAGTCATGGTAGGCCCCGCCCAGCGGAATCATGCGGCCCTCCAGTTTGTCGGCAGCGCCTGCGTAGTAGGTGAAATAGCGGGCGGCGGCCAGCGCCTCGTTGCGGGCAGCGACCAGATTTCTGCCGTTATCGAGACACTCGACCATGGCAATCTGATCGGCTCGCGTCTTCAGCAGGGCGGCCACTTCGAGCATTAATTCAGCCCGCAGAGAGGGCCGCATCTCCTGCAGCACCCGGGATTCAAATGCGCTTCGGGCTGCGGCCACGGCGTGATCGACATCAGCCTGGGCCGCGGCGGCGATTTCGCTGATGGTCTGACCGGTGGCAGGATTTTCGACCGCGATACGCTCTCCGTCCGCCGCGTCCACCCAGTCGCCACCAATAAACAGAGGCCAGTATTGTTTGAGGTCAGGGGTCATTATTTTCTCTCTCCAGGGAACGCTTCAATTCAAGCACAGCCGAAGCCACCGCGCCACGGGCGATCACGGCCTGCGATCGGTTATCCTTGAGCTCTCGTGGGCGGACTGCACCCTGCCCAGCTTAACTACAGGAGTCAGAGCGTGACCGAGAGAGCTAAACCAACGACTGCCATCTGTGACTACACAGCGGATGCCATTTATATCCGCGATATGAGTCTGGTGGATGATTTGATTGGTCAGGTCAATTTCACCCAGATGATCTATTTTCAAATTCTCGGGCGCATGCCCAGTGACGGCGAAACCCGGATTCTGGACTCGGTACTGGTGACCCTGATGGAACACGGCATGACCCCCAGCGCGATTGCTACCCGCCTGATTGCCATGAGCGCGCCGGAAGCGATGCAGGGCGCAGTGGCCGCCGGTTTGCTTGGCGTTGGTGGTCAGTTTGTCGGCACCATGGAGGGCGCCGCCCGGATTTTGAGCGAAATACTTGACGCGGATGAAGGGGTTGAGTCGGCCGCAGCCCGCATAGCCCAGCGATATCGGGACGACGGCGACCGGCTGCCCGGTTTTGGCCATAACCTGCACCGGCCGGATGATCCACGTACCCCGAAGCTGCTGCAGGTGGCAGAGGCGGCGGGCGTGGATGGTCGCTACATCAGCGCCTTGAGAGTGCTGGGCTCAGCGGTGGATGCGGCCTATGGCAAGCACATCACTATCAATGCCACCGGGGCGATCGCGGCGGTATTGCTGGAGATCGACGTGCCCTGGGAGATTATGCGCGGGTTCGCTGTGATTACGCGTGCTGCCGGACTGGTGGGGCATGTGAGAGAGGAGCAGCTGAACCCGGCTGCCCGTCATATCTGGCTGACCACTCATGATGAAATCGAGTATTCTGGGGCTGCATTAAAAAAATGAGAGAGGCAGGTTCTGCTCCGGGGTAAGCCACCCGCAGTGACCGTGCCGGTGGTCTGAGCGCCCGGAGGAGGTGCGCAACGGACTACTTTAAAGAGGGTATGAAATGGGATTCAATATGTATGAGGAGCTTGGGGGCGAAGAGGTGATACGCAAGCTCTCAACCCAGCTCTATCAAGTGATGGGTGAACGGGAGGGCGCGGAAACTATCCGTGCCATGCATAAAGAGGACACCGGAGAGGTGGCTGACAAGCTCTTCATGTTTCTCTCCGGCTGGCTGGGTGGACCCCCCCTGTTTACCGAAAAGTTTGGTTCACCCTGCCTGACTCACCAGCACGAGCCCTTTGCGATCGGGCCTGCGGAGCGGGATGCCTGGCTGGAGTGTATGGACCAGGCCATGAGCGAGGTTGGTATTGAAGAGCGGTTGCAGGAGATGCTGCGGCCCGCTTTTGCCAACATGGCTGAGATGTTGCGAAATACCGACTAGTCTTTAGCGGCCCCGGGGCTATCCCCAATGGCGTAATTCTTGCGTAATAAAACAGGGTGATTGCTAACTGTCTGCCGGGACTCCGATATCTCAGTGGCCGGTTGGCTGGTGTTGTTTCGGTAGCTCCACTGGTGAGGGTGATACTGGTGTTGGGGTGTATGGCATAAATGGACAGGGTCATCGATCCAGTAACTGAGCAGACCGAGCTGCTTCCCCGCTGGTTTAAACAGCGGGTCGAGTCGCGGCTAAAGCTGCTGTATGGGGAAGAGCGCCTGTCGGCCTTGATGTCCCGGCTGAGGGTTCTGGTTGTCTCCGGCATGACTGATCTGGGGGAGCGAAAACCCCGGACCTGGGATGAGCAGGATGTGCTCGCTATCACCTACGGTGACAGCCTGAGGCGGGCCGGTGAACACCCCCTTGCAACCCTCGACCAGTTGTTTAACTCGCGCTTGCGGGAAGCCTTTTCGGGCCTCCATATCCTGCCGTTTTTCCCCTTCAGCTCCGATGACGGTTTTGCGGTAATCGACTACCGCCAGGTCAATCCGGATCTCGGGGACTGGTCCGATATTGAGCGGATTGATGGCGGCTATGACCTGATGATTGATCTGGTGATCAACCACGTCTCCCGGGAGAGTCTGTGGTTCGTCGATTTCGTCAATAATGTCGAGCCGGGTTGCGATTACTTCATCGAAATGCCACCGGAAACCGACGTTTCGGATGTGGTTCGGCCGCGGAACAGCCCACTGCTGGTGCCCGCCCACACCCATCGGGGTTTGCGGCATGTCTGGGCCACCTTCGGTGAAGACCAGATCGATCTGAATTTTGCCAATCCGGATGTGCTGTTCGAGTTTCTTGATCTGCTGCTGTTCTATGTGCGGGAAGGGGCTCGCTATATCCGTCTGGATGCGATTGCCTATCTCTGGAAAAAACTCGGCACCCGCTGCATTCACCTGCGGGAGACCCACGAGGTGGTCAAGCTGATGCGGGATCTGCTCGACCTGGTCGCGCCAGATGTTCTGCTACTGACCGAAACCAATGTGCCGAACGGTGAAAACCTGAGCTATTTTGGTAATAGCGACGAAGCCCATATCGTTTACCAGTTTGCCTTGCCGCCGCTGTTGCTGCACGCGCTGCACCGGGGTAATGCGGGTTATCTGACCCGCTGGTGCCGGGATATGCCCCGAGCCCTCAAGGGCTGTACCTATCTCAACTTCGCAGCCTCCCATGACGGCGTCGGACTGCGACCGGTGGAGGGCATTCTGCCGGAGTGGGAGGTGGCTGAGCTGATCGACGCTATGCGCCGTTACGGCGGTTATGTCGGCATGAAGAGTGACGGTAACGGCAAAGAGAGCCCCTACGAGATCAATATCTCCCTGTTCGATGCCCTTGGCGGCACCGTGGCGGGGCAGGACCAGTGGCAAGTGCAGCGGTTTCTCTGTTCCCAGGTGATGATGCTGGCGATCCAGGGGATCCCGGCGATCTATATTCACTCCCTGTTCGCTACCCCGAACCATGCTCTCGGGGTGGAGCAGACCGGTATGACCCGGGCGATCAACCGGCGCAAGTGGGACGCGGACGAACTGGAGGCGCTGCTGAACAACCCGTCAACGCCGAATGCCAGCGTATTTACCGAGCTGACCCGGGTATTGCAGCTGCGACGTCATCAGCCGGCGTTCCACCCGGACGGGTTGCAGGAAACGGTGGATATGGGGCCGAGTCTGTTCGCGCTCCGGCGCACCAGTCCGGATGGTCGCCAGCGCATTCTCGCGGTGAGTAACGTGACCCAACGTCCGCAGCACGTCGCGCTGGCGCCTCAGCGGCGGAGCGGCAACGGCCAGTCCTGGTATGACCTGCTGTCGAGCCAATATACCGGTGCGGATATCGAAGAGCTTCTGCTGCAACCCTACCAGACGGTCTGGCTGGAGGACTGCTAAAACAACGGCTGGTGCGCCCTGGCCTATTCGTTGTTATCCGCCTCGACTGCGTCGTAAAGCTGGCTGAGAAAGTCGGGAATCGCGCTGATGACCCGGTTCCAGCTCGGGATAAACGGGGTTGCCTCTGGGCTTGCCAGAAAGGTCTCGCCAGCAGCCACAATATTCTGTGCAAAGAGTTCCACAGCAGTCTCTTCTTGATGCCGGTCCAGGGTCAGGCCGTTGATCACCGCATCGCAGGAGTACTTTTCGACGAAGTCCAGCGCGTTGCGCAGATAGGCGGCCTTAATGGTTCTAAAGGTGCCCGGGCTGAATACCGTGCCGTGGGTGGCGAGTTTGCGGAAGAGGGCCTTGGAGATGTCTGTCGCCATACGGGAGAGCCCGGCATTGGGGTCGTCGACCGAGAGTGACTGGTGTTTGTGGTCATAGGCATCCGCGATCTCAACCTGGCAGCTGCGCCGGTTGGAGTAGTTGCGGTAGACCTCTGACAGCACCCCGATCTCCAGCCCCCAGTCACTGGGGATGCGGATATCCGCAATCACCTCGGCCCGCATCGCAAACTCCCCGGCGAGAGGGTAGCGAAAGCTGTCGAGAAAGGCTAGATAACCACTGGGCCCCAGTACTGTCTGCAGGGTGCGCAGCAGCGGCGTCACCAGCAACCGGCTGACCCGGCCATTGAGACTGCCGTTGGCGACCCGGTAGTAATACCCCTTGCAGAACTCAAAATTAAACGTGGGATTGGCGATGGGGTAGAAGAGCCGGGCGACGAGATCCCGCTGATAGGTGAGGATGTCACAGTCATGCAGGGCGATCACTTTGGCCCTGCCAGAGGCGAGGATGTAACCGTAGCAGTACCAGACGTTACGCCCCTTGCCCGGTTCACCGGGCGCGAGCCCGTGGGCCTGTAGTTTTTTGTCCAGGGCAGTGAGCCGGGGCCCATCGTGCCAGAGAATTCGATGATGCTGGGGCAGGCGGTCGAAATACGCCGTGGTGTGTTTAAACTCGGCCGCGTTGGCCTGGTCGAGACCGATTACAATCTCATCGAGATAAGGCACCTTAGTGAGCTCGTCGACGATGTGGGAGAGGGCTGATCCGGCCAGCTCTGAGTAGAGTGAAGGCAGCACCAGTGACATGGGCCGGACTCTGGAGAATTCCACCAGCTCCGCTTCAATCTCTTCAATCGGCCGATCCGCAAGGGTGTGCAGCGTTGTAATCACGCCATTCTGGTTAAAGTCGCCCATAGTGTTATGCCGCCAGGCACTCCTGGTTGATGATCTGTTGGATGGCCTGAGCCCAGCCGGTTGGTCCGGCTGCGCTGGGGTAGTGGGCGTTGGCGCTGTTTTCAATGGTGATAGCAGCGCGTTCCGGCACTGAAGGGGTGATGACCACCGGAATCTGCGCCACCTCAAGCATGGCGACATCGTTACCGCCGTCCCCCAGGGCAACAGTGACAAATTCGGTCTCCGGCCAGAACTGGCGATAGCGGCAGAGCAGCCACTGCAGGCCACGACCTTTGTCGGTCCGGCCCATTACGTGGTGAAATCGCCCGCCTTCAACCAGCTTCAGACCGTGGTCAGATAGTTGGGACTCGAACAGCTTTAACTGAGCCGCCTCTCCGGCCCATTTAACAGGCTCGCTGCTCTCCCGGGCTTTCGCGGCTTTGGCCTGGGCCGGGGTGAGGCCGGTTTGTCTGGAGAGCTCCTCCACGCTGAAATCCCTGAAACCCCGAAAGGGCCATTGATGCTCAGCGCGCAACTCCTGTAGCAGATCGCAGAGCTCACCATAGGGCAGGCCGAAATGGTGAATCTCCAGAGGTGTATCAGCGTTGCACGGCTTGCCCTCGAAATACCCTTCGGGCACTGCTACGGCACCGCCATTTTCAACTATGAAGGGGTGGTTATTCCCCATCTGGGCGCGGATTGTCCGAGTCTCCTCCAGGGTCTTGCTGGTATTTAGAATTAGTGGAATTGCGCGAACCCGAAGCTCTTCTATTGCGGGTTCGGCGGCGGTGTAGCTGTAGTCGTGGTGGTCCAGCAGGGTGCCGTCCAGATCTGAAAAAATCAGAAGTTGCCGATTGGGAGCGGCAGGGGCGCCGGGTGTATCTGTCGCTAACAGCATCCTGGTTATCTTCCCTTCAGTTTAGGGCGGATTGCCACAACCTGATGCGACTGGTCCAGCTCCATCGTTAGATCAGCCCGCAGTGGCAGGGTTGTCAGCATGTGTCGGGTCAGTCGTTCGTAGTGCATGATGAAGCGGACCAGTTTGTCGTGATCCATCACTGCTGTATTTTCGCTGCCCCGCCGATTCCCCAGTTCACGCTCCTGTTGTGACCGCCATTCGAGCACCGAGCCCATGCCGGGGACCTTGATCATGATCAGAAGGTCAAGCATCGAAAAAAAACGGGCGTAGGGCCCAGCCAGTTCACTGTTGACCTGTCGCCGCCAGCGACCATCGGCATCGTCGTCCCGCTCCAGCGGATTGACCGGGTTCTCCAAGGCTTCTGAGTCCTGCGCCGTCGCGCCGATGCACCAGCCCTCAAACAGAATGATATCGACCGGTCCTTCGATCTCTGGCCAGGTTGATTCAGCCTGCCGGTCATCTATCGCTTTATCGAATCGGGGAATGGCGACCCGCTCTCCCGCACCGGCGGTCCGCAGTTGTCTGATCACCCTGTAACCCAGAGGCAGGTCGTGGGTGCCGGGTACCCCCCGGGTGGCGAACAGGGGGTGTCGGGTCTCCGCAAGTTCAGCGCGGGCTGCCCGGGTCAGGTAGATGTCGTCGAGGGAGAGGGTGCAGGCTTTGAGCCCGAACCCCTCGGAGAGGATCGGAATCAATAATCTGCAGAGGGTGGATTTGCCGGAACCCTGGGCACCGTTTAACCCCACCAGCAGGGTGCGGTTGAGGGTTTTTTGCTGGTACGCCAGCCAGGCTGCCAGAGGCAGTTGTATCTGGCGCAAGGTTTCGATGTCGTCTGCTGGCAGGTCGATCTCGTGCCGCAATCGACCCACCATCGGGGCCAGGCGCATGGCGAGTGGCTCCAGATCATCGGCGGAGAGGGTGTTGAGGGCGCGGGGCCAGAGTGCGGTGGTGCTGGACATCAACATTAATGGGGGCAGTGATGGGTTGCTTTAATCAAAGTCGGCAATGGGTCAGGCATGGTGTTTGCTGGGTTTGTCCCATGGGGTTCTAATGGGAGCCGAATTTTTACTGCCATCAGCGGGAGTCCGTTTTGCATCTTGAAACCTTGTTGCGACTGGCGCCGGTGATTCCGGTGCTGACCATAACCCGATTGGAGCAGGCAGTACCGCTGGCCCGTGCGCTGGTGGAGGGCGGTTTGCCGGTGCTGGAGATTACCCTGAGGACCGACGTTGCCCTGCAGGCGATGGCGGCGATACTGGAGGCGGTGCCCACCGCCTGCGTTGGCGCCGGGACGGTGACGGACGAGAAATCCTACCAAGCGGTTACCGCTCTGGGGGTCAGTTTTGCAGTCAGTCCAGGGCTGACGCCAACTTTAGCAGCAGTGGCGCAGACGGGACCGGTGCCACTGTTACCTGGCGTGATGACCCCGACGGAGGTGATTTCAGCCCGGGCCGCCGGATTCAACTGTCTCAAGCTGTTTCCCGCCGCGCAGGCCGGCGGCCTCGGCATGCTGAAAGCCCTGGCCGGGCCCTTCCCGGATGTGAAATTCTGCCCCACCGGCGGCGTCGGCCCGGATAATCTGGCGGAGTTTCTGGCGCAGCCCAATGTCATCTGTGTCGGTGGCTCATGGGTTGCGCCGCCAGGGCTGCTTGAACGGGGTGACTGGGAGAGCATCCGGGCACTGGCCGCAGCAGCGGTTGCCGCTGGGGGCAAGAGTTAGCCACCGTCCACCTCCAGTGCGTCTAGCGCTGTGACTCGCGGCAGGGGCTCCAGCAGGCTGCACGCGCCCTCTTCGGCGGAGGTGGAGTTGCGTCGCATGCTGGCAAACAGCTCGCGACCGCAGCCGGCCTGATTAGCGCCGAGATCCACGCTGGCGGCCCCCCGCTCCAGCCAGACGGGCTCATCCACTTTGGCCATCAATAAACCCTGGTTGCAGTCCAGGTGGATGATGTCGCCGTTCCTCACTTTGGCCAATGGGCCGCCATCGAGGCACTCCGGGGTGATGTGAATGGCTGCCGGCACTTTGCCGGAGGCCCCGGACATGCGGCCATCGGTCACCAGTGCCACGTTGAGTCCCCGGTTTTGCAGAATGCCCAGGGGTGGCGTCAACTTGTGCAGCTCTGGCATGCCATTGGCTTTTGGTCCCTGATGGGTCACCACGGCGACCATATCCTCGGTCAATTCGCCGTTATTAAAGGCCTCCTGCAGTTCAGCCTGACTGTGGAAGACCCGGGCCGGGGCCCGTACCACTCGGTGCTGCTCGGCCACGGCGGAGGTTTTGATCATGGCACGGCCAAGGTTGCCCTGTAGCAGCACTAACCCCCCCTGTGGGCTAAACGGTTTTGCACAGCTGGCGATAATCTCCGGGTCCCCGCTCTCCCTTGCTCCCGCGCTCCAGTTCAGTTGGCCTGACGAGTCGAGGGCGGGTGTCCGGGTGTAATGGGCCAGCCCCTGCCCGGCGACGGTGGTGGTGTCGGGGTGCAGCAGTCCTGTATCCAGTAGTTCGCTGATCACCAGCGCGATACCACCGGCTGTATGAAACTGGTTGACGTCCGCCGAGCCGTTGGGGTAGACCCGGGTCAGCTGAGGCACCACCGCCGAGAGTTCAGCGAAGTCGTCCCAGTTGATCTGAATACCCGCCATCCGGGCAATCGCAATCAGATGGATGGTGTGATTGGTGGAGCCACCGGTTGCCAGCAGTCCGACGATGCCGTTAACCAGGGCTTTTTCGTCGAGGATTCGATAGAGCGGGCTGGGTTCCGGTCCATCTGCGGAGAGTTCGGTGATGCGACGCCCGGCAGCCCGGGTCAGGGCCTCTCGCAGAGCGGTTCCGGGTTGCACGAACGCAGTCCCGGGCAGATGTAAACCCATGATCTCCATCAGCATCTGGTTGCTGTTGGCGGTGCCGTAAAAGGTACAGGTGCCCGGCGAGTGATAGGCTGCGCACTCGGCTTTTAGCAGGTCCGATTTGTCCACTTTGCCATCGGCGAAGAGCTCCCGAACCCGGGCTTTATCCCTGTTTGGCAGGCCTGACGGCATCGGCCCGGCGGGTACGAAAATCACCGGCAGATGACCAAAGCTCAAGGCCCCCATCAGCATCCCCGGCACAATTTTGTCGCAGACCCCGAGACAGAGCACACCATCAAACATGTCGTGGGCCAGGGCAATGGCGGTGGCCTGGGCGATCACATCCCGGCTGAACAGGGAGAGTTCCATGCCGGCAGCCCCCTGGGTCACGCCATCGCACATGGCGGGAACACCCCCGGCGAACTGGGCGGTGCCGCCAGCGGCCCGGACTGCGGCCTTGATCAGCTCCGGATAGCTCTGCAGCGGCTGGTGGGCCGACAACATATCGTTATAGGCCGAGACAATTGCGATGTTGGCACTACTGTTTCGGGCCAGCAGACGTTTGTCTCCATCGGGGGCAGCAGCCAGCCCATGCGCCAAATTGGTGCAGCCCAGGCGGGATCTGTTCGGCCCTTTGGCCTCCCAGGCCTGGCAGCGAGCCACGTAGTCGAGACGGGTCTGATGGCTGCGCCTGCTGATTCTGCGGGTGACTTCGAATAGCGTGTTGTTGAGTTGTGACATGTGTTTCACTGTGGTTGTTACCGGTTCACAAGAAAATTTTGTGCCATCAGGGTGCGAGGTCCTGACCAATGGAACGAAAGCTGCATCCTACCCCAGCCGGTTACAACCACACTATAGCTGGGAGAACAGTGTTGGCCAGTCCAGTTTGCGATTTCGATATGGTGGTGTTCGGCGGGACCGGGGATCTGGCTCTGCGCAAACTGCTGCCGGCGCTCTACTATCGCCATGCCGAAGGACAGCTGCCGGATGCAGGCCGAATCATCGGGGTCGCCCGGCAGCAGATCGACCGGGCCGGCTATCTGCAGATGGTGGAGCAGGCCTGCCGCACCCACATTGCTCCGGAGGATTTTGACGATCATCAATGGCAGGGTTTTGCCCGCCGTTTTCAGTACGTTCATCTGGACGCCGGCGAAGCCGAGAGCTATCGCCCGTTGGTGGACTGTTTCGAAGGGGTTCCGGAGCACCGGACCCGGGTCTTCTATCTCGCCACCTCGCCGCTGCTGTTCGGGGTGATTTGCCACAATCTCCATGGCGTGGGCCTGGTGAATGCCATGGCCCGGGTTGTGCTGGAAAAACCGCTGGGCCACGATCTGGCGTCATCCTGTGAAATTAACGACCGGGTCGGTGAGGTATTTGAAGAGTATCAGGTCTACCGGATCGATCACTATCTGGGTAAGGAGACCGTACAAAATCTGTTGGTCCTGCGTTTTGGCAACGCCATGTTCGAGCCGCTCTGGCGTTCCGGTCTGATTGATCATGTGCAGATTACGGTGGCTGAGCAGGTGGGGGTGGAGGGGCGTGGTGACTACTATGATCGGGCCGGTGCCCTGCGGGATATGGTCCAGAATCACCTGTTGCAACTGTTGTGTCTGGTGGCGATGGAGCCCCCGACCAGTCTGACTCCGGACGCGGTGCGGGATGAAAAACTGAAGGTGCTGAGGGCGCTCAGGCCTCTGGCGGGAGAGTCGGTGGTGACCCACACAGTACGGGGTCAGTACCGCGCCGGTGCGATCAACGGCCAGCCGGTTCCCGGTTACCTGGAGGAGCCTGGCATCGCCCCGGCCCGCGGTACCGAAACCTTTGTGGCCCTGAAACTGTTTATCGATAACTGGCGCTGGGGCGGTGTGCCCTTTTATCTACGCACTGGCAAACGCCTGCAGTCCCGGACTTCCGAGATCGTGCTGAACTTCAAACCGGTGCCCCACTCGATTTTTCAGGAGGGCTCCGGCGGCCTGGCGGACAATCGTCTGGTGCTGAGGTTGCAGCCAGAGGAGGGGGTGAAGCTGGATATGATGGCCAAGGCACCGGGGCCGGGGATGCAGCTGAAGCCGGTGCACCTGAATCTCGACTTCGCCCAGACCTTTCAGGGGCGGTTGCCAGGCGCGTATGAGCGGTTGCTGATTGATGTGATTGTGGGACGGCCAACCCTGTTTATGCGGCGGGATGAGCTGGAGGCGGCCTGGGCCTGGGTGGAGCCAATCATGGCCGCCTGGACCGCACGCTCGGATTCGCCAAAATCCTACAATGCCGGAACCTGGGGGCCGACCTCGTCAATCGCACTGGTCGAACGGGATGGATTTACCTGGCATGAAGAGGGCTGATTCCAGGGTTTTGCCAGATCTGCATCGCTATGACGATAGCGAGACGCTGCTATCGGCGCTGACCGATCACATCCAGGGTTCGTTGCAGGCCGCGGTTGATGCCCGGGGTCAGGCCAGTCTGATTGTTTCAGGAGGCCGTACGCCTTTGCCCCTGTTTGCCCGCCTGCATGAGCTGCCGTTGCCCTGGTCCCGGATTGTGGTGAGCCTGGCGGATGAGCGCTGGGTCCCGCTGGATCATGAGGACAGCAATGAGGCGCTGGTGAGGACCCACCTGCTCCGGGGGTCGGCTGCCGCCGCCCGGTTTATCGGATTATACCGGGCCGGGGTGAGTCAGGCTGACGCCATCGGCCCGACGGTGCCGGCCCTGTTGACGGTGCCACGGCCCTATGATCTGGTGCTGCTGGGCATGGGGGGTGATGGTCATACCGCATCCCTGTTTCCCGAGGCGCCGGAATTGCCGTTGGCCCTCGATCTGGCTCGTGCCCCCGCTGTGATTCAAATCACGCCGCCTGCCTATGCCCCCCATGCCCGTGTCAGCCTGAATCTGTCAGCGTTGCTGGATAGCAGAGAGCGCCTGTTGCACTTCACCGGCGACGATAAATGGCAGCAGTTTGTTCAGGCGATGGGGAACGGCCCGGAGACTGACCTGCCAGTGCGAGCAGTGCTTCGCCACCCGCCAGTGGAGGTCTACTGGTCGCCCTGAACCTGATCTCGCCCCGGTTGTTGGGTTTAATCTGTTCTACGATGGCGAGACCTGACAAAGAGGGGGGATCTCTTGGATAAATCGCATTTTGACCTGGACGCCTACACCCCGGCTGAAGTTGCCCGGCGGGTTGAGGCGGTGGGTGTAAACAAGGTGGGTATGCCGGCGTTACAGACTTTGGTTCTGGCGGTGCTGGCGGGTGCTTTTATCGCCTTTGGGGCCATGCTCTATACGCTGGTGATGACCGGCGCCGGAGGGGTCTCTTTTGGGCTTCATCGCTGGTTGGGCGGCCTCGCTTTCAGTCTGGGGCTGGTGCTTGTCGTTGTTGCGGGGGCTGAACTCTTTACCGGCAATAATCTGATTGTTATGGCCTGGGCGGACAAGCAGGTTGGTCACCGCGCGCTACTGCGTAACTGGGGGCTGGTTTACCTGGGCAATCTGGCTGGATCTGTCGCCACGGCGTTGCTCTATTTTTGGTCCGGCGCGGCCGGGCTGGCCGATGGTGCTGTGGCCGAGACTGCAATAGCAATTGCGGCAGGCAAAGTCGGGTTGCCGTTGACCGAGGCATTTTGTCGCGGGGTGCTTTGTAACGTGCTGGTCTGCCTGGCGGTCTGGCTCTGTTTCGCCGCTCACAGCGTGGGCGACAAAATTCTGGCCATTTTGTTTCCGATCGCTGCTTTTGTGGCCCTGGGCTTCGAGCACAGTGTTGCCAATATGTATCTGATTCCGATCGGTTGGCTGCTCTCTGGTGGGTTAGACGCCCAGGTGCCAGGCCTGGACCTCGGTGGATTCCTGGCAAATTTGCTGGCGGTTACTCTGGGCAACGTTGCGGGTGGCGGCGGCCTTGTGGCCCTGGTCTATTACCTGGTCTATCTTCGCCGCTAACCGGCGAACTGTGGCCGCGATCACTGCGGGGTTCTGGATGTATTACCTGTCATCGAGCAGTGCAAAGCACTACGGACGATCAGGCGGGTTGGTGATCCCAAAAATCCAGCTGTCGCGCTGGCCCTTTTCTGTCTGAAAGGGCCGGCTGGTCACCGTCGGCAGGTGGCTGGGCCGCTTGCATCCGACTAGCGGGGCAGGTACTTTGAACGGCCAAACCAAACAACAAATTGTCAGCTCATTGAGAGGGGGATCAGCATGGGGCGAATGGACAAACGGGTCGCGATTGTGACGGGTGGGGCAGGTTATTTGGGCCGCTCTCATGCACTGCATCTGGCCTCAGAGGGCGCCGCGGTAGTGGTTGCCGATTTAGCTGATGGCTCCTCTGTGGTTGAAGAGATCAAGGCGGCGGGTGGCAAGGCGATTTCTGTCATCACGGATGTGTCTGATGAAGACTCCGTACAGGGTATGGTTGATGCCACCCTCAGCGAATATGGGCGGATCGATGCCCTGCTCAACAATGCTGCAATTGTTAACGGTATCCAGAAACCCTGGACCGACATCAGCACCGAAGAGTGGCGGCGCAATATTGATGTTGATCTGACCAGCATGTTTCTCTGTTGTTCTGCTGTTTTCCCCACCATGAAAGCACAGAGTTATGGTCGTATTATTAATATCTCTTCGGGCACGGTGGTGCTTGGGTTCCCGAATTTTTTGCATTATGTCTCCGCTAAATCCGGGGCTGTAGGTTTTAGTCGGGCCCTGGCCAGCGAAGTGGGTTCAGATAATGTCACTGTGAATACCATCATGGTAGGGCTCTTTCCCCACGATCTACCGGGGATTGATATCGAAACTGTGACCCAGCAGTGTGTTGCGATGCAGGCCATCAAACGGGTCGGGCTGCCAGAGGATCTGTCAGCTGCCCTGACCTTTTTCCTGTCTGAGGATGCGGGCTGGATTACCGGCCAGTCCATCGCGGTTGATGGTGGTTTGGTGCGTACCGGCGGTTAAGCTTAGTTCGAGTTAACTGGGTCATTTGGTGATTGGCAAATTGACGACAAGCATGGACCTGGAGAGTACAAAATGATGGATAAGCAGAACGAAATTACCGCTGGAGAGATGGCCGCGGGCCTGTCTCGTCGTGAATTTCTTCAGGTCAGCGGAGCTGGTGGCCTGAGTCTGTCGCTGGCTGGTCTTGGTGGAACCCTCTCCAGTAGTTTTGTCGGCGATGTTTTTGCAGCTGCTACAACGGTGGATTATCAGAATTCCGAGAGCGTTTATCGGGATCTCTGGAGCTGGGATGCGGTGACCTGGGGGTCCCACTCCAACGCCTGTATGCCCGGTAGTTGCGCCTTCCGGGTCTATGTAAAAGACGGCATTATCTGGCGTGAGGAACAGGTTGCCAGAGCGGATGCCTCAAACGAAAACTATCCAGATTACAACCCACTGGGTTGCCAGAAGGGTTGCTCGTTCAGCAATAACATCTACGGTGAAGAGCGAGTCAAATATCCGCTGCGCAGAGTTGGTGAGCGGGGCGAGGGCAAATGGGAGCGTATCAGCTGGGATGAAGCCCTGACCGCAGTGGCCGAAAGCATCGTCGACAGTTTTGCAGAGAAAGGATCGGACGGTTTTGTCCTCGATGCGCCCCATATGCACATTGGTGGCGTAGCCTGGGCCGGGGTCCACCGGATGACTGCGCTGCTGGGTTCACCCTGTCCCGATCTGAACGTCGAGATCGGCGATTTCTACAAGGGTATGTTCGACACCATCGGCAAGATGCACACCGGCTACTCCTGCGACAACATGATGGACGCCGATGTGCTCATCATGACCCATACCAACTGGTCCTACACCATGACACCGGTGTATCACTTCATTGTTGAAGCGCGGTACGCGGGTAAGGAGGTGATCTGGCTGTCGCCTGATTACAACCCTTCTGCGGTTGCAGCGGATATCCATGTGCCCCTTAAAGTCGGTACGGATGCGGCTTTCTGGCTCGGGGTCTGTAATGTGATCGTGGCAGAGAGGAGTTACGACGAAGCGTTCATGCGCGAGCAGACCGACATGGCCATGCTGGTTCGCAAGGACAACGGCCGCTTCCTGCGGGCTGACGAATATCTGGGTGAGGGGCGTGAAGATCAGCTGTTTTTCTACGACACTAAAGCCGGGGCAGTGGTCCCTGCGCCCCGTGCCACCCTGGCCTTTGATGGCGAGCAGGCCCTGGAAGGCTCATTCGAGGTGACTCTGGCTAGTGGTGAAACCGTCACCGTGGAGCCCTCATTTGAGCAACTCAAACGTCGTCTGCTGGATTACACCCCAGAAAAAGCCGGCGAGATGTGCGGCGTGCATCCGGGCTTGATCGAAGAGATTGCCCGTAAGGTCGCCACCAAAGTGGTCTGCTCCTACATCGGTTTAAATTCAGCCAAGAACTACCACGGTGATCTGCAGGAGCGTTCCCTGCTTATGGCCATGGGGCTGACCGGTAACTGGGGCAAACCTGGCACCGGCTGGAATGGCTGGGCGCTGCCGATTGAGCACGTAGAGTTGCTGACTATATTGCAAAAGCCTGTAGCCGAGGGTGGTCTGGAGATGTTCGGCCAGATGGAGCATCAGCTTGCCGAGCAGCTACGGGCCGAAGATCCAGAGATCACTGAAGAGCTGATTAGTGTTCGGGCCGTGCAGGGCATGACCAAAATGCTCGGCATGGTGCCGCCGGTGTTCTGGCTCTATAACCACTGTGGCTTCAAAGAGCTCTACGACAACGACGCCTGGCAGGATCCGGAACAGAAACAGAGCTTTAGCGCCTATATGGAAGAGGCGATTAAAGAGGGCTGGTGGACGCCCGACCAGATCCGGCCTTCGCCGGACCTGACCCCTGATGTACTGTTGTTGATCTCCCATAATCCGTTGCGTCGGATTCGGGGTGGGGCGATTAAATATCCCCAGGAGCTATTCCCCAAACTGAAGATGATCTGGGCGGTAGAAGTGCGGATGTCCAGCTCGGCCATGTTTGCGGACATCGTGTTGCCAGCGGCCTGGTATTACGAGAAGGAGGATATGCCCTACGCCGCTAGCCAGATGCCCCGATACGCCTTGATTGAGCAGGCTGCCAAACCCCAGGGTGAGGCGCTACCGGAGTGGGAGATCTGGGATGCACTCACCCAGAAACTTGAAGAGGTTGCCGCGTCTAAGGGGTACACGGAATATGGTGATTTCTTTGGTCAGCAACGTCAGTGGGCAGGGCTAAATGACCGCTTTACGATGAACGGCCACCTGAAAACCCATTCAGATTGTGTGAAGGAGATGGTTGCTATTGGTGTGGCCACCGGCGGCATGCCGCCAGATCTCACTTACGAGAAAGCCAAAGAGCTTGGTCACTTCCCGGTGCAGAGTTTCGGTCAGGGTTTCATGAAACACATCGTGGCGAACGAGCATAGCCCTGATAAACCGTTCTATAGCTTGAAGTGGCATTTGACCAAGAAGCTGCCGTACCCCACCTATACCCGTCGGGCCCAGTTCTATCTGGATCACCCCTGGTATATTGAGGCAGGTGAGCATATGCCCATGTTCAAACCGACGCCGAAGATCGGCGGCGATCATCCATTCCAGATCACGGGTGGGCATCCGCGTCACAGTGTGCACTCCATGCATCTGACCCAGAAAAGTACGATGCGCTTGCATCGGGGTCAACCGGTGATTCATATCAATGACCGGGATGCCATGGAGCTGGGCATTAGTAACGGCGATATGGTGAAGCTCTGGAATGACTACTCAGACAGTGAGCTGATGGCCAAAATCAGCCCGCAAGTGCAGCCTAAGCAGGTCATCGTCTACGTCTGGGAGAGCTA
>JAKLLR010000066.1 GCA_022014175.1 Gammaproteobacteria bacterium | reverse complement strand
ATGTGATCGATGTGACCGACCATGACGCCGGGGAAAACCCCTACGCTTGAGACGGGCTCAGCCGAACCCTCCCCACAAGCCTGGAACACCCACACGGGGGAGCGATCGCTCCCCGTGTGAGTATAACGGCCTTCAGGATGCCTGCAGCATCGCCTGCATATCCCCCTCGGCTTCGCCGACTGGCATCAGGTTGAATTTCTCAACCAGCACATCCAGCACTGCCGGGGTCACAAAAGCGGGCAGTGTCGGACCCAACCGAATGTCCCGAATACCCAGAAAAAGCAGAGTCAACAGCACCGCGACAGCCTTCTGTTCCAGCCAGGAGATCACCAGTGACAGGGGCAGATCGTTCACTCCGCACTCGAAGGCATCCGCCAGGGCCAACGCGAGCTGAATCGCCGACTAGGTGTCGTTGCACTGCCCCACATCGAGCAGCCGCGGGATACCACCGATATCGCCGAAGTCATGGTCGTTGAAGCGGTACTTGGCGCAGCCCAAAGTCAGAATGACACCATCCATCGGCACCTCTTCCGCAACCTGGGTGTAGTAGTTACGACCGGGTCGAGCACCGTCACAGCCACCGATCACAAAGAAGCGGCTGATCTGCCCCTGCTTGACCGCATCAATCACCTTGTCCGCAACCCCCAACACTGCATTTCGGGCAAAACCGACCGTCACAGTAGCGGGTTCTGAATCCTCCAGGAAACCTGGCTCAGCCTGAACTGCGGCGATCAATCCGGAGAAATCATGCTCCTCAATGTGGCTCACACCCGGCCAACCCACAGGACCGCAGGTGAAGATTCGACCCCGATAGCTCTCCATCGGCTCAATAATGCAGTTTGAGGTCATCAGAACTGCGCCCGGGAACTCTGCAAATTCGGTCTTCTGGCGCTGCCACGCGGTGCCGTAATTGCCTTTCAAATGAGGATATTTATGGAATGCCGGATAACCGTGGGCGGGCAACAGTTCACCATGGGTATAGATGTTGATACCCATGCCTTCGGTCTGTTGCAGCAACGCTTCAAGGTCAACCATGTCATGGCCACTGACCAGAATGCTCTTACCTTTGACAGGCGTCGTGCGCACCTCTGTAGGTATTGGATGACCATAGCGCCCAGTACTACCCGCATCCAGCAGCTGCATCACTCTATAGTTCAGCTCACCCACTTTCAGGGCCCAACCGAGCAGGGCATCAACCTCAGTGGGTTCGCTGGCGAGAAAGTCCATCGCTTCATAAAAAGTCGCGTAGACCTCGTCGCTCTCCTGACCCAGTAGACGAGCATGGTTGGCGTAGGCCGCCACCCCCTTCATGCCATAGAGAACCAGGGCGCGCAGACCAACAATATCCTCACCGATAGTCGACAGGCCTGCGGTAATCGCACCCAACTCAGCCTGCTTCTGCAAAGCAGCCAGCTCGTGCTCGGGGTTGCAGACCGCAGGACCGGAGAGAACCTCCGGCACCTGCCCGGCTTTAGCACAGGCCGCTTGATAGGCGGCACGCATACGATCCCGATAACAGGCGGCAGATTCAATCAGACCCTCAAACCGCTTCTCGTCAAAGTTGACGTTAGTCAGAGTGGTAAATATCGCCTCCAGCACAAATCCGTTCACCTCGGAGTCAACCACCCCCAACTGGCCGGCGCGATGCGCATACATCGAAATACCCTTGGCCATATAGATCAGCAGGTCCTGCAGATCGGCGGTTAGTGCGTCCTTACCGCAGGTCCCCACTTCGGCACGACAACCGGGGCCTTCAGCGCTGTTTTGGGTCTGTTCACACTGGTAACAATACATAGGAATCCATCCTCTATTTCAACTTTTGTAGTACGAAGCACCGGCTACGTGCGAACCTAGTGGAACAGGCAATCAGGGTTGGTGCATTGATACAGGTCAGTGCGGGCGCTGCTGTGTCCCGGCGACCGGAGATGAGCGAAAAGAGAGAGAAAATGGAGCGGAACTCAGGGGTCGGCAAGCACCTCGTCATGAATCAGCTCTGCGGCCTGCTGCAACAGCTCCGGGCCAGCCCCTGGCTTCGGCCCGTTCTCGCTCAGACAGCGGCGCCAGCTGCGGGCACCCGGCAGCCCTTTAAAGAGGGGCAGAAGATGGCGGACCACGGCATAAAATGACACACCGGCAACGCAGCAGGACTCGACATAGGGCAGCATCCGCTCCAGCACTTCATGCTGATCCAGTACCGGGGCCTCAGACCCATACCAACGGGCATCCACACCACTGAGGGTGCCATAAGGATCATCGCAGGCCGCTCGTCCGACCATCACACCGGCTAACGCCCCCTGCTCTGAACTGGCCTGTTGCGGGGTGCGCAGCCCCCCGTTCAACACCAGAGTCAGATCCGGGCACTCCCGCTGCAGACGATGAACATAGTCGTAACGCAGGGGCGGCACCTCCCGATTTTGCTTCGGAGATAGCCCTCCGAGTACGGCCTTGCGGGCATGCACGATAAAGGTATCGCAACCGCTCTCCGCCAGCCGGCAGACAAAGTCACGAAAATAGCCGTAATCGTCCCGGTCGTTGATGCCAATCCGCACCTTGGCGGTCACTGGCACCTGAACCGCTTCAATCATCGCCTCCAGACAATTGGCCACTCGCACCGGCTCAGCCATCAGGCAAGCACCAAACTGACCGGATTGCACCCGGTCCGAAGGACAACCCAGATTGAGATTGATTTCGTCGTAACCCCAGGCCTCTCCGAGTCGAGCCGCCGCCGCCAGATCTGCCGGATCACTGCCTCCGAGTTGCAGCGCCAACGGGTGCTCCTGGGGTGAATAGTCCAGCAGATGCGCCCGGTCACCGTGCCGCAGTGCGGCTGCGGTGACCATTTCGGTATAGAGCAGCGCATGACGGGAGAGGGTGCGGGCAAAATAGCGATAATGGCGGTCGGTGTACTGCATCATCGGCGCCACCGAGAAGGCCCGATCCAGTGGCGCTACAACACCGCTCCCCGGTCTCCTGTCAGTGGCGTTCATCGACTGCCAACCTGTTCGGGGTCGAACTGAAAATAGGCTTTGGTGTAGGGATGCACATCCGCACTCTTCAGCAGATCGACCTGACGCCACCAGCAAAAGGCCTGATGCTGGCTCTGAGGCAACCCTGCCAATGGTTGATTGAAACGGAGTTCATAAGCCAGCACAACATAGTGGGTACCGAATCCCGGGGTGCCAAAGCAGTTGTCCTGATAAAGGTGCTCAAAGACCCCGAGGAATCGCAGTCGATCCAGGCTGTAGGCCCGCCCCAGCTCCGCCTGGCTGATCCGCCTTACCGCGTCGGCATGGGTCTCATCCTTGAAAATTCGTCCGCCGGGCACGAACCAGCTGCTCTGTGCCGGGGGGTTGTTACGCAGGCCAAGCAGGACTGCGCTATCCGTGGCACGCACCACCAGATCGATGGAGACCAGCGGAGTGCTGGCGACAACCGTCGCAAAGGTCTCCTGGTCAAGCATCAGCCCGCGGGTGCATCAGGCCAGACTTTTGGAGACGATCTCGTAGAGATCTTTCGAGAGACTCTCCGTCGCCAGCATACCCTCAAGCTCACCCCGCATCAGGGTCTGGGGCGCGCTCTCAAACCGCCGCCAGCGATTAAACACCAGGGCCATGCGGGCTGCAATCTGCGGGTTTATAGCATCCAGCCGGAGAATCTGCTCCGCGAGCAACCGATAACCCGCACCATCGGGCTGATGAAACACCAGCGGATTGCGGGCAAAACCACCCAGCAGCGCCCGAACTTTGTTCGGGTTCTGGATATTAAACCCGGGGTGCTGCAGCAACGCGCTCACCCGTTCAAAGGTGGCCGCCTGAGGCGCCGAGGCCTGTACCGAGAGCCACTTGTTCACCACCAACGGCTCAGCCTGCCACTGCTCATAAAACCGGTCGAGCCCAGCCTCCCACTCCGGCTCATTCTGCAACGAGAGGCTGGCGAGAGCGGCGAGCTGATCCGTCATGTTGTCTGCGGTCTCCAGCTGCGACAGGGCGATCTGCCGATATTCGACACCGGTGGCGCCAGGGATCGCTGCCAGATAACCGAGGCAGCAGTTGGCCAGCAGCCGTTTCGATACGGCGGCTGAATCACTACGGTACTGCTCGGTGTGATTGGCCCGATAGACCTGTAGCAGAGGTTCCAGCAGTGCCTCCGCCAGTTGGACCCGAATCTGGCTGCGGGCAGTGTGGATCGCGATCGGATCCACCACCTCGACCTGCTCGGAGAGATACGCCTCGGACGGCAGTGTCAGCGCCTCGGCGACCAGCCGCTTGTCTCCACTCTCATCCATCAGGAGCTCTCTGAATGAGTCGGTCAGCCCCGGATCCAGAACCACCTCACCCCCCACCTTCAACGACTCGGTAGCGGCCAGCAGCACCCGGGTCGCCAACTGCTGACCCGCCTCCCAACGCATGAAGGGATCCTCATCATGGCGCATCAGGAAACCAAGCTGCTGGTCGCTGTAGTCGTAATCCAGCACCACCGGCGCCGAGAACCCCCGCAGCAGGGAGGGCAGCGGCTTCTGCGACAGGCCGACAAAGCTGAACACCTGCTGCCGCTGCTGCAGGGAGAGCACCCGGGTGGTCGGACCAGGGGTGTCCTCCCCCGCCAACTGCAAAGGCAACCGCTCACCGCTGGCACTCAGCAGACCCAGAGCCACCGGCAGATGCATGGGTGGTTTGTCACTCTGTCCGGGGGTGTCGGGACAGTGCTGTCGCAGGGTCAGGCGGTACTCACCGCTGTCAGCATCGAATTCATCTTCGACCTGCAGTTGCGGTGTACCCGCGAGGCTGTACCAGAGCCGGAACTGCCGCAGATCCACGCCGCTGGCATCCTCCATGGCAGAGACAAAATCCTCGCAGGTCACCGCGGCACCATCGTGGCGTTCGAAGTAGAGGTCGAGCCCCTCACGGAAAACATCCGCACCCAGCAGGGTGTGGATCATACGCACCACTTCGGCGCCCTTTTCGTAGACGGTGACGGTGTAGAAGTTATTGATCTCCACGTAGGAATCTGGCCGCACCGGATGCGCCAGGGGCCCGCTATCCTCCGGGAATTGATTGGCCCGCAGGAGGCGCACATCCCGAATCCGCTTGACCGCTGCCGAGGTCATATCCGCCGTGAACTGCTGATCCCGAAAAACCGTCAGCCCCTCCTTCAGACTGAGCTGAAACCAGTCCCGACAGGTGACCCGGTTGCCGCTCCAGTTGTGGAAATATTCGTGAGCGACCACCGCTTCGATCTGCTCGTAGTCCGCATCGGTGGCGGTTTCGGGCCGGGCCAACAGTAGCTGGGAGTTGAAGATGTTAAGCCCTTTGTTCTCCATCGCCCCCATGTTGAAATCATCGACCGCCACGATCATGTAGATATCGAGATCGTACTCCCGGCCAAACACGGCTTCGTCCCAGGCCATCGCCCGCTTCAGGGCGGCCATGGCGTGGTCGCAACGATCCACGTTGTGGGCCTCGGTATAAATCCGCAGCGTGACATCCCGACCCGAGCGGGTGGTGAAGCTGTCCTGAATGTGTGCCAGGTCGCCTGCGACCAGGGCAAACAGATAGGCCGGTTTGCGGTGGGGATCTTTCCACCGTACCCAGTGGCGACCATCCTCCCGTTGCCCCATCGCCACCCGGTTGCCGTTGGACAACATCACGGGGCAGCTGGCCAGATCTCCAACAATCGTCGTGGTGAAGCGGGCCATCACGTCGGGACGATCGGGATAATAGGTAATCCGGCGAAAACCCTCGGCCTCGCACTGGGTACAGAACATGTCGCTGGAGCGATACAACCCGGAGAGCTCTGTGTTCTCCTGCGGTTTAATCAGGGTCTCGATCTCAAGGGCAAATCGAGAGGGCGGATTGGGCAGCCGCAGGCCCTGCTCGTCCAACTCATACTGTTCAGCCTTTAGGGCCACGCTATCCAGCGTGACGGAAACCAGCTCTATGGCCTCTCCATCCAGATGCAACGGGCCGTCGCCGCTGCCCTCAGGATTACGCCGCAACTGCATTTTAGAGCGGACCCGGGTCTCCTCTTCCCCCAGATCGAAACTCAGTTCAATGGTGTCGACCAGAAACTCCGGGGGCTGGTAGTCCTTCAGATGGATGGTCGGTGCCTGGGTGGTTCTCATGAGATCGGTCAATCCTGAATAGCTGGTGTGGTAACGCTGTTCTAATTTCGGGCAGCGGCGCGACGTTGTGCGAAGAATGCCCGCAGGAGGGTGCTGCTCTCCTCAGCCAGTACACCACCGACGGCGGGTAGACGGTGATTCGAGTGCCTATCGTCCAGCAAGTTATGGTGGCTTTCAACCGCCCCGGCCCTGGAGTCGGTCGCGCCAAAAACCAGCTGAGCCAGCCGGGCATGAACAATTGCACCGGCGCACATGGCGCAGGGCTCAAGGGTCACATAGAGAGTACAGCCGGGTAGTCGGTAATTTCCCAGGGTCGCAGCCGCAGCCCGCAAGGCAATAACCTCAGCATGGGCCGTAGGGTCATGGGCACCGATATTGCGGTTCCAGCCAGACCCAACAAGCACCCCGTCTCGGACGATAACCGCTCCGACAGGCACCTCGTCTTCAGCCTCAGCCCGCCGGGCCATAACCAGAGCCTGCTCCATCCAGCGAATATGATTCAGGCTCACTCGATTGAAAACGGGCTATTTTTTCTTTTAATTTTCATATACTTATAATTTTATGGAAAAGAAATTCGTAAGTTAGAAACGCTCTATCCCCCAAGTCGGGCACCCATCTCCGGGTTTAATGTCCGTGCTTTGCAAAGACACTCCCTGATATCTGAGCCGCCCCCCAAAGACCGCACCCCCATTTCTGGGCGATGAGCCTGCAGGGAGGTCATTAGCCGGTGACCTGAACCGGGTGAATTGTGTCCTACCTGGGTTGCACGATGCTACTGATTGCTTTAATCAGACCTTCAACGCGCTCGAATTATCGTCCCATCCAAGCGAGCTTTCCACTGATGTCCCAGCACAAGCACCGCGCAGCCGACCAGAATTCCTGGCAAACCTTCGTATACAGCATGATGCCAGCCCAGATAGCGCCACAGCAGCGCAGTTAGCAGCCCCGTTAACGCGGCGATAATGCTGATTGACTGGCGGGGTTTCATGCCCAGGCAAAGAACGATAAGCAAAGGTGCAAAGGCACTGGCCAGCCCGGACCAGGCCATGATCACCAGGCTGAAAACGCTCTGGTTGTTGGAGAGTGCCAGCAGCAGCGCACAGCCGGTAATGGCAATAGTGGTAAATTTAATCAGTAACGGTCGCTCTATCCGGTGCGGCAGCAGGTCATGGGTGATCGCTGCGGAACAACTGAGGATCAGTGAATCAGCGGTGGACATGGTCGCAGCGAAAATACCCGCCAGCACTAGACCGACGACCAGGGGCGGTAGTAATTCAAGGGCCATCATCGGCAAAGCCAGTTCGGCGTCAAAACTGCCACTATCGGACAAATAGACGCGGGACAGCATCCCCACGCCCGTAGTAATGCAGTAAAACGCAATAAACCAGAGGTAATACCAGGCGCGGGCCTGACGCATGCTGGCCTGATTGTTCAGGGCCATAAAACGCACCATGATGTGGGGCTGTCCGATTACCGATAGCCCGGCAAACAGCCAGCTCACGGCAAACAGTATGCCCCCGGCAATTCCAGGCAGGGCCAGGTCTTTGGGGAACCAGTCGAGGAAGCCTGCCACCTCCTGCATACTTGAGATGGCTCCTCCCACTCCGCCCAGCGATTGTGTCGCCACGACCAGTAATGCAAACATGGCGATAATCATCACCGTCGACTGGGCGGCATCGGTCCAGATGGAGGCCCGAATCCCACCGGCAAAACAGTAGAGCGATACCACTACCGCGCCAATAACAGCCCCCATCCAGGGAGCCCAGCCAAAAAGCACCTGCAGGGCTTTGCCGCCGGCCACCAGTTGGGCGCCTGCGTAGGCCAACAGGAAAATCAGGGAAATAACCCCAATTAGTCGCTGGAGCTGGTGGTTGTCGCCGCCATACCAGCCACTCAGTACCCCGGCATAACTCGCTTCGTCGCTGTTTTCCGTGGCTTCCCGCAGGCGTGAATGGACGAACAGGGAAGCCAGAAAATCGCCGGCTATCCAGCCGATCATCAACCAGATGGAAGCCAGGCCGGTGGCGTAGGTATAACCAATCACACCGATAAACATATAACCGCTGTTATTGGTAGCCACGGCGGACAGGCCGACCAGCCAGGGGCTCACCGTGTTGTCAGCCAGATAATAATCCTGGCGGGTGCCGCGGCTTTTAAGCAGCGAAGACAGGCCGATAAGCGTGAAACCTAACAGGAAACCGATAAAGGACAGGGCTATTAAGGTGTTATCCATGGTCGAACCTCTAACCGTACACCACAGACTGCAGGGTGTCTGTCATCATTCTTTGTCAAAACCATCGACAATGATCGCGCCCATCGAAGCCGGCATGGCAATAATGATTAAGCGTTTAACCGCGATGACCGGCTCGGACAGGATGGGAAACTTATCAAGGGCCGTTAGTACCAGAGCCACCACAAGTCCGGCAACCACGTATGCGATCAGTATTCGAATAAGAAAAACGGGGACACGATAGGAAATATCCCCCTGAAAAACACCTTCATAGGTGAAGAGGGCCAGGAACATCACCGAAAGACAGACCATGAGCAGGATGTTTCCAGCCGGCAGGGTTTCACTCAGGCTCCAGGCTTCCTCAGAAAAAGAAATTGGCACCGCCAACGCAAAAGCGCCAATCGCTACCTGGCTAGCGTCCTCCAGATCAAAATTAATCTTCACGCACTCGGCCCAGTAGCTGGTTAAAGGGTTCATAGCTCTTTAACGGCACCAGAGCAGCATCACTCAGCAAGTCATCTCGATAGGTTTCGGCCCGCGCTAGCGCTTCGGTCAAATATCGCACCGCTTCATCAAACTGGTTCAGTGCGGTATAAGCGCAGGCCAGTTGATAAAAAGCATGACCGTTGTCCGGATCACTGGCGAGCGCCTGATTGCACAGGTTCACGGCCCATTGTGGTTCTTCCAACTCTAAAGCCACGTCGGCCTTATAGGTAAGCGCTTCCGTGTCTTCGGGCTGAAGTTTGAGTATCTGGTCATAGGTAGCGATCTTATTGTGGGGACCGGTATCCTGTCCCGCTCGTAACCACAGAGAATGCAATTCCTGAGTCAGCGCAATTTCCGCACGATTTTCTTCGTAGAGTTCGGTTTTCTGACTCAATCGGATTTCTATATTGCGCAGCCGATCTTCGTAGGTTCCGATTAGACCGGCCACCTGCTGGTCCGCATTTGAATGCACCCGCTCCTTGATGTCACGTATTGAGGACCACCCCACCAACACCAGTATGGAGCTGGCACCCGCTATTAAATAGAAAAAGTAACTGATCGTATCGGTGGCATACTCGACACCCAGGTCTATGGAATTGAGTTCTCGATCAAAAATTTGCTGGATCATCTCATGTTTTTGAGCGGCCATGTCAGTACGCAGTTGCTTTAGCTCATCCAACACATAAAGCTCAACAAAGGGCGATTTTGCAATGCGCTCGCCAAACGGTGGATACCCTCCAGCGGCTCTTTGGCAAATGCCTGTCCGAACCCCAACAACAGGTAAATGGCCAAGAATATCCATTTTATGCAGCGCATATCGATCTACCGTGATCGTGTACCTCTATTAAACACCCGTGCAGGCTTTTAACGGCAAGATCATAATCCTCTTCACCCACCACGAACTGCATATCCACCTGACGCATGGATTGATGCATGGCCAGCACATTGATATTTTTTGCCGCCAGCGCAGCAACAGCCTGAGAGAGCATGCCCGGAACCCGCATATCGCTGCCGATTGCAGAGACAATAGCGGCTTTTCGTTGATCCAGTTCAGCGTCGGGGTACCTCTCCTGAAGTGCATTTCTTATGCGTTTGATGGTTTTCAGGTTGGTGGCGAGATAGTGGGTAATGGTATTGGCATTAATGTCCTTGGCCACGATCTCGGCTTTAAATCGACGTACCACCGCCAGAATTTCCCGGTCGTAGAGATCAATTTGCCCCATCATCTCCTGGTCAAACAGTTCCAGGGCATGGATGCCTTTGCTGCCAGCGATGATCTCTACGCGGGGGGTGTCGCTAACATAATCCTGAGCAATGACCGTACCGGCGTGCTCCGGTTCAAAGGTGTTCTTGATACGCAGGGGAATGGCGTTTTGGCGCAAGCCTTTGGCAGCCTTCGGATGAATCGCCTCCATGCCCAGGTTGGCCAGTTGGTCGGCCACATCGTAATTTGTCCGGCCAATCGGCACAGCATTGGCTTCGCCAACCAACTGTGGATCCGCACTACTGAGATGAAACTCCTTATGGATAATCGCCTCTCTGGCGCCGGTCAATACCGCGATTCGGCTGAAGGTAATCTCGCTGTAGCCGCGATTAAAGCTGGCCATAAGCCCACTGTCGGTGTGCGCGTAACCGGTGGCAATCGGCAGCTCGGTTGCCAAGTCAATGGTGGAAAAAGCCTGCAATATCCGTTCATCAAGAGGGACATGTGCCGTGGTTTGCCAACCGCTCAAATCCACAAAACGGGCATTAACACCATCGTGCCGCAATAGCGCTGCTGTGTTCCAGGCACTGTGGGCCTCGCCGATGCTGGCCAGCATTTCCCGCACGGTCTCCAGGTGCTCGGCCAGAGAAAAATGGCCATGGCGACACAACCCTTGCAGATCCGTCAGACATTTGCGAGCGGCATCCATACGTGTATCGATAAACTGATTGGCACGCTCGAGCTCTGCCTCATTCCTGAACAGTCGCCTGTTGATGTCATGCATTTTGGTCAATAGCCGCGTGATGGCATCAAACCAACCGTCATCGTTCTCAGCGCTAGCAAACAAGCCGTAAACGCCAGGCTGACCAGATTTTTTATGCTCGAGCAGGTCATTCGTGATGCCGCTATAGGCCGACACGACAAAGATTCTCTGGTATAAGCCCTGCCCAGTTCCGGGCCTCAAAACAATGTTGTCGCGCACGGCCTGATAGTCGCTCATCGACGTCCCGCCGATTTTCTCGACACTGTGCTGTGCTGGGGTTTGCCTGTTTGTGTTCATATCTCTTGCTGCAAAAAGGGCGGAATTGGCTAACACTTCACCTGTTTATGGCGACTCGACCTAGCCGAAATATAGCCGGGTCACCGGAACGGCCTGCTATCGTTCAAAAGGAATCTGACCGCCGGTCCGGTAGGCGATGAGAATCACTCAGTATGTTAATACGCGTTTGCAGGTTCCTCCTGAGGGTTTCTGGTTATCTATTGACGTTAACACCCATCAGCTTCAACGTTGACAGGCTCAATCGTCTCGCGACTGCAAATATACTCAGGTCGTGGCGGTTGATCGCAAAAAGGCTCAACCACGCGATTACTGATCGCGTTATACACAAAGAAGGCATTAGAGCGTGGGTAGGGTGTGATATTGCCGTTTGAACCATGCATGGTATTGCAATCGAATATGACGACACTACCCGGTTTGCCGGTTGCGGTGACGATGCCACCTTGATCAGCCAATTGGCTTAAACAATGGTCACTGGGTACACCATACTCCTGCTTCCGCAGGGATGACTTGAAGTGGTTGTTCGGCGTATACCCCTCACATACGACATAGTGGCGGTGTGATCCAGGGATCAACATCAGGGGGCCGTTGCTCTCGTGGTTTTCGGTCAATGTGATAGAGATACTCAGAGCCCGCATGGCCGGCATGCCATCCTCGACGTGCCAGGTTTCAAAGTCCGAATGCCAGTAAAACTCTTTACCGCGAAATCCTGGCTTGTAGTTTAAGCGGGACTGATGAATATAAACCTGATCACCCAGCAGATACTGCGCGACGCCGGCCAGGCGCGGGTCAGCTGCCAGCTTTTTGAAAACCGTGCTGACCTGATGGACTCTGAAAATAGAGCGGATATCACCACTGCCGGGTTCGGTGATGGTCTCGCCCGACGCTGCAATCTTCTTGTCGCGCCTTAGCTGGTCAAGTTCCTGCTGAAAATTGCGGACTTCTTCTGCATTAA
>JAKLLR010000065.1 GCA_022014175.1 Gammaproteobacteria bacterium | reverse complement strand
AGCTGGCTACGAATGACATCCAGAGTCTTGCCGACGAACTCCCGGTTGAGGAAATTGGCGGCCTGCTCAAGCTGCCCGGGGCTACAGGGGGTCTCCGGCTGAATCAGCTTGTTATGGACCTCCCCCTCCCAGGTCACCAGCACCGCCAGAATATGACCCGCACCAAGATCCACAAATTCAACCTGCCGGAGACGGTGACAGTCACTCCGGGGCGCCCGCACCAGGCCGACCAGATGGCTCATCTCCGCCAGCCAGTCCCCCGCAACCGCCAGCTTGCCGGATTCTGCCGTCGCTGCAGTGAGATCACTCTGCAGCCGATCCGCCGCCTGCACCGGTTGCGACTCCACGGTCAGCAGACTATCCACAAAATGGCGCATCCCCCGGGGGGTTGGAACCCGTCCGGCAGAGGTGTGGGGGGAGGTCAGAAAACCGTGGTGCTCCAACTCCGCCAGGATACTACGCACGGTGGCGGGGCTCAGACCCAGACCGCTGCTGGAGGAGAGATATTTCGATCCGACCGGCTGACCATCCACCAGGTAGCACTCAACCAGCCCTTTCAACAATACCCCCGCCCGGTCACCCAGGCTGTCCGGCGCCCCCCGGGCTCCCGCTGTGGATTTTGAGTGCTCTGGTGTCACGATTAGAATCCGCCTCTATGGCCTGTCTATCTGCTGCCCAAACTACCTGTATCCCGGTCGGCTAGCAACCGGAAAAGGGCCCGCCCCACCCTTTCGATTCTCTTTCGATTGGCCCCCGATCAGCCCCATGCTATGGTTCCTCAAATATGTCAAACAGCAACTCCTTCAAGACCATCGGCCTCGTCTGGAAAGACACCGACACACCGCCCCAGCGAGAAATCGAGCAACTCAGCCGATTCCTGGAGCAACGCAAGTGTCGTGTCCTGACCGGGCTGGTGGTGCTGACCGAAGAGCGCAAGCTGGTGCTGGACAACAGCGAACTGCTGGGCGAGGAGTGCGATCTGATCATCGCTGCTGGCGGTGATGGCACCTTCCTGATGGTCGCCCGCTCACTGCTGCCCTACGAGGTGCCCCTGCTCTGCGTCAATCTGGGTCGTCTCGGATTTCTCGCCGATATTCCGCCAAACAATATGGTCAAGGCCCTGAGCGGCATCTTCGATGGTGACTTCATCGAAGAGAGCCGGATCGCCCTGCAGGCTTCCATCATCAGCAACGGTGAAGAGATCTACACCACCGCAGCCGTCAATGATGCGGTAGTCAACAAGTGGAACAGCTCCCGCATGGTGGAGTTCGAGACCTATGTGGATGGCCGTTTCCTCAATTCACAGCGCTCCGACGGATTGATCATTGCGACCCCAACCGGCTCCACCGCCTACGCCTTTTCCGCGGGCGGACCAATTATCTACCCCACCATGGACGCCATTCTGATCGTGCCGATCTGCCCACACACCATGACCGTCCGCCCCCTGGTTTTAGGTGCAGACGACGTAATTGAGGTGGTGATTACGAGTGAAAACTGGGAGCCCCCCAATATCACCTGCGATGGCCAGCACACCCGTGGTCTCAATGCGGGCAGCCGGGTGCGGATCGTGCGTTCTGAGCGCCGGGTGCGACTGATTCATCCCGCCAGCCACGACTACTTCGAAACCCTAAGGGCCAAGCTGCGCTGGGGTGCCTGAGGGGGCTATGACAGCTCCACCTCTGGCCGGCCTTAATTCTGTGAATCACCGGCAAAATAGCACCGGTTCGTTACAGCCCCGACAGAGTTCCGGTCCGGCCAGCATCCCCAGAACCAACCCTGTTTGAGGACCACATGCTGCGCGAACTCGACATATCGCAACTGGCGGTGGTGGAGCAACTCACCGTCGAATTCGGTGGCGGCTTCACCGTCCTGACCGGAGAGACCGGCGCCGGGAAATCGATTCTGCTCGATGGCCTGCATCTCGCATTGGGGGGGCGGGCCAGCAGCGATCTGGTGCGCCATGGGGCATCTCGAGCTGACGTGAACGCTGATTTCTCCCTGGACGACGCCCCGGAGGCGCTGGCGTGGCTACAGACAAACAGCCTGGACGACGACGAAAACTGCCTGCTCCGACGCACTCTTACCGCCGACGGTCGCTCCCGCAGCTTCATCAATGGCCAGCCGGTACCGGCCCAGTCCGCCCGTGATCTGGGTCGACTGCTGCTCGATATTCACGGTCAGCATGAACATCAGCACCTGTTACAGGGCAGTGAACAGATGGAGGTGCTGGACAGCTTCAGCGGAGCTGAAGCCCTGGTGGCGGAGAGCCAGCGCCTGCATGGCGAATGGGCCAGCCTCGCGCAACGACTCACCGATCTGGAAGCTGGCCAGAACGACAGCCGGGGCCGACAGGAGCTGCTGCACTATCAGATCAGCGAACTGCAGCAGCTCGGCCTGCAACCGGGGGAGTGGGCCGAACTGGAATCGGAACAGCAACGACTCAGCCACGCCCGGGAGATCCTGGAACAGGGTGAGACCATCATGAACCGGCTGTCGGCGGAGGATCACTCCGCCCTGACCGCGCTGGAGACCGCCGACAGAGAACTCGCCGGACTGGTCGAACTGGCCCCCGGGTTAGGGGAGAGCCATCAGCTACTGACCAGCGCGGTGATCGAGGTACAGGAGGCGGTTCAGGGCCTGCGGCGAGAGCTGGAGCGAGTCGAGCTCGACCCGGAGCGGCTGGCCCATGTCAATCAGCGCATAGGTGATGCACTGGACCTGGCCCGCAAACATCGGATCAAACCGGACGAGTTGCCGGAGCAGTTGGTCGCCATGGAAGCCGCTATCAATGAACTCACTGGTGGCCATCAGAATATCGAAGCGCTGAGGGTCGAACTTGACCGCCTCCACGCAGACTATTTTGAAACCGCCAGCCAGCTCTCCCGGACGCGGCGCGGCGGCGCAGACAGGCTGACCGCCGCAGTCACCGCTGAGCTGCATAAACTGGGCATGGCTGCGGCCCGATTTGAAGTCGAGCTGACACCCCTGACCCGGGAGAGACCCTCACCCCGGGGTCTGGAGGAGACCCACTTCCTGATCTCTACCAACCCCGGGGCGCCGGCCCGCCCTTTGTCACGGGTCGCATCCGGCGGCGAACTCTCCCGCCTCAGCCTGGCCATACAGAGCGCCACCATGGCGCAAAAAAGTGTACCCACACTGCTGTTTGACGAGGTCGATGCCGGCATTGGTGGCGCGGTAGCGGATGTGGTCGGGCAGCAACTTCGGCAGTTGGGCGAGAGCCGTCAGGTGATCTGCATCACCCACCTGCCCCAGATCGCAGCCCAGGGTAACGACCAGCTGAGGGTAGAGAAAATCACGGTCAGCAACAGCGCTGTCACCACCATTGAGAAGTTGCAGGAGACCGATCGGGTCGAGGAGCTGGCCCGCATGCTGGGGGGCAGCCAGATTACCGAGAAAGCCCGAGACCACGCCCGGGAACTGCTCACCAGCTGGAACTGAGCGATGCAAATAGAGAACAGAGAGATCACCCTGTCGGACGGACAGACCGCCCTGGTACGGCCAGCCCGCACCCAGGATGTAGAGGCGATGCACAAGCTGCTGGCCTACTACGCCAGCCAGGGCAACCTGCTGCCCCGCAGCACAGCTGATCTCTATCACCACCTGAGGGACTTCTACCTGGTTGAAATTGCGGGGGAGGTCGCCGCCACAGCGGGTCTGGAAATTTTTACCGCAGAGCTGGGAGAGGTCCGCTCGCTGGTGGTAGACCCCGGGTTTCAGCGCCACGGGCTGGGGCGGCACCTCTGTCTGCGGCTCATTGAAGAGGCCAGGGCGATCGGCCTGTCGCGGCTAATGGCACTGACCTACGTTCCGGATTTCTTCCACAATCTGGGTTTCAGGACGGTGGAGATCGCCACCCTGCCTGAAAAAGTTATGAACGTCTGCCGCGCCTGCTACAAGTTCAATCGCTGCGATGAAATCGCAGTGATTCTAAATCTCAACAGCGTCCAGCAATCTAGCTCTTAGACGAACCGCAGTCGGCGCAGAGCCCATATAGATAAAGGCTGTGGCTGGAGACCCGGAAACCGTGGCGAGTAGCGGCCTCCATCTGCAACTGCTCGATACCGCAATCGGTGAACTCCTGAATTTTGCCGCAGCGCATACAGACCATATGGTCATGGTGGGACTCGTCCGCCAGTTCGTAGATCGCCCGGTCCTCTTCAAAACTGTGCCGAATAACCAGACCCGCTGCTTCAAACTGGGTTAGAACCCGATAAACCGTGGCCAACCCAACCTCGTCGCCCATATCCAGAAGACCTCTATAGACATCCTCTGCGGTCATGTGACGCTGGGAAGACTCCTCCATCAATTCCAGTATTTTCAGGCGCGGCGCCGTGGCCTTCAGACCCGCGCCCTTGAGTTCTGCGCTGCCAGACATTGGTGCTCTCCGTGCGTTCTCAGTAATTCAATACCCGGACATGAAGCCGGTCTTTGATTTCAGTGTAGACTAGCGCCGATATGATGCCCAGCACCCCCCATCAAACTCACTCTCGGCGCGCCCCACTGGCCTGCACTGCATTAATCTGCATGGCCCTGTTTAGCGCGGGCTGCAGCGGTGTCAGCGCACCCCGTTTCTCGATCCCGAAGGTTCACAAGATCGACATTCAGCAAGGCAATGTCATCACCCAGGAGGTGATTGAGAAACTCGAGCCGGGCATGAACAAAAATCAGGTACGCCAGCTGCTCGGCACACCCATGATTGAAGATCCCTTTCACCGGGACCGCTGGGACTATCTCTACACCCTGAAGCCCGGTCGGGGCAGTGTGGAGAGACGGCAGATCACCCTGCGGTTTGATCAGGATCAACTCGCCCGGCTTGAGGGCGGCGTGGTGGCCCGGGTTGGTCCGCTACCAGAGCGGGATCTGGGCAGCCAGACTGTGATCGTACCCCCGGCAGGCCCGGACGACGCTCTGGTTCCCGCTCTTTTGAGAAAACTGGGGTTGGGCAAAGAGGCTGCCGAGACGCCGGAACATCTGGCTGCACTGCCGGCTCCCACCGGAGAAGAGGCGGCGACCGAGCAGTCGTCACCTGCGCCCGCGGGTGACGACTGGGGTCTGTTTGACGGTCTGCTGAAAGAGTAGCCACGCGCATCCGCACCAGATCCCGAACAAAAAAAGCCCCGCGAGAGACAAGCTCCGGCGGGGCGATTGAGGGGGGGAACACTCATACCCAACTGGGTATACGCAATCAGACGCGGGCTGCGCCGATTAGTTCCCCCTAATTTTCAGAATCGGTGACATCACCGCCACCTTTGCTCATTCGCTTGCCCGCAGCCGCCCGCTGCTTACGCACCTCTTTCGGGTCCGCCAGCAGGGGGCGGTAAATTTCGATGCGATCACCCTCCCGCAGCTGTCGGTCTCGCTTGGGATACACTTTGCCCCAGACACCGAGCTTGCTGCTCTCCAGGTCAATCTCGGGGAACAGGGTCAGAATCCCGGACCGGGCAACCGCGGCATCCATCGAGCAACCACCGGGCACTCTCAGTTTGAGTATCCGCTGCTTTGCCGGAGTCGCATAAGCCACCTCCACGTTTAACATTTCAGACTCAGCCATAAATCTCCTCCGCCCGTTTTGAGAACGCAGACACCAGAGTCTCGCCCAGATGACCGAAAATCGGCGCCAGCGCAAGGCTGACAAGTCGGCCGGAGAACTCATACTCCAGCTCAAGAATCACCTCACAGCCGGACTCCCGGGGCTCAAATCGCCAGTCGCCCTCCAGGCTCCGAAAGGGGCCACTGACCAGACCGATATCGATCCGTCGCCCCGGGGTCAGACGGTTACGGGTGACAAACTGCCGACGAAAAGCGCCCACCTTCAGATCGACAGAGGCGGTCATCTCATCACCGACCCGGGTCAATACCCTGGCATCGGAGCAAAATGGCAAGAAATGCGGATAACGCTCCACATCATTCACCAGCCGACACATCTGCTCGGCATCGTAGGGCACCACTGCCCGCCTTGAAATACTGGCCATAACCTATCGGGGGTCTGGCAACTGTAGTGGCCAAAAATAGTCCTGCGAAGCCACGGAATTAACCAAATACGGCATTATAAAAGACCACCAGCACTGCCGTCGGTGCAACCACCCGCAAGCCCCAGAGCCAGGCGTTATAGGCCACAGGGTGAAGAGCGTCAAACTCCTCCCGGCGCTCTGCAGAGCCCATTCGCCAGCCCACAAACAGGGCGATGGCCAGGCCACCCAGAGGCAACATCAGGTTGGCGGTCAGGTAGTCAACGAATTCAAACGGATTCATACCCCAGAATGGTTTCTTCTCGGCCCACAGGTTGAATGACAATACCGTAGCCAGCCCGAGAACCCAGGTCACTGCCCCACTCAAACCAGCGGCCATTGGCCGGGTGATCCTGAATCGCTCACTCATCCAGGCCACCGCAGGCTCGATCAGAGAAATAGAGGAACTCCAGGCCGCAAACAGCAACAGCAGAAAAAACAGCGTGCCGAAGAAACGGCCACCAGGCATATGGCCGAAAGCGTTTGGCAGCGTCTCAAAAACCAGACCGGGCCCACTGCCGACCTCCAGCCCCTGGGCAAACACAATCGGGAAAATTGCCAGCCCCGCCAGCAGGGCAATCACAGTATCCGCCGCCGCCACCATCAGCGTGGTACTGGCGATGGATGACCCCCGCCGCATGTAGGAGCCATAGACCATAATCGAACCCATGCCGAGGCTTAGAGTAAAAAAGGCGTGCCCCAGGGCAATCAATACTGAATCCCATGACAGCGCCGAAAAATCAGGGGTAAACAGAAAACGCAGGCCGGCGCCCACATCCCCCTCCACCCAGGCGTAGCCCACCAGCAGCAGCAATATGCCCAACATACCCGGCAGCAGAAGACGCACAGCGCGCTCCAGCCCCGCCGACACCCCCCGAGCCACCACTACGGTGGTCAGGGCCATAAACAGGGTGTGCCAGGCCAACAGCCGCTCGGGGTCAGCCACCAGATCAGCAAACAGCCGTGAAATTTCGGTACTGTCAGCCTGTTGAAAAGCTCCGCCCGCCCCGCGCACCACATAAGCAAGGGTCCAGCCTGCAATAACACTGTAATAAGAGAGGATCAGGAACCCGGCCAGCACGCCGAACCAGCCGATCAATGACCAGGCCCGGGCCGCCCCCGCCTCCCGGGCCAGACCCTGCATGGTGGCGACCGGGTTGTTCTGTCCCCGCCGGCCCAACAGAATCTCTGCGGCCATAATCGGCACCCCGATCGCAGCAATACAGAGCAGATAGACCAGCACGAAAGCGCCGCCGCCGTTCTCCCCGGCGATATAGGGGAACTTCCAGATATTACCCAGGCCGACCGCAGAACCGGTCGCCGCCAGCACAAACGCCCAGCGGGATGACCAGTGTTCGCGTTGTTGCTCTATTGCCATACCGCCTCCGGCGCTAACCCTTGTGCTACTCCGCCGGGACGCGGACAATTGGCGCCCCGCCCGGGCACCGGGCAAAAATAGCCATTATAAAGGGCAGCGCCCTCGCCCGCTAAGGGCCATACCAGACACCCCTATGGGCAAAAAAAAAGCCAAATCAGAATCCTCCACCATAGCCCTCAATCGGCGCGCCCGTTACGATTACACCATCGAAGATCGGCTTGAAGCCGGTGTTTGCCTGCAGGGCTGGGAGGTCAAAAGCCTGCGGGAGGGCCGGGCTCAGATCAGCGAAGCTTACGTGATCGTTCGTCAGAACGAAATCTGGCTGGTGGGCGCTCAATTCACCCCCCTGACCACCGCCTCAACTCACATCCATCCTGACCCCACTCGCTCCCGCAAACTACTGCTGAATCGCCGGGAGATCAGTCACCTGATGGGCGCCGTCGATCGTCAGGGTTATACCCTGGTGCCGACGGCCCTCTACTGGAAGAAAAACCGCATCAAACTGGAAATCGGCCTGGCCAAAGGTAAAGCCAAGCACGATAAACGGGAGTCCAGCAAAGAGCGAGACTGGCAGCGGGACCGGCAGCGGATCATGAAAATCAATCACTGACGCTCCTCAGACCCGGAAACCCGTGCCGGATCCGGCCAAGCAAAACAGAATCAGCTGAACAGGCCACAGCAGCGGATGCTGTGGCCTGTTCAGCAACATCCGGGGTCAGAGGTTGTAACCGGTCTCGTCGTGCAGCACCACGTCCAGCCCCTGATTCTCCTCCTCATCGCTGACCCGTAGATCAACCACCAGGCTGACACCTTTGAGAATCACCCAGGTGAGCCCCCCGGACCAGACCAGGGTGGCAACCACGCCGATAAGCTGAGTCATCAACTGATCGCTGATGCTAACCCCATCAGCCAGACCCACCCCACCCAGGCTCGCGGCGACAAACAGACCGGCCATCATGGTGCCAAGAATGCCGCCCACGCCGTGAACAGGAAAAACATCAAGGGAGTCATCAATCTGCAAAGTACGCTTAATAAACTGGGTTGCATAGAAGCAGACCACCCCCGCAGTCAACCCGATCACAATCGCCCCCATGGGCCCCACATAACCCGACGCGGGAGTGATGGTGCCAAGCCCGGCGACCATGCCGGTCACGATGCCCAACACACTCGGTTTGCCGTGACGAATCCACTCCACCGCCATCCAGGCCAGCGAACCGGTCGCGGCGCCGAGATGGGTCACCAGCATCGCCATACCCGCATCGCCATTGGCCGCAAGCGCACTACCCGCATTAAAGCCGAACCAGCCGAACCAGAGCATTGAGGCGCCGGTGACGGTCATCACGAGGTTATGGGGCATCATTGGTGTGGTCGGAAAGCCCTTGCGTTTGCCCAGTACCAGCGCGGCCACCAAAGCGGCCACCGCCGCGTTGATATGCACCACAGTGCCGCCGGCAAAATCGAGCAGCCCCATTTGTCCCAGCCAGCCACCACCCCAGACCCAGTGACAGACCGGGGCATAGACCACCAGCAGCCAGATCCCGGAGAACAGCATCACGGCGGAGAAACGCATCCGCTCGGCAAAACCGCCGACGACCAGGGCGGGGGTGATAATCGCAAAGGTCATCTGAAACATGCTGAAGACCGTTTCAGGAATGGCACCGGAGAGCGCATCCCGCCCCACCCCATTCAGAAACGCCTTGCCGAAGCCGCCGTACCAGGCATTCACGGCGCCACCGTCACCAAAAGCGATGCTGTAACCGACCACAACCCAGAGCACGGTCGCCATGCAGGTGATGGCAAAACACTGCATCAGTACTGACAGCACGTTTTTGGCCCGGACCAGACCGGCGTAGAACAGCGCCAGACCCGGAATCGTCATGAACAGTACCAGCGCGGTCGAGGTCAGCATCCACGCGGTATCAGCCCCGTTTAACTCGTCCGCAAACACAGCCACGGGCAGCAGGCCCAACAACACCAGGCACCGGGCCAGAACTGACCCAGTCAGAAATTTGCGCATGCACTTCCCCTCAAATCTATTTCAGTTATATCGAGCCGTCGGGAACGACCCGCCAAATCACCACAACAGCCGGAACAGCAACCTAGCGCAGGACCGATCGGGCCACATGGTAACCCTTACCATCGCGCCCCAAAACCCCGCCGCAGCACTGGTTTGGCAACCGTGGCCAGCTTAACTCCGACGCACCTTGATGTCTGCCGCCTCCCGGTCCCAGGTTGCGGCAGTGATGCCCCGCTCCCGCAGCCTGTTTTTCTGCATCTTCTGAGAAGGTGTTTTAGGAATCTCAGCCACAAACTCGATATACCGAGGCACTGCAAAATAGGGCATTTTAGGCAGGCAGAAAGTCAGTAGCTCTTCAGGCTCCACCCGGGGCTGGCCAGGCTTGAGCACGATGCAGGCGAGCACCTCATCCTCACCGCCAAGGTCCGCCTTCACCGCAACCGCGGCGACCTCTTCAACTGCCGGGTGTTCCAGCAATACCGCCTCAACTTCGTAGGATGAGATATTCTCGCCCCGTCGGCGGATGGTGTCCTTAATCCGGTCGATGTACCAGACAAACCCCTGCTCATTCATGCGACCCGCGTCACCGCTATGGAACCAGAAATTACGCCATGTCTCCACGGTCACGTCGGCCATGCCGTTGTAACCCTGCATAAAACAGAACGGCTCTTTCGGCCGAACCAGAATCTCCCCGACCTCACCGTAGGGTAAGGGTTCGTCGGTCTCCGGGTCGGCAATCATCACCTCGTAGTAGGCATCCCACACCTTGCCGGAACACCCCGCCTCATCCGGCGCATCCAGTGGCCGCCAAACCGGGATATTCACCTCGGTCATGCCATAAATCTCGTTGAATTTTGGGATATCAAAGCGGGTCCGTAACTGCTCAAGCGTATCCACCGTCACCGGCAGGGCGGACATCATTCGCAGCGGATTATCCCGGTCCCTCGGGTCTTCTGGCTGAGCCAGAATAAAATCATTCATCACCCCGAGAGAGTTGGTGATATTGCAACCATATTTACGGATATCAGCGATCCAACGACTCGCCCGAAACTGCTTGACCAGCACCGCCCGGCCACCGCTCACCAAAGTGCCGTAAACCTGTAACAGCAACGCGTTCGCGTGGAACAGCGGCATGCAGATGTAATAGTTGTCCCGGGTTGTCAGCCCCATATGTTCGCAAGCACCCAGGCCAAAAAGATAGAGGTGACCATGGGGCATCAACACCCCCTTCGAGGGGCCGGTGGTACCCGAGGTATACATAATCATGCCCAGATTGCGATAACTCACCTCAACCCCAATCGGCGCGGGCGAGCCGGCCAGCAGCTCGTCGAAGTGGCACACCCTGATACGTTTAAAGCGAGCCACCTCTTCCGCTACCAGAGGCGGCCCCGGCACCCACACCTGTTCAAGATCAGGCAGCGACGGCTCAACATCCGCCAGCCAGGGCAGAAACTCCCGCTCAAACACGCCGACCCGGGAACCCGCATTTGTCAGAACATGGGTCAGAAACGAACCCTTGAGCGCGGTGTTGATACCAACGTGTACCGCACCGATCCGGCTCAGGCCAAACCAGGTCCAGAGGTACTCCAGGCGGTTATTCAGCATCACCGCCACACGCTCACCGAACTCCACACCCGCAGCGGCGAACCCGTTACCGACCCGATTGCTCAGTTCATCGGCCTCGACGTAGCTACAGGGTGATTCGTCCTCATACTGAACGAATGGCTCCAGACCCCGCTCCCGGGCCTGCCGCGCCAGCAACTTGCCCACGACCCAGTCCGACTTGTCCTGCCCCATGCCCTTCTCCTCTATTTATAATCTGATCCGCAGCACTACAGCACCCCGCAGAGTCGTCGATTATGCCGCCCTGCCCGGGCCGATCAACCGCCAGGGTTGAAATTCAAACTTCAAACCCCCAACTGGGTTTTGAGCGTAGAATGCGCAGATCCACACTCACCACAGATTAAGGGGGCGAATGGTTTCGACGGGGTTAGTGAAACTTTAGGAGCATGTCGAGGGGCAGATAACCTCGTAAATACAGCTGCAAACCTTATAGTTGCCAACGACGACAACTACGCACTCGCCGCCTAAAAACCGGTAGATTGCCATCTGACTGGAGCCGTGCTTGTGCGTCCAGGTTTCAACTGCCAGAGGTGTTACAACCAACGGTTGTGGCGAAACATTCAGGTGTCATTACTCACAAGATCGCGATGAAGCACGTTCGGGGTGGATTCGTTAAAACCTAACCGAAACAGCCGTACCGCGCGCCATGTTCACCGGGCTGCGGGCGGTTAAAAAACAGGTGGACTAAACATGTAGCGCCAACGGTAGATCAATCTCGGACGGGGGTTCGATACCCCCCGCCTCCACCAACATAAGATCCAATACGGTCCGAAAGGACCCTCCAAGCCCGCATTCAAGCGGGCTTTTTATTGCCTGCCTGTCCAATAGCGACAAGAGTTACCCCATGCAATCCTGGACTAAACAGGGGTAACTACTGGGGTTACTCCTAAACTGGAACAGCAGTTACCCCAAATATGCCACCAACCGGTCAGCCAGCTGATGCAGGAGTGGGCAGACTATCTCGACAAGCTCAAAGCAGCTGCCAGACCGGGGGCTCTCAGGGGCGGTCGGCCAGATCAATCCTTGTACTGGCGAAACCCCGTTACCAGATCGCCAAACGATTTCGGTG
>JAKLLR010000150.1 GCA_022014175.1 Gammaproteobacteria bacterium | reverse complement strand
CTGCACGATACAGAAGCGAAACGCAACAACGTGCGGATCAGCAGCAGCATGGAGGAGATCGGTGAGTTCTACGAGGCGGTGATGCCCCGGTTTGAGGAGATCATTCAGTACCTGAATGGCTTTAAGCTGAGTGAGCTGCCGGCCGCGGAAGAGAATCTGCTGAACCTGATGTTCTCGTTTGTGGAAGCGAGCACACCGATAGAGAGGTTCAACTCCCCGATCGTGACCAAGTCATTCCCGCCCCAGCGGTTTACCATTCACGAAGACACTAACTCCACGACCTGGTAACGTGGGTCTATCACCCCGGGGCGCTTCTGCTCGGGGCAAACAGAAAGGGCGCCTTAAAGGCGCCCTTATTTTATGGAAAACGGGAGATCCGCTCTGTACCGGCTCCGCCCCGGATTGGCGAGTAAAGAGAGATCGCCCCCAACGCGCGGTTTGATTCGCCAATTGTGGCAAGCTATTTCCGCCCCGGCGCCTCACCGCCCGTGAGCACAGGATCGCAACCGGATTCTGCTGAAGCCGCGACGGCCCACTCCGCCACGCCTTCAGACAGGAGAACTGCTTGGTAGCCCTGCTCTTCCAACAGCAGCACAGCGTCTTTCGACATCAAGCAGTATGGTCCGCGACAGTAGACCAGTATGGTCTTGTCCAGAGGCAGTTCAGCTATTCTGCCGTGCAATTCGGCCAGCGGCATTGACCGCGCAAACGGCAGATGTGCCTGCTCATACTCGTCAGCCGGGCGCACGTCAAGCATCACAATCTCCCCCTCCCGGGCCTTTCTCAGCAGCGACATTCGATCTTCTTCGCACCACTCTCCACGGGAGAGCGATAACTGCCTCAGGGCATCCTTCAGCTCGAACAGGCGGTCCTCCGCGAGGGTGCGCAACAGCACCCAGAACTGCGGCACCTCCGGGCTGGATACCCGATAGATGATGCGCTTGCCCTGCCGCTGGCTCTCCACCAGACGAGCCCCGCGCAGCTCCTTCAGGTGGGCACTAGCGAGCTTGGGGCTGATATCAGCCTCCCGGGCCAGTCTCTCCACCGATTTGGGGGCTTGAGACAACAATTCGATCAACTCCAGCCGCTTTGGACTCGCCACCGCTTTTGTCATCCTGGCAACCTGACCAAACAGCGCGTCCTTAATTTCTCTGTTGTTCATACGATGGCCTGCTCTCGACTGCGGATCAGGAAAATTTCCAGACCAGCAGCTAGCTGTTTATGTTATATATTCCAATAATCCTTGGTATATTAGTTTAAAAGGCCAGATTATGAAAACCCTCTTCATTCTTAACGGTGCCCCCTATGGCGAGGAACGTACTTACAACGCACTGCGTCTAGCTAATTCCCTTGCGAAGAGAGATGGTGCCGAGGTTCGCCTCTTCTTGATGGGCGATGCTGTCGGCACCGCCAAGCGCGGCCAACAGGTGGCGGAGGGTTTCTACAACCTGCAACTGATGCTTGACCGACTGGGCCACAGTGACGATAACCGCATTGGCGTCTGTGGCACCTGCATGGACGCTCGCGGCATTCACGACAACGAACTGGCCGAAGTCACTCACAGAGGCACCCTGGAAGAGCTGACCGAGTGGTGCGAATGGGCGGACAAAGTATTGACCTATTAGGAGGCTGACCATGTTCTTCAATCAACGTACTGGTGGCGACGCCTCGATTTCATATCTGTTCGGCTGTGTTGGTGAAGGCAAGGCGGTGGCGGTGGATGTCATTGCAGGGGACGAGGCGTGGTTCATCGCGCAGGCAAAACAGACCCAGGTCACGATTACCCATGTGATCGATACCCATATCCACGCTGACCACTACTCCGGCGGGCGCGCGCTGGCCGAGGCCGTTAGCGCCCCCTACTGCCTGCACGAATCGGATCTGTCGGCGGTCAAATACACCGTTGAGCCGCTGCATGATGGTCAAATTCTGGAGGTTGGCAATGTCACAGTCCGGGTACTACACACCCCCGGGCATACCGCAGACAGCATCTGCCTGCTTGTGACTGACACACGACGGACTAATGAGCCCTGGTTCATCCTCACCGGAGATACGCTCTTTGTCGGCGCAATCGGCCGCCCCGACCTGGCCGGACAGGAGAGGAAAATGGCCGGGGTACTGTACGACACACTGCACACAAAGCTGTTACCCCTGCCGGATGAGGTCGAGATCTTCCCTGACCATCAGGCGGGTAGCGTCTGTGGTGCCGGCCTATCGGGTAAACCCAGCTCCACACTCGGTTTCGAAAAGCGCTGGAACCCCAGGCTCTCTATGAATCGGGAGGGTTTCATCGAGACCCTGCTGCAGGAGATTCCGCCCCGCCCCACTGGCATGAATCGCATGGTTCGCGCGAACCGGGGCCTGACGGATTAAACAATGAATAGCCCACCCATCCGCCTCGGGTTGCGGGCGAATATTGGCCAGTTCTCACTGCTGGTGCTGGTGAATGCCTTTGTCGGCGCCATGGTTGGGCTTGAGCGCAGTATCCTGCCGGTCATCGCGGAGCAGGAGTTCCTGATTGCCGCCAAAACCGCCGTACTCTCCTTTATCATCGTCTTCGGCATCACCAAGGCCCTGACCAACTATCTGGCCGGGCATCTGTCCGACCGGTTTGGCCGCAAGCATGTGCTGGTTGCGGGTTGGCTGGTGGCCATCCCGGTGCCGTTCATCCTGATGTGGGCGCCGGGGTGGAACTGGATAATCGCCGCCAACCTGCTGCTGGGGATCAGCCAGGGCCTGACCTGGTCCACCACCGTGATCATGAAAATCGACCTCGCCGGACCCAGGCGGCGGGGCCTGGCCATGGGTCTGAACGAATTCGCGGGCTACTTTGCGGTGGCAGGCAGCGCCCTGGCCACCGGCTGGATCGCCGCAAATTTTGGACTCCGACCCGAACCCTTTTACCTCGGCGTCGGCTATGTGGTGGTCGGCCTGCTGCTGTCGGTTTTTGCGATCCGGGAGACCCGACACCACGTCACCCATGAGCTCAGCTCCCACCAGTCTGGGGCCGCTGAGAGGCAGCTCAGTCAGCGG
>JAKLLR010000149.1 GCA_022014175.1 Gammaproteobacteria bacterium | reverse complement strand
TAGATGCAGCAGCAGATCCTGGATGCTGGTCAGGCCCAGACCCGCCAGTTTTTCCGCAGTCCTCTCCCGCACCCCCCGCAACTCGGTCAGCGGGCGCTGCTGGAGTCCCTGAGATTGAGCCATGATGGCCTGTGGATGCCTGGCGTTTAAGGCAGAACCAGAATCGCGTCCATCTCCACCTCAACCCCTTTTGGCAGGGCGGCGACACCGACGGCAGCCCGGGCGGGATAGGGTGTCCTGAAGTAGCGGCCCATGATCTCGTTGACCCGGGAAAAGTGGCTCAAATCCGTCAAAAAAACGTTCAGTTTGACGATATCCTGCAGCTCGCCACCGGCGGCCTGGGCCACCGCCTGCAGGTTGTCAAACACCCGGGTGATCTGCACACCCATATCGCCTTCCACGACGTCGCCGGTGGCTGGGTCGAGGGGGATCTGCCCAGAGAGATAAACCGTGTTGCCTGCTCGAATAGCCTGAGAATAGGTACCGATGGCGGCGGGCGCGGTTTCGGTGCTGATGGCTGATCGGTCGGTTCTGGTCATGACAGTTAACCTCGTTTGCGGGTGATTTTTTTAACTTCCTTGAGCGCCCTCAGGCGCTTGATCACCTGGGCCAGATGAACCCGGTCGGTGACATCGATGGTGATATCGCTAATCGCGGACTCCTCCCGGTCTTCGGAGTGGATCTGGCTGATATTGGCGCCTTCGTCCGCGATGACCGACGCCAGGACGGCCAGAACGCCCTGGCGGGTTTCAGCTTCTATCCGCAGATCTACCGGGAAGCTACCTGCGATGCCCTCCTCCCACTGCACCTCCAGCAGTTCATCCCGGCCCATATAGTGTTTCATATTGGGGCAGTTTTCGACGTGGATTACGATGCCCCGGCCAGCGCTGACATGGCCCCGGATCGGATCCCCGGGGATCGGCCGACAGCATTTGCCGAACGAGACCACCATGCCCTCGGTACCCCGGATCGCCAGGGGTTTGCCGAAGGGTTTAGCGTCACTACGCAGCCAGTTTGGGGTCACACTCCGCAGCATCCGGCGCAGGGCATATTGTGCCCGGTTGCGGTCGGGTTCGGGTGCCTGCTCTTCAGCCAGGACCCGCTTGACCACCAGTGCCGCCATCCGATTACCGAGGCCGATCTGTTCCAGCAGATCATCCAGGGTGTCATGGTTGTAGTCGTCCAGCAGCCGCTGAAGCCGCTCTGCGGGCAGTCCCTCCAGTGACAGCTTGTGCTCTTCCAGGGCCGCGCTCAGGAGTCGGTGGCCGAGCTCCACCGACCGGTCCCGGTTCAGGTTTTTCAGGAAGTGGCGGATGGCTGAGCGAGCCCGGCCGGTGGTGACGAAATTGAGCCAGTGGGGGGTCGGGTTGCTCAGCCGGGAGGTGATGATTTCCACCGTAGCACCGCTGTGCAGGCTGGTGGAGAGTGATGCCAGACGCTGGTCTATTTTTGCGGCGACGGAGCGATTACCCAGTTTTGAATGAACGGAGTAGGCAAAATCCAGGGCGGTGGCGCCACTCGGCAGGGTTTTGATCTCGCCGCTGGGGGTGAAGACATAGACCTCGTCGGGGAACAGATCGACCTTGACGTGCTCCAGAAACTCCTCGGAACTTCCAGCCTGATGTTGCAGCTCCAGCAGTTGCTGCAACCACTCGGTGGCCCGCTGGTGGGTGTGTTCACCGTTCTCCTCGTGGCTTTTGTAGAGCCAGTGGGCGGCGATACCGGCTTTGGCGATCCGTTCCATCTCTTCAGTCTGCATCTGGGTCTCAACCGGAATGCCGATGGGAGTAAACAGGGTGGTGTGCAGGGCCTGATAGCCATTCGCCTTGGGGATGGCGATGTAGTCCTTGAACTTGTTCGGCACCGGCTTGTAGAGGTTATGCAGAATGCCGAGGGTGCGGTAGCAGTGGTCTACCGACTGCACGATGACGCGGAAGCCGTAGACATCCAGAACTTCGTTGAATGATTTATGCTTCTGCAACATCTTCTGGTAGATGCTGTAGACATGTTTCTCCCGGCTTTTGATTCGGTAGCTGATGCCTTCGTCTTCAATCCGCTGGCCGATGGTCTGCTCGATTTTCAGCAGCAGGTCTTTGCGGTTGCCCCGGGCTCTTTTGACGGCCTCGTTCAACACCCGATAACGCATTGGATAGAGTGTTTTGAAGCCGAGCTCTTCCAGTTCCAGCCGCATGGTGTGCATACCCAGGCGTTGAGCGATGGGGGCGTATATTTCCAGAGTCTCCCGGGCGATGCGCCGACGTTTGTCCGGCGTGAGAGCGGCCAGCGTGCGCATGTTGTGCAGGCGGTCGCTGAGTTTGATGATAATGACCCGCAGATCTTCCGACATGGCCAGCAGCATCTTGCGAAAGTTTTCCGCCTGGGCCTGTTCGCGGCTGGCGAAGGTGACCTGGGTCAGTTTGCTGACACCATCCACCAGCTGGGCCACATCCGGGCCAAATGACGCCTCCAGATGGTGACGACCGGTGGCGGTATCTTCGATCACATCGTGCAGCAGGGCGGCCTGAATGCTGTCCGCATCCATGCGCATATCCGCCAACTGCTGGGCCACCGCAATCGGGTGGCTGATGTAGGCTTCGCCGGAGGCCCGGCTCTGGCCCTGGTGGGCGGCGTTACTGTAGTCGAGGGCGTGACGAATACGGCCCAGATCGCCGTGTGGCAGGTAGCTACTGAGAGAGTCGAAGAGTTGGTCGATGGGTTCCACGGAGGCCCCGGTCACTCCGGCGGAGTGACTGCTTATTTTTCCTCGTCTGTGGTGTTCTCATCTGCGGCGGTTTCGGGTGCCGCTTCTGCTTCGGGCTCCTCCTCCAGCAGGGCACCGAATTCAGCAGCAATCGCCGCATCAAGAGCAACGGAGTCCTCAGTCTCCGGTTCCGCTTCCGGCTGCGCTTCCTGGAAGTCGCTTTTGATAAGGCCGTCAGCAATCTCTCGCAGAGCCACGACAGCGGGTTTGTCGTTCTCCTCCTCGATCAGGGCGGTGCCCCCCATGGAGAGGTCTCTCGCTCGTTTGGCGGCAAGCAGAACCAACTCAAAA
>JAKLLR010000148.1 GCA_022014175.1 Gammaproteobacteria bacterium | reverse complement strand
CCGTTACGAATCGCGGCCAAGGCTCCCACCTGGCGGGGTGATGAACCCCAGGTTTGCAGTACAGTGATGAGATGAACCCGGTCGCCCGCAGCGAACCAGTTGTTCGCCTTTCGCAGGATAGAGAGCTCTGATAAATCCATTTAAAATAAATACTTAAGGTTAAAATATAATCTATATTCTAGGTTAAGGAGCGTTGCCCGACGATGGGTAGCTGGCGAATTCGGTCGCCGGTAAGTAAGTAGAGGGCGTTGGCGACCGCAGGCGCGATAACCGGGGTGGCGGGCTCTCCAACTCCGGTGGGGGGCTCTTTACTGGCGATGATATAGACATCCACCTGTGGTGACTGGTGGATCCGCAACGCCGGGTAGTCATGAAAATTGCTTTGCTTAACCCTACCATTTTCAACCGTGATCTCACCGTAGAGCGCGGCGGTCAGCCCGTAGGTGATGGCGCTCTCCATCTGCGCGGCGACAATATCGGGGTTCACCACCATGCCGCAGTCAATCACACAGGTTACGCGATGCACCACCGGCTGATTTTTCGGATCCAGAGAGACCTCGGCCACCTGGGCGACATAACTGTGAAATGAGTGATGGGCGGCGATGCCCCTTGCCCGCCCGTCGGGGAGGGGGTCTCCCCAGCCCGATTTCTCCGCAGCCGTTCGCAACACCTGTTGCAGCCGCGGGCTATTGCTGAGCAGGCGGTCTCTGAATTCAAAGGGGTCCTCCTCAAGTTCATGGGCGATCTCATCCATGAAACTCTCGGTGACGAAGCCGTTGTACGAGTTGCCCACCGAGCGCCAGAATCCGATCGGCAGAATCGACTCCGCATCCGCCAGCTCAACCCCAATATTGGGGAAGGCGTAGGGTAGATCCGCCGCGCCGTGGGTGGAGATCGGATCGTTGATCAGGCCGCTGACCCATTGCGCGCTGTCACCGATGGCCTGCTTGAGAATGGCGGGCAGGCCAGCGGGCAGCACCGGCCGTAACAGATCCGATGTATAGGCCTGGGTGATCGAGGGCACAGCGATGCGATGAAACCAGGCGGTGACCTGACTGTCGTCGTTAATCGCTGCCCGCAACAGATGGCTGTTCTGGGGTCGGTAGAAATCGTGCCGCATATCGTCTTCCCGGCTCCAGATCAGCTGAACTGGTTGGCCGACCAGGCTGGATATCTCCACCGCCTCTTCAACGAAATCGATGTTGTAGCGGCGACCAAAACCACCACCAAGATAGGTGGTGGTTACGCTGATCTGATCCTCTTTCAGGCCAGTCAGACGGCTTGCGATCTCGACGGTGGATGCCGGGCTCTGGGTTGGCGCCCAGATGTCGCAGCGATCCGCCTGCACATGAGCGGTGCAGTTCATTGGCTCCATGGTGGCGTGGGCCAGATAGGGCAGCTGGTAGCGGGCCTCCAGTCTCCGGGAGGCAATTTTCAGGGCCTTCTCAGCGTGACCCTGATCGGTCACGGAGGAGGCGGGCTGGTTCGCCCGCTCAGCCAGTTCATCCGCCAGTTTGGCGCTACTGGCTGTGTCGTGAGGAGTGTCGGTCCAGCTGACTGCCAGCGCTCTCAGACCTTTGCGGGCTGCCCAGGAGTTGCGGGCCACTACAGCGATGCCCCGAGTGATTCGATGGACCGACTCCACACCTGGAATTTTCAGGGCTTCGGAGTCATCAAAGGTTGCTACATCGCCACCCAGAACCGGGGGTCGCAAGACCATCGCCATGCGCATCTGCGGTAGCCGCACGTCAAGACCGAACCGGGCGCTGCCATCCACCTTGGTTCGGTTGTCGAGGCGATCAAGAGGTTTGCCGATCAGACGGAAATCTTTCGGCTCTTTCAGTTGCAGCTCATCAAAGTCTGGAATTTCCTGTGTCGCCGCCAGATCCGCCAGGAATCCGTAGGGCAGGCGACGACCGTCCTCATGCTCAACCCAACCGGATACCGCGTGGCACTGATTGCGGCGGGCCCCCCAGATTTGCGCCGCCGCTGCAATCAACATCTCCCGGGCGGCGGCGCCGGCCTGTCTCATCGGCTCCCAACTGCTCTCCACGCTGAGACTGCCGCCGGTGGATTGGGCGTAGAAGGCGTGGTTGATGTAGCGACGATCCGCCGGGGCAAATTCGAATCTGACACTCTCCAGATCCACCTCCAACTCCTCCGCCAGCAGCATGGCGAGGGCAGTGGCGATGCCCTGGCCCATCTCGGATTTATCAATCACTAGGGTGGTTTCACCATCCGGGCTGATTCTGACCCAGGCGGTGAGTTCAGAGTCGCCAACCGTATTACCCTGCTCTGTTTCAGCCAGCGCGGGCAACTGCACTCCAAGCAGTAGTCCACCCCCGACTGCGGCGGAGCTCTGAAGAAATTTTCGGCGCTGCAGATCTACGGCTTGGGGCATGGCATATCCTCCAGAATTCAGTGCGATCGAGTCGTACTTATTAGTGATGGTGCGTGCCGACGAGTATACCCGGGCTTTAGCCGCGCGGGCCGCCAAGGCTCTGGTATCATAGCGCTCCGCTGGTCGGCCTCGCGCCTATCTGCAACAGCGGAACACTGGAGAGGTACCGAAGCGGTCATACCGGCACCGACTCGAAATCGGTTGGGGGCCTTGCCCCACGTGGGTTCGAATCCCACCCTCTCCGCCATCTATTTCTCATCACCGTTTTCCGGTATCCAGCATCAAGATCCTGGACACCGATCCGCAGGGTCTTTTGGCAAAAGTCGGTTCATCCGTGATCAACTCTTTGTTGGAAGAGTGATCCGGAATCTCGTAATCTGACTGGCTGAAGTCACATCAATCTCGCCGCCGTGCGCCTCGACAATTGATTTGACGATCGCCAGCCCAAGCCCGGTGCCAGCCTCGCTCTGGTGTCGTGACGGATCAACGCGATAAAAGCGATCAAAAAGTTTTGCAAGTTGGTCGGTGGCTATTTCGACACCAGGGCTCTCGACCACGATGCTGGTTTCACCACTCTCTTTGGTATCAAGTAAAACTCTCACCGTTTCCCCAGCCGCCGTATGGCGGATGGCATTGGACAGCAGGTTGCTTAATGCCCGCT
>JAKLLR010000064.1 GCA_022014175.1 Gammaproteobacteria bacterium | reverse complement strand
GGCGCGCAGGTCACTCCGGCGGCGTCGAGCAGTGGTTGAATCTCTTCAGCGGTGCGTTGGGCGGCCCAGTCGCTGACCAGTTGATCTACAAAATCGATGTGTTTGGACCGGTCAGGCCAGGTTTTTGTGCGCTCGTCTGTGGCGAGTTCTGGGCAGCCCATCACCTCGCAAAGACGCACCCAGTGCGCATCGAAAACGGCATGAATATAGAGATAGACCCCGTCTTTAGAGAGATACGTATTGAACGGGCCGCCATCAATGCCGTTGCCCATTCGTTCGACTTTAAGGTCGGTATTGGCGGTGCCGAGCACGTTGATGGCGCTGGTGTAGAGAATCGCATCGCACATGCCGGAATCGATCCACTGGCCCCGTCCGGTTTTGTCGCGATAGGTGAGGGCCGCCAACGCGCCCATGGCACCCATCCAGCCACTCAGGTTGTCGCCAAGGGCGTAACCGCAGCGCAGTGGCTCACCACCCTTTTCGCCGGTGGCGGACATGATGCCGCCCACCGCCTGGGCGACCTGATCCAGCCCCTTCTTTTTGTGCAATGGGCCAAACTGACCGAAGCCGCTGACCGACACGTAGATGATGTCGGGTTTGACCTGTTTGATGTCCTGGTAGCCCAACCCCCACTTGGCCATGGTGCCGGGGGTGAAATTCTCGATGATGATATCTGCGTGCTGGGCCAGCTCTTTAAACAGGGCCTGGCCTTCGGGTTTGTGAAAATCGAGGGTGACGCTCTTTTTGCCCCGGTTGATGGCGTGGAACCAGATGCTGGCGTTCACATCGCCGGGCTCCCCCAGATAGGGGGGCCAGGCGCGGGTGGTGTCGCCAGTTCCTGGCATCTCGCAACGAATACTCTCGACGCCCAGATCTGAGAGCAGGGTGCCACCGAAGGAGCCTGCACCGACAATGGTGGCTTCGAGCACGCGAAGGTCCTCTAGTGGGCCTTTGCTGCCAGGAATGGCGTCTTTGTAAAACTCGGTTTTATCCATGTTGGATCTCCTCTCTCACGGTTTTTTAGTTGGCGAAGTAGCGTGGCGGTGCTGTATCGCTTCTATCCGTCCACCTTAATACAGAACCATTCGGTTATGCCATGCCTCAGAGCGTCAGGTCTGGTTGCCGGGTGCTCTGGGGTGACTCCGGGCAATAAAAACCCGGCAGAAGCCGGGCTTTTACAGCGCACAGTTTGCGCGGCCAGTTAGATCACGTTTTTGGCTTTCAGGTCAGCAATCTGTTCAGGCGTCAGACCCAGCTGCTGGCGGTAAACCTGCTCGTTGTGCTGGCCTTTCAGGGGTGAGTGCCCCTTGGGTTGTGCCGGGGTGCGAGAGTACTTGGTGGGTACGCCATAGTGGCTCAGGGTGCCAAATATGGGATGGTCGATCTCTACGATGGCATCCCGGTCCCGGTAGTGGGGCAGGGCCAGAATCTGTTTGAAATCCAGTACCGGACCGGCGGTAACGCTAGCACCATCCAGTTTAGCCATGGCGTCATCAATATTCAGGGAACCTGCCCAGGCCTGCACAACTTCATCCACAAAACCTCGGTTATCCCCACGGGCTGCATAATTGCCAGTGCGGGGGTCCTCTTTCAGCTCGGGGCGTTCCATGATGTCGCAGAGACGCACCCAATGACCGTCGTATGCGGCGTTGATGAAGACGTAGCGGCCATCCTTGCAGATGAAGGTATTGAACGGTGCGCCGCTGTCGATGGTGTTGCCGTTACGCACCTGCTGGTAGCCGCAGTTGGCCTCACCCATGATGCCGACGTCGGTGGTGTAGAGGATGGTGTCGGTCAGGGAGGTGTCTACATGCTGCCCTTCGCCGGTCTTGTTGCGGTGGATGATGGCCGCCATAGCGCCCATGGCACCGTGCCAGCCGGTCATGTTGTCGGCAATGGCCGGACCGGTGCGGGTGGGTGGACCGTCTTTGGCGCCGGTACAGTGCATCATGCCGGCCATGGCCTGGGCGATGGGGTCGAAACCCTTTTTCCAGGAGAGGTCACCAAACTGGCCAAATCCACTGATGGAGACATACACGATGTCGGGTTTGACCTCGGCGATATCTTTGTAGCCGATATTCCATTTGTCCATGGTGCCGGGGGTGAAGTTCTCCACCACAATATCGGCCTGGGCGGCGAGCTGTTTGAACAGCGCCTGGCCGTCTGGATCCCGGAAGTTCAGGGTGATGGTCTGCTTGCCGCGATTGAAGGTCTGGTACCAGGTGCTGCCTTCTGAGCGGTCATCCTCCAGGTAGGGGTACATCTGCCGGACCGGATCACCGGCCCCCGGCAGTTCGCATTTGATCGATTCTGCACCTAGATCAACCAGTACCATGCCGCAGATGGGGCCGGAGCCGAAGTTAGTGGCCTCCAGCACCTTGAGGCCCTCCAGTGGCCCGCGGCTACCGGCTTTGGCGTTGGCATAAAACTCCTGTTTTTCCATGTTTTAGTAACTCTTTAAAGGTTTTTAGATTAGCTGGATTTAACCGCCGTTTTTACCACACCTTTTTGGTGCAGCGTATCGATCTCCCGGGCGGAAAAGCCCCAGTCGGCAAGGATGTCTGCGGTGTGCTGGCCCACCTCCGGCGGTGGCGCGGAGACCGCGCCCGGGGTGCGGGAGAATTTCGGCGCTGGCGCAGGTTGCACCATGCCTTCTATATCCACAAAACTGTCTCTCGCTCTGTTCTGGGGATGCTCTGGAGCGGTGGCGAGGTTATGCACTGGGGTGTAACAGAAGTCGGTGCCGGTGAGCTTTTCGTTCCACTCCGCCTGGGTGTGCTGTGCAAACACCTCAGCAAGTTTCTGTTTCTGTGCGGGCCACTGGCTCTCATCCATCTGCCGGGGTTCGGTGGGGGATAGACCGAGGGCATCCATCATGGATTTATAGAACTTCGGTAGCACTGCGGCGATGCTGACCCATTTGCCATCTTTGGTCTGGTAGGCATTGTAGAAGTGGGCACCCCCATCCACCGAGTTGGTGCCGTGCTCCAGATGGTAGTTATTGGTTTGCAGCATACCGTGGAACAGGGTGGCGAGGATTGAAGAGCTCTCCACCATCGAGCAATCGATCACCTGACCAAGCCCGGAGTTCTTCTTCTCGAACAGTGCGGCCAGAACCCCAAAAGCGAGCCCCATGCCGGCACCGCCGAAATCCCCCAGCAGGCCCGGCGGCGGGCTGGGTGGCTCCCCCGCAGGCCCCACCAGATCGAGCAGGCCGGAGAGGGCGATGTAATTGATATCGTGGCCCGGATTGGCCGCGAGCGGGCCGGTCTGGCCGAAACCGCTGACCCGACCGTAAACCAGCCCCGGGTTGCGGGCCAGGCAGACATCCGGCCCCAGCCCCAGCTTCTCCATCACGCCGGGGCGGTAGCCCTCCAGCAGAACGTCGGCGTTCTCCACCAGTCGCAGGGTGGTTTCGATGCCTTCAGGGGATTTTAGATCAACCCCCATGGAGCGGCGGCTGCGGTGGATGGTGAAGCCTGCGGTGGCGACGTTGGTGGGGTCCTCTTTTGAACGCTCGAAATCCACCATGTCGGCGCGACAGACCTGAATGACATCGGCGCCCATGTCCGCCAGCATCATGGCGCAGAATGGGCCGGGACCGAGAGAGAGGATCTCGACCACCTTAAGCCCTACCAGGGGGCCCTGTCGTTTGGAATTGCTCATTAATCTCCTCCAGGTTCCGGGTTTGTTGTTCACTTTTTGGCACAGCCGCCCGCATTCTAGCATCGGGAAAAGGCGCTCTCATTTACAGCCGACTGACGGCCCCCAGGGCCTTTTTCAGGCCCGCGAGTTGTCGGCGGCTGACCTCCAGAGGTTGCTCGACTCCGTCGATCTGCAGCAGCCAGCCCCCGGTCGCGCTGCGGCGCAGGGCGGTGAGTCGAGTTCGGTTGGCCAGGGCGTTACGGTGGACTCGAATCAGCTGGTCCGGGTAGGCCTCGGCGAATTTGGCCAGCGGGATCTCGCTCAGATACTCCCGTTCCGGGGTGATCAGCGCCGTGTATTTGTGGTCAGCCTTCAAACAACAGATATCTGTGAGCGGGATAGAGATCAGCCCGCTCCCCTGCTTCAGGGTAATACCGTCCGGGGGCGGGGGGGGTGAAGTAGTTTGGTTCAACCGCTCCCCGACCCTGGCCAGGCAGGCGGCCAGTTTGTCGCGGCTGATCGGTTTCAGCAGGTAATCCAGGGCATTAACCCCGAACGCCTCCAGTGCATGCTGTTCGTAGGCGGTGGTAAAAACGATCAGGGGCCTGTTGTCCAGAGTGTTGGCCTGTTCCGCCATGGACATGCCGTCGACCCCGGGCATCCGCACATCCAGCAAGATGAGATCGGGCTGCAGCTCTTCGCAGAGTGCCAGCCCCTCTGCGCCGTTGGCGGCGGTCCCCAACAGTTCGCAATCCGGCTGCTCGGCCAGCAGGGCTGCCAGGCGATCCCGGGCCAGGGGTTCATCTTCGACGATAATCAGCCTGATCACGGGTGCGCAGCCTGGGGCAGGCTCAGGTGGACCAGGAAGCCGCTTCGGCTCTGCTCGGTGGTGAGGATGTTGCGGTTACCGTAGTAGTCCCGCAGCCGCTCCCGCAGATTGTCGAGGGTGAGCTGATGGCCCTGATGACCGGCATAGCCGGATGTCTCGGGCAGGGGATTACTGATGGTCAGCTCCAGCAGGTCGGGTTGCCAGTTGCCTATGATGGTGACGGTGCCGCCTTCCGGGCGGGGTTCGATGCCGTGATAGATGGCGTTTTCGAGCAGGGGTTGCAGACAGAGCAGGGGTATCTGGCCACGGCTCGGGATGGACTCCGTGTGCCATTCAACCTGTAGTCGCCCTCCCAGTCGCAGTTGTTCCAGGGCGAGATATTGTTCACACAGCTCCAGCTCCTCCCGCCAGCTTACAAGGGGGGTATTACCCCGCAGGCTGGCGCGGAACAGGGCAGCCAGGTTTTCGATGGCCCCTTCGGCTTTGTCGGCGTCGATCCGCAGCAGGCCGGCGATGTTGTTGAGGCTATTGAAGAGGAAGTGGGGGCGGATGCGGGCCTGTAGTGCCTCCAGCCGGGCCAGGTGGCGGGCGTTCAGCATCCGTCGGGTTTTCTGTTGTAGGAACAGCACTCTCAGCACGACGGCATCGACAATAGCTGCGAGCCCCATATTGCGCAGCAGTAGTTCAGTGTGGCTGCGATCCGTCAGGGGGGAGAGTGCGGAATTCTTCAGCAGCCAGATCGAACTTTCGGTGACGACCAGGCAGCTCAGCAACATACTGCCGTAGCTACAGAGCAGCAGCAGGCGGTCATCCATCTGATTGATAACGGAGCGCAGCAGGCAGAGTACCCCGGCAGTGGTGAGCGCCACCCACTGCATAAAAAGTGTGGCGCTGGCCAGTGTCAACCAGAATTTGCCCGGGCTCGCGAGCAGGGCGGTGCCGATCGCCAGCAGCTGGGCGAAGGCCAATACCGTGACGATCGGCATGGGCCGACAGAAGTCCGGTAGTAGATTTTGGTCTAAATGGTTCTGAGACAAGCGGCCGTCTCCCGGTATTCGCTGCAGTTTACCGTGCGGCCGTTCCGGCATAAATGGGCCGGGGTCGGAGGTATACTGGCGGCCGCGCAGACCGACCACCAGACGAAGAGAACATGACGGATAAAGATAAGCGGCCCTGGGCCGGGCGATTCACTGAAGCCACGGACGAATTTGTCGAGCGTTTCACCGCATCTGTGACCTTCGATCAGCGGCTCTACGCGGAGGATATTGCGGGCTCCATGGCCCATGCTCGCATGCTGACCCGTGTCGGCGTGCTGACGGACGAAGAGTGCGAGGCGATTTTGGGGGGGCTGACCACCATTCAGCAGGAGATCGAGCAGGGCCGGTTTGAGTGGTCGATTGCGCTGGAAGATGTCCATATGAACATCGAAGCCCGGTTGACCGGGTTGATTGGTGATGCGGGTAAGAAGCTGCATACCGGTCGTTCCCGTAACGATCAGGTGGCGACGGATCTGCGGCTCTGGCTGCGCCAGCAGATTGATGATCTGGATGGCATGCTGGAAGGGTTGCTGCGGGTCCTGCTGGATCTTGGTGAGGCCCACGCCGACACTGTGATGCCCGGTTTTACCCATCTGCAGACGGCTCAGCCGGTGACGTTTGGCCACCACCTGCTGGCCTGGTTTGAGGCCCTGAAGCGGGATCGGGCGCGGCTGGCGGACTGTCGGGTGCGGACCAATATCATGCCCCTCGGTGCTGCGGCGCTGGCCGGGACCAGCTATCCCATTGATCGGGCCTACACTGCTGAGTTGCTGGGTTTCGACGGCCTCGCCCATAACTCCCTGGATGCGGTCAGCGATCGGGATTTCGCCATCGAATTTTGTGCCTGTGCCAGTCTGCTGATGATGCACCTGTCGCGGATCGCTGAAGAGCTGGTGCTCTGGAGTTCGTCCCAGTTCGATTTTATCGTGCTGCCGGATCGCTACTGCACCGGCTCATCCATCATGCCCCAGAAAAAAAACCCGGATGTGCCGGAACTGGTGCGGGGCAAGAGCGGCCGGGTCTACGGCGATCTGTTGTCGCTGCTGACCCTGATGAAGGGGCAGCCACTGGCCTACAACAAGGACAATCAGGAAGACAAGGAGCCGCTGTTTGATGCGGTGGATACGCTGGCGGACTGCCTGCAGGCCTTCACCGGGCTACTGGCCAACCTGGAGCCGAAGCCGGAATCAATGCGGGCGGCGGCCCTCAGGGGTTTCGCTACGGCCACCGATCTGGCGGACTATCTGGTGCGTGCCGGATTGCCTTTCCGGGATGCCCATGAGGTGGTGGGCAGGGCGGTGCTGTTTGGTCTGGAACAGGGGCGGGATCTGTCGGAACTCAGCCTCAGCGAACTACAGACATTTTCGGCCACTATTGACCCGGATATCTTCGAAGTCCTGAGCCTCGACGGCTCCGTCGCCGCCCGTAATCACATCGGTGGCACTGCGCCACAGCAGGTTCTTGCTGCAGTTGCCCGGGCCCGGGCCGGTCTCGACCGAGAGTGAGAAAAACGAACCCTGCCTGCTCAACAAGCATGTCGGTTGCGCCGATATGGGCGCCGAGCACAATTAATCTGTCGCTCAGTGGGTTGATCGGCTGTACAGGGGCCGGTTACCGAACTATATTTATCGGGCCGTGTCGCCAACCGCACTTAAATTAACGGGTCGCCCCCCTGCCTGCTGTTCCCAGTATGAGTGAGAGGTGCGCATGAGCGATAACTCCTACATCTATTCTGGTAACGCCGAGTTCGTCGAGGGTCTCTACGAGGACTATCTGCGTGACCCCGCTCTGGTCGACGGGGTCTGGCGAAGCTACTTCGATGATCTGCAGGCGGGTTCCACCCGCACAGATCGGGACGTCTCCCACGCTGAAGTTCAGGCGCACTTCTCATTTCTCGCCCAGCAGGGTCGTCAGGGCGCTGCTCCTGGAGTGGTGACGGAAGCTGATGTTACTCAGCAGCGCAATTCTGTACAGCGGCTGATCGACGAATACCGGACCCGTGGTCATCTGGCGACCACGGTCAATCCGCTGGAGCTGGGCACCCGGTCGGAGGTCGCCAGTCTTGAGCCTGCGAATTATGGTTTGACCGAGGCGGATTTCGCCACACCCTTTCCCACCGGCACGTTGCCACTGCCTGAAACCGCGCCACTCAGGGAGATTGTCGCTGCGCTGCGACAGATCTACTGCCGCCATATCGGTTTTGAGTACGCCTATATTTCTGATCGGGATCAGGTGCTCTGGCTGCAGCAGCAGATTGAACAGAGCAGTGGTCAGCTTAATCTGAGTGAGGATGAGAAACGCCATCTGCTCAAGGGGCTGGATGCCGTTGATGCAATTGAAAAATACCTGCATCGTAAATACGTGGGGCAGAAGCGGTTCTCGCTGGAGGGCGGCGACAGCATGATTCCACTGCTGGACGACTTGATTGCCCGGGGCGGTGAGGCTGGTATTAAGGAGTTTGTCATCGGCATGGCTCACCGCGGGCGACTCAACGTGCTGGTGAATATCCTGGGCAAGCACCCCCAGGAGCTGTTTTCGGAGTTTGAGGGGCTGGGGGCCAGTGAACCGGGCTCGGGAGACGTCAAATACCATAAAGGATTTTCGTCGGACGTCATTACTCCTGGTGGCACCGCCCATGTTTCGCTGGCGTTCAATCCATCCCATCTGGAGATTATTAATCCGGTCATTGTGGGGTCTGTGCGGGCGCGGCAGGAGCGTCGGGGTGATGAGACCCGGTCCGAGGTGCTGCCGATCAACATCCACGGAGATGCCGCATTTGCGGGGCAGGGTGTGGTGATGGAGACCCTTAATCTCTCCCAGGCCCGTGGGTTCACTACCGGCGGCACCATTCATGTGGTGATTAACAACCAGATCGGGTTTACCACCAGTAACCCGCTGGATACCCGCTCGACGCTCTACTGCACAGACATCGCCAAGATGGTGCAGGCCCCCATTTTCCACGTAAATGGCGAGGATCCGGAGGCGGTTCTGTACGTGACGCGACTGGCGTTGGATTTCCGTCAGCAGTTTCACCGGGACGTGGTGATTGATCTGGTCTGTTATCGTCGGCATGGTCATAACGAGGCGGATGAGCCCTGGGTGACCCAGCCTAAAATGTATTCAGAAATCGCCCGCCACGAGCCGGTCCGCAAACTCTACAGCGCCCAGTTGGTGGCGGAGGGCGTGTTGGCGGAATCCGAAATCGATGCGGTATTTGACGCCTATCAAAACGACCTGAAAGCGGGTGGCGAGGTAGCTCTGCCGAAGCTGAGCCGGGCGGTCGTCAGTGGTTTGCAGGAGGATTGGCGGCCATTTCTGGGGACTGAGTGGACCACGCCTGCGGACACCACGCTGCCGTTGGCGCAGATCCAGAGCCTCTCTGCCCGTCTCGGCGCCATCCCCGAAGGGTTCGAGCTGCACCCGCGGGTCAGTAAGATCTACCAGCAGCGCGCGCTGATGGCGGCGGGTGAGCAGCCGATGGATTGGGGATATGCAGAAACCCTGGCCTATGCCAGCCTGCTGAATGACGGTTATCCGGTTCGTCTGGTGGGTCAGGATAGCGGCCGGGGGACCTTTTTTCATCGTCATGCGGTGTTGCATAACCAGAATGTGGAGTGCGGGCCCGCAGATGAGCGGCACGTGCCGTTGCAGCACCTGAGGGAGAATCAGCCCCGGTTTCTGGTGGTCGATTCCCTGCTCTCTGAAGAGGCAGTGCTGGGTTTTGAATGGGGCTTCAGTAGTTCAGACCCGAACACCCTGGTGATCTGGGAGGCCCAGTTCGGCGATTTCGCCAACGGTGCGCAGGTGGTGATTGACCAGTTCATCAGCTCATCGGAAACTAAATGGCAGCGCTACTCCGGCATCGTGATGATGCTGCCCCACGGTTATGAGGGGCAGGGGCCGGAACACTCCTCCGCCCGTCTGGAGCGCTATCTCCAGCTCTGTGCTGAATACAACCTGCAGGTCTGTGTGCCGACCACTCCGGCGCAGATGTTCCATCTGCTGCGTCGGCAGATGATTCGACCCTACCGCAAACCGTTGATCATCTTGAGTCCGAAAAGCCTGTTGCGGCACAAGTCCTCGGTCTCAACCCTGGATGATCTGACTGACCGGGGTTATCAGCCCGTGATCGGCGAGATAGCGGAAACAATTGATCCCGACCAAGTGAAGCGAGTGGTGCTCTGTGCGGGGCGGGTCTACTTTGACCTGATGGCGGCGCGGGATGAGGCGGGTCTGAAGGACACGGTGATTCTGCGGGTTGAGCAGCTCTATCCCTTTCCTTTAGATCTGCTGAGTCGGGAGCTGGCCGCTTACGGCCAGGCCACCGATCTGGTCTGGTGCCAGGAAGAGCCCCAGAATCAGGGTGCCTGGTATCAGAGCCAGCACCACTTCCGTGCCTGTATGCCGGCGCAGATGAGTCTGCGCTACGCCGGTCGACTGTTGTCGGCGTCGCCGGCGGCCGGTTCGTACCATAAGCATTTGGAACAGCAGAAAGCCCTGGTGCAGGATGCACTGGGGCTATGGCAGCAGGAGGGGGCTTGAGCCCCGTCTGCCTTAACCTCGAGTGACTGAATATGCGCATTGAAGTCAAAGTCCCGGTGTTCTCTGAGTCGGTTAGTGAGGGCACGCTGCTGGAGTGGCAGAAGCAGGTTGGGCAAGCCGTTAAGCGGGACGATCCCCTGATTGATATTGAGACTGACAAGGTGGTGCTGGAAGTGGTCGCACTGGAGGATGGCGTACTGACCGAGATCGTCGTGCCCGGGGGCACCAATGTTGTCAGCGAGCAGGTGATCGCAGTGATCGACACTGATGCGGTGGCCACGGTGACAGACGAGGCAGGGGTTGTCGGAGAGTCGGCTGCCCCGGCGCAGGCTGCATCCCCATCTGCTCAGTCCGCTGCGACCGGGGTGCCAAGCCCTGCGGCCCGCAAAATGATTGCCGACAACGCGCTTGATGCCGCGACTATTGTTGGCAGCGGTAAGGATGGCCGGATTACCAAAGAGGACGTGGCTGACTCGATGAAGAGTGGGGTCAAATCCCAGCCTGCGACGGCGGCTGCCTATGCCCCTGCGGCGCCAGCATCCGGCGACCGTCAGGAAGAGCGCGTGCCGATGAGTCGGATCCGTCAGCGCATCGCCGAGCGGCTGCTCTCGGCTCAGCAGAATGCGGCCATTCTGACCACCTTCAATGAAGTTGACCTGCAGCCCGTAATGGAGCTACGTAATCGTTACAAGTCGAACTTCGAGCGCAAGTACGGGGTGCGACTCGGTTTTATGTCATTTTTCGTCAAGGCTGCAGTGGAGGCCCTGCGGGAGTTCCCGTTGGTGAATGCATCGATTGACGGTAATGATCTGATTTACCACAACTTTTTTGATATCGGTATTGCGGTGAGCTCCCCCCGGGGGCTGGTGGTGCCGATATTGCGTAATGCGGAACACATGTCATTTGCCGAAATCGAAGGCACGGTCTCTGAATTCGGTGAGAAGGCGACGGAAAACCGGCTTTCGATTGAAGAGCTGACCGGTGGTACCTTCTCCATCTCCAATGGCGGAATTTTCGGTTCCATGCTCTCCACTCCGATTCTGAATCCGCCCCAGAGCGCGATTCTCGGGATGCACAAAATTCAGGAGCGGCCGATGGTGTTGGATGGAGAGATCGTGATCCGCCCGATGATGTATCTGGCGCTCTCCTACGACCATCGGGTTGTCGATGGCCGGGAGGCGGTCTCTTTCCTGGTGACGATTAAAAATATGCTGGAAGACCCGGCCCGACTGTTGTTGGAAATCTGAGGTTTAAACTGAAGCAATGGATCCCTATGACGTACTCTGGATTGGCGCCGGCCCTGGGGGTTATGTGGGTGCAATCCGTTCAGCCCAGTTGGGTCTGCGGGTAGCCTGCGTGGACCGCTGGCTTGACCCCGACGGCAAGCCGGCGTTGGGTGGGACCTGTCTCAACGTAGGTTGTATCCCCTCTAAAGCACTACTCGATTCATCCGAACAGTACGACAGGGCGAAGCATCAGTTTTCCGCCCACGGCATCAGCGTTGGTAAGGTCGCCATGGACGTGCCGAAGATGCTGAAGCGGAAAGAGAAAATTGTCTCCAACCTGACCGGCGGGATTCGCGCCCTGTTCAAGAAAAACAGCATCGACTGGCTGCAGGGCAGCGCCCGCCTGGTCGGTGCTGGCGAAGTGGAGTTGACTCTCCACGACGGTACCTTGCAGCAAGTGCTGGCGAAAAAAATTGTGATTGCCACCGGTTCGGTGCCGGTTGCGATCCCGGTTGCGGAGGTCGACGGGATCCAGATTGTTGACTCCACCGGGGCCCTGAACTTCGATAGCGTGCCGGAGCGGCTCGGTATTATCGGCGCCGGCGTGATTGGCCTTGAGTTGGGTAGTGTCTGGCGTCGGCTGGGGGCGGAAGTGACGCTGTTTGAAGCGATGCCCGAGCTACTGCCACCGGTGGATCGGGAGCTGGCCCGCCACGCGGCCCGGGCCTATAAACAGCAGGGTCTGGATATCCGTCTGGGGGCGAAGGTGACCGGCAGCAGGACGGGTCCCAAGGGTGTTGATGTCACGTTTGAGGATGCTGATGGTGAGCAGAGCCAGACCTTTGACCGTCTGGTTGTAGCGGTCGGTCGCCGAGCCTGTAGTGATGATCTGGGTCTCGACGCTGCGGGGGTGCGCTGTTCGGATCGGGGCATCATCGAAGTGGATGGCGGCTTTGCCACCTCCCTGCCCGGTGTTTACGCAGTGGGGGATGTGATCCCCGGA